>NZ_JBEYTI010000051.1:0-36863 GCF_040642975.1 Micromonospora sp. NPDC047548
CTCGCCGACTGGATCGCCACCCGCGGCTACTCCGCCACCTCCTGACACACCACAACGACAGGGCCGGCCCCCACCCGGGGCCGGCCCTTCGTCATCTCCGTGACGCGGCGGGCTCCCGTTTCGCCGGTGCGTGGGCGGTCACGTGGCCCGCCTGCCGCTGCCAGCGACCGACCGATGCGGCAGGATGGGTGCCGTGGCGAAACGTGGAGCCCGCCGGAGCGCGGCCGGCGACCCGGACCAGCCGTGCCCGTGCGGCTCCGGCCTGCCGTACGCCGACTGCTGCCGCCCGGTGCACCGCGGCGAGGGTACGGCGGGGACGGCCGAGGCCCTGATGCGCTCCCGGTTCAGCGCCTTCGCCGTCGGTGACGCCGCGTACCTGCTGCACAGCTGGCACTCCTCCACCCGGCCGGCCCGTGTGCGGCTCGACCCGGACGAGCAGTGGACCCGCCTGGAGATCGTGGACACCGACCGGGGCGGCCTGTTCGACAGCGCCGGCACCGTCGAGTTCCGCGCCCACTACCGGGAGTCCGGCCGGCCGGAGACGCTCCACGAGCGCAGCCGGTTCGTCCGGGAGAACGGGCGCTGGGTCTACCTCGACGCACTGCCCGACTGAGCGTGCGCGGCCTACATGCCCAGGCAACGGCGGGTCGACGGGAGTGTGAGTCCCTGCGACCGCGCCGTCGACAGGGAGCATGTGATGACGCGCCAGAAGTCCTTCAAGTCCCGGGTCCGCACCCGGATGGGCAGGACCGGCGAGAGCTACCCGGCGGCCCGCCGGCACCTGCTGGCCAGCACCGTCGCGGCTGAACCGCCGACCTCGGCGCTCGCCGAATCCACCCCGCCGGCCACCGGATCGGGGGCGGCACAGACCGACCGGATCTCCGAGGCGTTGGTCCGCGAGCGCACCGGCCGCGGCTGGGACGAGTGGTTCACCCTGCTCGACGAGTGGGGCGAGGCTCTCGGGCCGGGCCAGGACCTGGGCTACCTGTACATGCGCGGGTTCCGGGACCTCGACGGCCACCAGTGGTCCTTCCTGCACCTGCCGGGGTGACCGGAGGCCCGGTGGCGGTCGTCCACCGTCACCGGACCGACCCGTTCAGCCGAAGCTGACCCGCTCCAGCCACAGGTCGAGCAGCTTCGCGTCCCCGATCACCTCGACGCCCGCCGCGTCGACGGGCAGCCGGCGGTAGACCAGCAGCAGCAGGTTGGTCAGCGGCCCCCGTACGGCCACGGCGGCCTTCTCGTGCGCGCGCCGCCAGGCGAGCAGGTCGCCGGTGAGGTCGACCAGCCACTCTGCGCCCAGCTCGGGCGGGGTGTCGGTGGCGTGCAGGTGCAGCGTCCGACCCGGGCCGAGCAGCTCCCTGCGGTGCGGGTGGAAGTCCAACATCTGCGGCAGCGAGCCCAGTTCCATCCACTCGTCGAGCGCGTCGACGGCGACCTCCGGCGTGACGACCACGTCCACGCCGAGGGCGAGCGCGGCGTCGGCCCGGTGCACGAGCGTCTCGTGGGCGAACCGGCGCGCGAAGAACGGCGTACTCCCCTCCCCCAGCGGGGTCCACACCTGCGCCACCGGCCCGGCGTCGCGCAGCGCCCCGGCCAGCTCGGCGGCGCCCTCGACCAGCCACGGCCCGACCACCGCCGAGTCCTCGTCCGCGTACGGCGACAGGTCGCGGAAGTGGGTGTCCTCAGGTGGCGTGGGCGGCCGGGTGCGGACGATCTCCGCCGCCCACCGCTGCCCGCCACCGAGGTGTCGGACCAGCTGGCCCACGTTCCACCCCGGGCAGGACGGGACGGGGACGGTCAGGTTGGCGCCGTCGAGATGGGACCGGAGCAGGTCGCTCTGCTGCACGATCTCGGCGCACCAACGGTCGTAGCTCACACCGGTCATCGGACCACGCTAACCGCCGGCGCCGACACCGCCCGTCCGCCGGGCCGGCGACACCACCTCCGTACCGGCCTGGCCGGCCACACCACACCGTCACCGGCCAGGCCGGGGACGCCGCCATGGCACGGTCAACCCGGGTACGCCGGCACTCCAGGCCGAGGACGCCGCCGAGGAGCGGTCAGGTCGGCTCACCGCTGCGGCCAGCCACCGGTTCCCTCGCCGGACTGCGCCGCCGACCGTCCCGCGAGCCCAGCAGCCAGCCGGCCACCAGCAGGTAGGGCACGGCCGCCACCGCGAAGGCGGCCGGGTTGCCACCCACGCTGGCGACCACGGCGTACCCGCCGTAGACGGCGATGATCGCCAGGTCGGTGGCCATGCCGGCGACCGAGGTGACGGTGGCCCGGCCCGGGCCGGTGATGCGCGCCTGCAGCCGGGCGTCGGCCAGCACCGAAGCCAGCTGGAAGGCGCAGAAGGCGACGCCGATCAGCACGAACCCGGCCGGGTGGCGCAGTCCCGCCCCGGCGGCGAGCGTCAGGGCAGCCACCGCCAGCAGCGCCGCGTAGCAACGGGTGCCCAGTCGTTCGGCCGGCGCGGCGAGCAGGCCACCCATGGTCACCCCGGCCCAGACGAGCAGGAGCAGCAGCGGCACCGTCGACTCGGCGACGCCGGTGTCCCGGGCCAGCAGCGGCGTGTACTCGTCGAGGGCGCCCCACACGGCGGTCACCGCCGGGACGAGCAGCACCGCCGCGCGTACCCGCGGGTCGGCCCGGGCCTCGGCGAGGCCAGCGCGCAGGCTCGCCGCCCAGCCCAGGTCGTCGCCGTCCTCCGCCGGTTCGGGCGCGGCGTCGGCGGGGGCCGCTGGGGACGGACGGTGTTCGGGGAAGCGGGTGGCAACGGCGGCGGCAAGCACGCTGGCAAGCACGCTGGCCGCGCCGACGGCCGGGTAGCCGCCCATGGCGAGCACCGGCCCGGCCAGGCCGATCGAGGCGAGCACGCCGAGCACGCCGGCGGTCCGCGCCCGGCCCATGGTCCGGGCGTAGCGGCCGGCCGCGCCGAGGCGGTCAAGCTCGGTGAAGACCAGCGCCTCCAGGGCGCCGGAGCCGAGCGCGCCGCCGGCTCCCCAGAGGACGAAGCCGAGGGCGAACGCCCCGTAGGACGGGGTCAGCACCCACAGGGCGTAGCCGGCGCCGGCGAGCAGCGGCGCCAGGCAGAGCAACAGCCGGCGGGAGACCGCGTCCGCCCAGGCGCCGGAGGGCACCTCCAGCAGAATGCCGGTCGCCGACCAGACGACGAAGAGCGAGGAGATCTGGCCGATCGACAGGCCGGTGTCGCTGAACAGCAGCGCGTAGACCGGGTAGAGCAGGACGAAGTCCTGGAGGAACGCGTACCCGTAGAGGGTGGCCGCCAGGCGGCGGGCCGCGGACACGGACGGGATGGTGACGGTCATGAGGGCCTTTCCACGGGACCGGACGGACGCGGGACGTGCGGCGTCCGGGGTGGCCCGCGGTTGCGGCCCTCAGCTATGGATCAACATCGCCAGGTCATGCGCCGATGTTAGCCGCCGCGGGCCGGCCTGGCGATCCCGTTCGGCGGGGCGGGCAGCGGGCCGGGGTGGGACCCGTGCGGGTCCCACCCCGGCCGTTGGTGGCGCGGTCAACGGCGGAACGCGTCGCCGTCGATCGGCGGGATGACCATGGTGGCCTCGCTGTCGGCGGGCGCCGGCTCGTCGTGGGTGGCCGTCGCCTGCCGGGGCGGGACGACCGGGTTGGCCGGCCGGGTCGCCTCCAACGCGGGGTACGGGCCGACCGGCTGGGTCCGGTCCGCCTCGTCGGGCCGGGGCACCGGCTGGGTCTGCTCCGACTCGGCGTACGGGGTGACCGGCGGGGCCAGGTGGGCCTGCACGTCACGCTTGCCGGCCTGGTACGCCCGGGCGTGCGTGGCGATGAGCCGCGACTCCTGCTCGGCGCGGGTGAGCGAATTCTCCCAACGGCTCTGCATCGGCCGGATCAGTCCGCCACCGACACCGACTACCAGGATGCCGCCGGCGGTGGCGAGCACGGCGATCAGCACCGGAGTGGTCACCGCGGTGGCCACCCCGATCTGGTTGAGCGCGGCGATGACACCCCGGCCCAGGGTGACACCGAGGCGATGTTGGCCAGCACCCGTCCGTACGACAGGCCGCCGAGGGCACTACTGATGATGTCCTTGACCGCGCTGGCGATGGCGGCGGCCACCACCACGATGACGATCGCGACGAAGGCGCGGGGCAGCCAGGCGATCACGCCGGCGATCAGGTCGGAGATCGGGTTCGGACCCCAGATCCCGAAGGCCAGGTGCAGGGTGACAGCAGACCCCGTAGTAGGCCTCCACACGGTCCATCGGGTCGGTCGGACCCGACCTACCCGAACCCGCCCGTGGGAAAACGCTTGTCACGCACCAGGGCAGGCGTAGCTCACCTCCGTGCCGGCCTGGTGCGGCGACGGGGAGACAATGTTGACGGTGGCCGTCTCGGTGACGCTGCCGACCCCGTTGAACGCCCACTTCAACGACAGGCTGACGGTGCGCTGGCCCCAGCCGACCCGCTCGCTCAGCAGCGCGCCGGGCGGGGAGCCGGAGCGCAGCCACTGGTACTCGATCACGCCGGCCCGGCCGTTGGTCCGCACCGTGGCCGCCACCTCGACGGTGACGTCGCACCGGTTTCCGGCCGGCCGCGGCACCGCCACGGTCACCTCGCTGATCTCCAGCGGGTTGAGCCGCTGCCACAGGTAGAAGCCGACGACGGCGACCAGCGCCACGGTGAGCAGGGCGGAGAGCACCGAGACCACCCGCCGCCAGAGGGGCCGCCGGCGACGCGGCGGGGACGCCGCCGGCCAGGCCGGCGCGGTGGGCGGCGTCGCGGGCACCCCGGGCCCGAACCGCACCTCACCGCCCGCCCCGGTCGGCGCGGCCGGCGACGGTACGCCCCGGCCCGTCGCCACCGTGCCCACGCTCGCCGCTCCGGTCGCCGCCAAGCCGGTCCGGGCGGTGGCGGCGTCGAGGTAGGTGGCCTCGGCCGCGCCGAGCCGCACCGTCGAGTCGACCGGGCCGGCGTCGACGGCCGGCCCGGTCCCGCCGAGGTGAACGGTCTGGTCGGTGGCCGCCAGACGCACGGTCTCGTCGGCGGCCCCCAGGTGGACGGTCACGTCCAGGCTCACCGTCCGGTCCAGGCTCACCGTCCGGTCCAGGTCGACGGTACGGTCCAGGTCCAGGGTCCGGTCGGCCGCGCCGGGATGCCCGGTCGCATCCAGGTGGACGGTGGGCTCACCATCGCCGGGCGGCGTCGCGCCCCGCTCCCCCGGCCTGGTCATCGGAGCCCACCTTTCGTCAGAGCGGTCGCACCGCCCGGCCACTAGCCGGGGGTGCAGTAAGAGGAGAGCGACACGTACACCGGCCCGGCCGGGTCGGCGGCGTTGCCGGCGACGTCGACGGCGACCACCTGGATCGGGATGCGGGTGCTCGACTTCGGTGCCGGCAGGTCGCCGAGGGTGCCCTGGTAGACGCCCCGCCCGACGTGCGTCATGCCGATGGCGCGGGTGACTCCGGCAAGGGTGTACCGGAAGCTCACCCGCAGCTCCTCGGCGTTGGTCCGGTCGTCGGTGGCGGTCGCGGTGACCGTGCTCGACCTGTTGCCATAGCGGCAGCCGACGGGTTCGAGGAGGCTGGGGCTGGCGTCGACCTTGCCGACGACCGGTGCGGCGCCGTCCGGTGGCGGGGGCGGGCTGGTCGACGTGCGGGGCGTCGGGCTCGCGGGGCGCGACCGGGTGGGCGTCGCGGTGGCCGGCCGGGTCGGGGACGCCGTGGCGGCGGCCGGCGCCGAGGACGTCGGGGTGGGGCTGGGCGACACCGCGTTGATGGCGGGGGCGGCGGCCAACGGGCTCGGGCCCAGCGAGGTGAGGGCGGAGGCAGCCGGGGCGTCGGCGAGGGTGAACGCCGCCGCGTGCCGGGAGGCGTAGCTGAGGCCGGCGCCGCCCAGCAGCAGGGCCCCGACCAGACCGGCCCCGAGCAGCACGGCGCGGCGGTGCCCGCGCGGCGGGGGCGGACCTGTCTCGCCGAACGCGGTGCTGGCCAGGCTGGTGGCGCCGCCGGAGCCGTCGGGGAACGGGAAGAGCGCGGCGAGCAGGGCGGCCCGGCGGGCCAGTTCGCGCAGGCCCCGCTCCTCCCAGTCCGCGCCGTAGGCGTCCCCGGCGGTGCGTTCCAGCTCGGCCAGGAAGACCTCCGCCGGCTGGGGACGGTCGGCGGCCTGCTTGGCCATGCCGTGGCGGAGCAGGTCGTGCACGGGTGGCGGCGCCGCCTCGGTGGGGATCGGCGCCTGCGCGTGCTGGGTCCGCAGGGTGATCAGGTCCCGGCCGTCGTAGGGCGGGCGGCCGGTGAGGCACTCGTAGAAGGTGGCGGTGGCGGCGTAGATGTCGCAGGCCGGGCTGGCCGGCGCGCCGGTCCACTGTTCCGGGGCCAGGTAGCGGGGGGTGCCGCTGACCGAGCCGCCGCTGTCCCGGCCCACCGGTACGGCGATGCCGAAATCGGCCAGCTTGCTCTGCCCGTCGATGCCGACCAGCACGTTCTCGGGCTTGTAGTCGCGGTGCACGACGCCCCGGGCGTGCGCGGCGGCCAGCCCGGCGAGGGAGCCCTTGAGCACACAGAGGGCCGCCTCGGGCTCGGTGGGGCCGTGGGCGCGCAGCATCTGCCGCAGTGACACGCCGTTGACCAGCTCCATCACGATGGCGGCGCCGTGCGGCGACTCGGCGTACTCGTAGAGCCGGGAAATGTGCGGGTCGTCCACCTCGACGAGCAGCTGGGCCTCGTCGCGGAACGCCGTACGCAACGACGGGTCGTCGCCCACCACCCTGGTCAGGTACTTGATGGCGACGGCGGTGCCGGTGGCGTCGTGGGTGGCGAGCAGGACGCGGCCGGACGCGCCGGCGCCGAGCTGCCGCACCGGCGTGTAGCCGGACAGCTGCCAGTCGGCGCTCACGCGGCAGCCTCCCCGGCCTGCGGGGAGCGGTCACGGGTCAGGACCACGCTGATCATTCTCGTCATCACGGGCGTCCGGTCCATCGGCGCAACGGGTGTTCCGCCGCGTCAGACGTCCGTGATGACGGGTGGATTTCGGTCAGCGGGCTTGACGCCGGCCCGTCAGCGGGGGTCCTCCCGGCGGTGGCCGTCGCCGGACACGCTCGGCACCGCCTCCGCGGCCGCCTGCTGCAGGGGGCCGTGCCCCGCGCCCGCCTGCTCCCGGGAGCCGGCCGCCATCTTGTCGAAGAACCGGAGCAGCTCCACCGGGACCGGCATGACCAGGGTGCTGTTCTTCTCCGCCGCCACGTCCACCACCGTCTGCAGCAGTCGCAGCTGGTAGGCCCCTGGTGTGTCGGCCATCGCCCGGGAGGCGTCGGCGAGCCGCCGGGACGCCTGGAACTCGCCGTCGGCGGCGATCACTCGGGCCCGGCGTTCCCGTTCCGCCTCGGCCTGCCGCGACATGGACCGCTTCATCCCCTCCGGCAGGGAGACGTCCTTGACCTCGACCCGTTCGATGAGCAGCCCCCACGGCTTCTCGGTCGGCGCGTCGATGACCGCCTTCAGTTCCGCGTTGATCCGGTCCCGGTCGCCGAGCACCGTGTCCAGGTCGGCCTTGCCGATCACCGACCGCAGCGCGGTCTGCGCGACCTGGAGCACCGCCGACGGGTAGTCCCGCACGTTGACCAGGGCCTTCACCGGGTCGACCACCCGGTAGTAGACGACCGCGTCGACGGTCAGTGTGACGTTGTCCTTGGTGATCGCGCCCTGCGCGGGTACCCCGATCACGGTGGTCTGCATGCTCACCCGGACCATCCGGTCGGCGACCGGCACGATCAGGTGCAGACCGGGCTGCCGGATGCGCTCCAGCACCCGCCCGAAGCGGAACACGATTCCGCGCTGGTACTGCTGCACCATCCGTACGCTCAGCGCGATCAGCAACGCGACGAGCACGACGACGATGACCAGGCCGACGAATCCGGCGGCGGCTACCATGACCCCCTCGTTTCCGGAGGCGCCCGCCTCCCGGCGCCGCGCATACCCACTTCGACGGCCGACAGTCCTGCCTCCTGACCCGTCCGGGCAGCGCGGGACCCCGGGGCCGGGCGGAGGGTCCGGCCGGTCGCCGGCAACTGTCCTGGTGCGTACCGCATGGATGCTCGATCAAGGCTCGTCGACCGCGCCGTTGATGTGGAGTGCCCCGAGCCCACCCTCGTCGTCGTGGATCTGCACGTGGTGGTTACCTGTGCGCCGTGCGCTGTTCCCTGTGCCCGGGTGCGGGGCTGCCTGGTGATCCGGGGAATCGAACCCCCGCGCTGCCCTCCGCGCGCCAGGAGTGGGTGACCGGATTACAGCCGGCCGTTGGTGTGCACGCCTCCGCGACGACTACCCAATGGGTGGACCAGCAGGATAGGTGATCTAGGCGCCACCCGCGGATCGGTTTTCCGGCGGGACGAGGTCGGGCGCGACCTCGGCGATCCGCTGCCGCATCGACCTGCGGCCCAGGGCGGCCAGCGCCTCGTCGATGAGCTGGCTCAGCGGGTACGGCAGCTCGGCCTCGAACCGGCGGGCGGCGGCCGTGGTGGCGGCCCATTCGGCGTCCAGCACGGGCAGCAGCGACTCGGCTCTCGGCGTGAGGTGCGCGATGCGCTGGCGGGCGTCGGTCCCGGGGGTGAGCGTGACCAGGCCCTCCTTCGCCAGCTGCGCCACGGTCTGGCTGGCGGCGGAGTGGGTCACGCCGGTCGCCTCGGCCAGCGCGCGGATGGACGCGGGCCCGTCCGCGGCCAGGGCACGTACGACCGGGGTGAACCGCGGCCGGAACCCGGGCAGCCCGAGGTCGGCGTAGACGGTGGCGACCTCGCCGTCGAGCAGGTCGAGCAGGTGGCGCAGCCGGGTGCCGAGCAGCTCGGGGCCGGGCGGTCGGTCAGGCATGTGGGCTAATGTAACAGCCCTGTTGTATCTAGCCTCCGGGGAGGATCCACCCATGGACGTGCGCTATCCGCCGATCGAGCCGTACGACCACGGCATGCTCGACGTCGGCGACGGCAACGCCGTGTACTGGGAGGTGTGCGGCAATCCCGACGGCAAGCCCGCGCTCGTGGTCCATGGTGGACCGGGCTCGGGGTGCGGCACCGGGGTCCGCCGGTTCTTCGACCCCGAGCGGTACCGGATCGTGCTGTTCGACCAGCGGGGTTGCGGGCGCAGCACCCCGCATGCCAGCGATCCGGCCACCGACATGCGGCACAACACGACGCAGCATCTGATCGCCGACATGGAACGCCTTCGCGAGCACCTGGGCGTGCGGCGCTGGCTGCTCCACGGCGGGTCGTGGGGCTCCACGCTGATCCTGGCGTACGCCGAGCGGCACCCCGAGCGGGTGTCGGAGATCGTCATCAACGCCGTCACCAGCACCCGCCGCTCGGAGACCGACTGGCTCTACCGGGGTGTCGGCCGGTTCTTTCCCGAGCAGTGGGGCCGCTTCCTCGCCGGCGCCCCCGGCACGCCCCGCGACGGCGACGTCGTCGGCGCGTACGCCCGGCTGATGGAGCACCCGGACCCGACGGTGCGCGAGCGGGCCACGGTCGACTGGTGCGCCTGGGAGGACGCGGTGGTTTCCGGGGAGGCGAGCGTCACCAACCCGTACAGCGACCGCCCCTCGGTGGCCCGGACGGCCCTGGTCCGGATCTGCTCCCACTACTTCGCCAACGGGGCGTGGCTGGAGGAGGGCGCGCTGCTGCGCGACGCCGGGCGGCTGGCCGGCATCCCGGGGGTGCTGGTCCACGGCCGCCTCGACATGAGCAGCCCGCTGGACACCGCCTGGCAACTGCACCAGGCCTGGCCGGACTCTGAGCTGATCGTCGTCGAGCAGGCGGGACACTTCGGCACCGCCGAGACCCGCCGCCACGTCGTGCGCGCCCTCGACCGGTTCGCCGCCGACCGCTGACCCCGCCCGCCCGGTTCCGCGTCAGGGTAGGTGCCCGCCGGAGCGCGAGGTCCGATCGCCGCCAGCGATCGCCGCCGCCGTCGCGGAGAGTCGACAGCGGCCGGGCGGATCGCGCCCGGCCGTGGCAGCTCGCGAAGGGCAGGACCATGCACGTCGTCCCCGATCTGAAGGTGCTCTACTTCGGGACTCCGGTGGTGTTGATCAGCTCCCGCAACCCCGACGGCAGCGCCAACCTCGCCCCGATGTCCTCCGCGTGGTGGCTGGGCCGGTCGGCCATGCTCGGCCTGGGCGACAGCGGCCAGACCACGGCCAACCTGGTACGCGAGGGCGAGTGCGTGCTCAACCTGCCGTCCTCGGCGATGGTCGAGGCGGTGGACCGGATCGCGCTGACCACCGGCAGGCCGATCGTGCCGGAGCACAAGGCGGCACAGGGCTACCGGTACGAGCCGGACAAGTTCGCCCTCGCCGGGCTGACCGCGCAGCCGTCGGACCTGGTCGGGCCGCCGCGGGTGGCGCAGTGCCCGATCCAGTTGGAGTGCCGGGTGGTGGCGTCGTACCCGTTCGGTGGGACCCCGTCGCACGCCACCGCCTTCCAGGTGGAGGTGCTGCGTGCACACGTCGAGGAGGACCTGGTCATCCCGGGCACGTCGTACGTGGACCCGCTGGGCTGGGATCCACTGATCATGAAGTTCTGCGAGTTCTTCGGCGGCGGGCGGAACGTGCACCCGTCCCGGCTCGCCGAGGGCTGGCGGATGCCGCACCGGGACCGGGTCGTCGCGCCGACGCCCTGACCTGCTGCGGCTGGGCGGCCACCCCCTGACCCGGGCGGTTCGCCGTCCCGCCACATCGGATCGACGCGCGCCCCTAGCGCCGGCCCGCTGATGGCAATATCCTCCACCTCACGCGCGCACTTTGGAGCTCCTTTTCATCGCTGCCCCTGGGCCACCGTCGGCCCGCCGAGGAGATGCCATGCACTTCGACCACCCTGAACTCGACCGCCGTACGCTGCTGCGGGCCGGTCTGGGCACGGCGGCCGTCGCGGTCGTCGGGTCCGAACTGGCCTTTCCGGCCACCGCGCAGGCCGACCCCGGCGCGGACCTCGACTGGATCATCAGCTGCGACGAGTGGGGCGCCCGCCCGCCGGCCGACCCGCTGGTGATCAGCGCCATCCCCACCAACAAGATCATCGTGCACCACATGGCGTTCCCGAACGTCACGGACTACTCCGAGGCGCAGGCGATCAAGCTGGCCCGGGACTGCCAGAACCTGCACATGGACGGCAACGGCTGGTCCGACACCGGCCAGCACTTCACCGTCAGCCGCGGCGGCTACGTCATGGAGGGCCGGCACGGCAGCCTGGAGCGCCTGCAGGCCGGCGACCGGCAGATGATCTCCGCCCACTGCCCGGGCGAGAACGGCCGGTCGATCGGCATCGAGAACGAGGGCACCTACGTCACCGACACCCCGCCGGAGGAGCTGCTCGCCTCGCTGGTGAAGCTCTGCACCACCATCTGCCGCCAGTACGGGCTGCACGCCCACGACATCTTCGGCCACTGGGACTTCCGCAACACCCTCTGCCCGGGCGCGACGTTCTACCGCCTCTTCCCGCAGGTGCGCCGGCGGGTGTTCAAGAAGCTCGGCACCGACCTCGCCGACGTGCCGGCCCGGCGCTGGCCGGACCTGTGGCGCTTCGTCGGCTCCCCCTCGGTCCGGGTCGCCCAGTACCTGCTCGCCTACCGCGGCTACGCCGTCACGCCGAACAGCGCCTTCGACGCCGCCACCGTCGCCGCAGTGCAGGACTGGCAGGCCCGCAACGGCATCCCGGTCGACATCGACGCCACCATCACCGGCCCCACCTGGGAGACGCTGGCGCCGGAGTTGGAGAAGGACGCCACCGGCCTGCCGGTGCAGGCCGTGCAGTTCATCCTGATCGTCAAGGGCTACGCCGACGTCGCCGTCACCGGCACGTACGACCACGCCACCAAGCTGGCCCTGCAGGACCTGCAGCGGCTGCACGGCCTGCCGGACAACGGCAAGGTCAGCACCAGCACCTGGTGCGCGCTGGTCGGCGGGGTGGTCCGCCAGTCGTTCCGCGAGGACTGAGCACACCGCGGCGTCGGGGCGGCGGTGGTGGCGGGCGGCGCAGTCCGTCGCCCCCCACCACCGCCGGGCGCCGGTCACGGTCCGCTCAGTTCCGGGGTACGGCCACGTGTCCGGCGGCCGTCACCGGGCTCCGGTGAAGCCCCGGATCATGCGAAAGAAGCGCTGCCACCGAGGCTCGCCAGGCTCGCGCGCTGGCCGAGCACCGACCGCTGGCGAAAGCCAACCCGTACACGCGGTTACGGCGTGTACGCACCGGCCACTGCGGCGACCGGTGCGACGATGACCCTGATCGTCGACCTCGAGGAGGATGTCGTGGCATCGCAACTCAACCCGTACCTCAACTTCGCCGGCAACGCGCGCGAGGCGATGGAGTTCTACCACCAGGTGTTCGGCGGGGATTTGACGCTGACCACGTTCCGCGAGTTCGGCACGGAGAACCCGGCGATCGCCGACCAGATCATGCACGGCATGCTGCGAACGGCCAGCGGCTACGTGCTGATGGCCTCGGACATGCCACCGGGCCTAGAACTGAGGCGCGGCAACGGCAACACGGTCAGCCTGAGCGGCGACGACGCCGACGAACTGCGCGGCTACTGGGAGAAGCTGTCCCAGGGCGGGGTCGTGTCGGTCCCGCTGGAGAAGCAGATGTGGGGCGACGAGTTCGGGCAGTGCGAAGACCGGTTCGGCACCCCGTGGATGGTCAACATCGCCCAGCCCCAGGCCTGAGCCATCAGCCTCGACAAGCTGAAGGACCTGGTCGCGGTCGACCGCCTCCAGGAAGAGGTCCACGCTGCCAGCGTGCCGGCTGGGCGTGACCCGGCCGGCCAGCCGCTCACCGGCCACGACGGGGCGCACGGCGGCCGGCGCGCAGCGTACCGGCACCCCGGCGCGGAGGCAGGCGTCCGCGACGTGGGCGGTGGTCAGCGCCGCGAATCGCCGGCGCAGGTCAGGGACATCGACGCTCATCCCCCGACCGTAGTGCGCCGCGTCCGGCCCGGTGGCGGGCCACTTCCGCACTCGTGGCCTGCTCCCGCAGCCCGGGGAGGTCAGCGGCGGAAGGTGCGGCCGAGCAGGTCGAACAGGGCGGCCCAGTGCCGCTCGTGCGGCCTCCTCGTCGTCACGCCCGGACGCTACCCCCGGTGCCGGGTAGCGCCGCGAAACGGGGTGGCCTGTCCCGGCGAAGTCCGGCATGATCCCGAACCGATGCTGATCAGACGTGAGACCCCCGCCGACGTCGCCGCCGTCCGCGCGGTGCACACCGCCGCCTTCGCCTCGGCGGACGCCCCGGACTCCGTACCCGTCGAGGCCAGCCTGGTCGACGCGCTGCGCGCCGACGACGGCTGGCTGCCCGCCCTCTCCCTCGTCGCCACCGACCCCGACGGTGAGGTCGTCGGGCACGTCGTCGGAACCCGGGGCACGGTGGCCGGCGCGCCGGTGGCGCTCGGCGTGGGCCCGCTCGGGGTGCTACCCGCCTGGCAGCGTCGGGGCGTGGGGTCGGCGCTGATGCACGCGGTGCTCGGCGCCGCCGACGCCCTGGACGAGCCGCTGGTCGTGCTGCTCGGGCACCCGGAGTACTACCCACGGTTCGGGTTCCGGCCGGCGGTCGAACTGGGCGTGACACCGCCAGGTCCGTGGGGGCCGCGGTTCTTCATGGCCCGGCCGATGAGCGCCTGGCGGCCGGACATCCGCGGCGAGTTCGCGTACGCGAAGCCGTTCGACGACCTGTAGCAGGTCTTTCCGTGGGGCCGCCGCTCGGGCATTCTGGGGTGATGGGAGAGGTGCTACCGATGCCCGGCTTCGGTGACCTGTTCACCGACACCAGGGGCGACGAGCGGACGATGCGGGTCAGCTACCACCCAGAGCGCGGGGCGGTGGTGCTGTCCCTGTGGAGCGGGGCCCTCTGCCGGGGCTCCTTCCGGATGGCCGCTGCGGAGGTGGGTCGGCTGCGGGCCCTACTCGACGCGATCGAGGCCGCCCCGGCGCCACCGGCGGCCGGCTCGGGTGGCGCGACGGCCGCTGTCGGGGGCGAGGTGGCGGCGGCCACCGAGGTCATCCAGACCGGCGACATCTCGGGTACGGCCCGCCGGGCGGCGCTGCCGATCGTGCCCCTGCCGCGGGGCGCCTGAGGTCCGGTCCCACCATTTCCGACGGCTGCGGCCACCGGCGACTGCACCGTCGGCGCCCCGAGTCGCCTGGATCGCACCGGGTCTCTCGTGGCATCGTCACAGGATGTCGATCACGCCGAGGACGATGCGGCTGCTCATGCCGGCGGCCGCGACGCTCTTCCTGGCTGTCGCGCTGTCCATCCGGGCCGTCGACGACGGCGCCGTCCGGCAGTACTCCGGCACCGCGCTCTACGCGTCGATGGTGTGGGCCGGGGTGTTGTTCGTCTGGCCGCGGATGGCGCCGGCGCTGGCCGGCACGATCGCGGTAGGGTTCTGCTGGTTGGTGGAGTGTGCGCAGCTGACCGGGGTGCCGGCGGAGTTGTCGGCGCGGAGCCTGCTGGCACGGCTGGCACTCGGGGTGCAGTTCGATCCGGTGGATCTGGCCTGGTATCCGGCGGGCGTGCTGCCGCTGGTCGCGCTGCACGGGCTGCTGTGCGGTCGCATCAGGTCCGCCGTCAACCCCTCCGCCGCACTCGCGGTCCGGCCTGTCCCGCGGTCACCGCGG
Source organism: Micromonospora sp. NPDC047548 (assembly GCF_040642975.1). Classification (NCBI taxonomy): domain Bacteria; kingdom Bacillati; phylum Actinomycetota; class Actinomycetes; order Micromonosporales; family Micromonosporaceae; genus Micromonospora; species Micromonospora sp. NPDC047548. The sequence goes on from NZ_JBEYTI010000051.1 coordinate 14,649, forward strand.
TGACGGGACTGCCGAAGACCCGGCGCTCCCGCCTTCACGGCGGCACCTGCGGCTGCGGCATCGGCCGGCGGCGCCTCCGCACCTGGCGCTGAGCGATGGCGGTCAGCCGGCCAGCCAGGCACGAACCTCGTCGCCGTGCTCGTCAAGGCGGGGTGGCGGCAGGTCGTAGCGCGGCGGGGTGGCCGAGAAGCCGATCGGGTGTCGGACGCCGGGCACCCCGCCGGCCTCGACCACCGGGTCGAGCCCGAGCTCTTCGGCCAGGGCGACGCCGCCGTCGACGGTGGTGATCGGGGCGCACGGCACGCCCGCTGCGGTGAGGTCCCGAAACCACTCGTCCCGGGTGCGCTGGGCCAACCGCGCGACCAGGATCGGCCGCAGCGCCTCGCGGTGGACCGTGCGGCCCTGGTTGCGACCGAACCGGGGGTCGTCGGGCAGCTCGGGCAGGCCAAGCACCTGGCACAGCTTGCGGAACTGGCCGTCGTTGCCGGCGATGACGACGAGGTCGCCGTCGGCGGTGGGCAGCGGCTCGTAGGGGAACAGGCTCGGGTGGGCGTTGCCCATCCGGAACGGCGCCGCGCCGCCGGCGACGTACCCGCTGGTGTGGTTGACCAGACCGGACAGTGCCGACGAGAGCAGATTCACCTCGACGCGCTGACCAGCGCCGCACCGGGCGCGGTGGTGCAGGGCGGCGAGGATGCCGACCGCCGCGTGCAGGCCGGCGATCACGTCGAACACCGCGACACCGGCCTTGTACGGCGGGCCGTCGGCCTCGCCGGTGAGGCTCATCAGGCCCGAGGCCGCCTGGACCATGAGGTCGTAGCCGGGAAGGTGCGCTCCGGCGTGGGTGCCGAAGCCGCTGATGGAGGCGTAGACGATCCCCTCGTTGCCGGCGGCGACGCTGTCGTAGTCGAGACCGAAGCGCCGCAGCCCGCCGGGGCGAAAGTTCTCGATCATGACGTCGGCGCGGCGGGCGAGTTCCCGTGCGAGGTCCAGGTCGTCGGGGTCGGCGAGGTCGAGGGCGACGGAGCGCTTGTTGCGGTTGACGCCGAGGTAGTAGGTGGAGGTCCCGTCCCGCACCGGCGGCATCCAGGCGCGGGTGTCGTCCCCGCCGGGTCCCTCCACTTTGATCACGTCGGCACCGAGGTCGGCGAGGAGCATTGTCGCGTACGGCCCGGCAAGGATCCGCGAGAAGTCCGCGACCAGGATGCCGTCGAGCGGCCCGGACCGCTGCTTCCCCATCGCCACCACTCCCCTTCCCGCCGACACCGACGTGTGCCCGGTGGGCGTGGCGCCCGGCCGTCCACGGCTGGAGGACACGATGGCACACCGGGCGCAGCCGGGCGGCATCGGAGCGGGGAGTGGGCTGCCAGACCCGTCGGCCCTTCATCCGTCGACAGGACCGTCGGTCGAGCGCCCGGCCGGTCAGGGAGACGCACCGGCCGCACGGCGGGTCCGGCCCACCCGTCGCCGGTTCAGCCCAGGGAAACCCAGGGCGGCGCATACCCGGCGAACGCGGCCACGACGGTGATCCCCGTGACGACGGCCAGGCCGACGATGACACCCTGTGCCGGCTCTGTGGATGGTAAGACACTGACAATTCCTCGACGGCCCCTCGCGGCGGGGGTGACACGAGTCAGTGGACCGGCAGGTCGCCCGGTCCGGCGATCGAGAGGTGGATCATGGCGGGTGCGGATCGAGAGGTCGGCGCGGCGGCGGTGACACTTGACGGTCGTGCAGACGGCTTAGCAGGGCCAGCGAGGTGACCGCGCCGATCAGCGCCAGGAACATGTCCCACTGGGTGTCCCAGACGTCGCCCTGGGTGGCGAGGAAGTCGTCGGCGGCCGACCCCGCGGCCACTGCCGCCCACCACTCGAACATCTCGAACAGGGCGCTGAAGGCCAGGCAGGCGCAGACCACGAGCGGCGCGAGCCACCCGCTGCCCCGCAACGGCGAGCGGCGGACCAGAATCTCGCGAACCAGGATGGCCGGCACGAAGCCCTGCGCGAAGTGCCCCAGCCGGTCGTACGGGTTGCGGGACAGATCGAACACGTCCCGCACCCAGTCGCCCACCGGGGTACGCGCGTAGGTGTGATGCCCCCCGATGATGAGGATCATCGCGTGCACCGCGAGCAGGCAGCACAGCAGGGTACTCAGCGGGAAGCGGCGCCAGACGAGCAGCAGCACCGGGACTCCGACGATCACCCACACCGTCTCCAGCAGCCAGGTCAGCCGGTCGTACGGCCGGATGCCGGAGAGCACCAGCGCGACGAGGACCAGGCCCAAAAGTGCCGGCGGGAGGACAGCACGTGCTCGGGTCACGGCGACCGCCTGTTCGTGGGTGACCTGGCCGGCCGGTCGCCGCCCGGGACGGCGACGATATCAGCGGCGCGGTCGATGCCGATCGGCCCCGACAGCGCGCGGGCCGTGTGCGCGGTCGGCACCGACGGCCCTGGGGTACGGAGGCGAGCTGCGCCTCTTCGTCAGCGGTGCCCGGCAGCGGGTCTACCAGCACCAGACCGGGCGCCAACCCGCTCCGCTGGGCATCGCCGGTGCCTGTCGTACCCGGCTGGGATGCTCCGGTGGTGGAGATGACACTGTAGGTGACGATCGACTGTGCCGACCCCCGGCGGATGGTGGCGTTCTGGGCCGAGGCGCTGGGCTACGTGCCGGAGCCACCGCCGGGCGGGCACCGCACCTGGCGGGCCTACTGGGCCGAGACGGGAGTACCGGCGGAGGAGCTGCCCGACGGCGTGGGTGACGGGCCGGAGTCGATCGTCGATCCGGCCGGCCGGGCGCCACGGATCTGGTTCCAGCAGGTGCCCGAGGGGAAACCTGGCGAACCAAGAACCGATGTCGGGGTTCCCGTAGCGGCTGAACCATGGTCGATCGTGTGATGTTGTGGTTGGCCAGGACGCCTGACTGCCCAGGTTGGTGGCCGGCGTACTGCTACCTCGGATCGTGGTTTGTTGCGGCAGACGCGCAGGTGCGGGAAGGTCTCTACGTCCGCATGGCGCACGCGGACGTCAGAGATTTCGCCAGTTCCAGCCCGGCACACGCAAGCGGCAAGGCGGGCGATCATGCTGTACGTGATTTGATCACGCCGCTGAGGCAGCCTCTGGCAGTCAAGCAACATGCCCATTTGCCGAATTGAGTGCCGTCAGTGTGTTCGGGTCTCACAGACCGGCTGCTGAGGCTCGTCGTTGTGCACAATGATGTCGACGTGATCGGTCGGGCGGACCGTAGCGAAGTAGAACTGCTGGGAGGGGATGTAACGCTCGCGCCAGCGCCGTTCGACTTCGGCCCGAGATAACACCCGGCGCTCTCGGATCACGGCACGATCCACGGTCGTCTCGAGCGCGGTCGACACGAAGATGCGCAGGTCCCACCGATCAATCAGTTCCGGGCGCATGAGGAAGACGCCGTCGAAGACCAGCACGGCGTCGGCTGGGGCAGTCGTGACCGGCGGGGACAGCGCAGTATCCGCGGTGCGGTCGTAGACCGCGTGTTGGAAGCGTCGATCTCCGCCCGGACCGAGCGGATCGAGCAGAACCCGGTTCAACGCGTTGTAGTCGTGGGTGTCGAAGTAGCAGCCTTCGGCCGAGTACTCGCCGCGCGGATAGCGCTGTGCCCGGGGGAAGAGGAAATCGTCGATCGTCGCGCGGATGACGTCGCGGCCCTGTGTGCGCAAGACGACGGCCAGCTCGTCGGCGAGCGTGGTCTTGCCTGCGGCGGGCGGTCCGTCGATGGCAACCCGCGTCGGGTGCGCGACTGCCACGGACCCGACTGCCTCAGCCAGGCGGCCGAGCACCTCGTCGCGGGTGCCTTGGTCCATGTCCTGCCCGTCCCAGTCTCGCGAAGGTCACCGTATCGAGCCGACCATATGCCCGCCAGCCTTTTCGCGCCCGCCACTCCCCGAGTGAGCGAGATTGCCGCATGCGGAAGTGGCTGCGGTCGCGGCGCAAACGGACTGTCATGCCGACGCTGGTCGCTCGGTATAGCGTGACCGGTCATGCCGCCGTAATGCGCACAGGGCGCAGCTGGATCTCCGACTGCGGGGCCTTGGCGTGCCGTCGAACGAGCTGGCATTGCTCCGCCGGACGCAGGTCAAACGATGATCGGTTCTTGGTTCGCCGTCCTTGCCCCTGGCGACACGAGGCAGGGGCGTGGTGCTGGAGCCGGGTACGACCGGCCGCCCGGGTCGGGTAGGGCCAGGCATACCCCAGAGGTGGGCGCAGAGGGCTGGGCCCGGCATCCCCGGTGCACCTAGCGTCGACGGCATGACGCACGATCAGCCGATGCACCTGGCCAAGGCCCTGCGCCGGCCCGGCTACCTGCTCTCGCCGTGGCCGTGGCGCGCCCTGGCCTACCTGGTGACCACCGTCCCCGTCGCCGGCCTGCTCTCCGTCGGGCTGCTCCTCGTCGGGGCACCCCTGCTCGCCGCGGTCGGCGCGGTACGGCAGGGCCGGCCGGTCTCCCTGCCCCTCGTCGTGTTCCTCGTGGTCGGCGGCCTGGCCCTGGTGGCCCTGGCACCGCTCGTGAGCGCCCCGGTCTGCGCCGTCGAACGGTGGCGGCTCGGGCTGGTCGACCCCCGCCCGGTGTCCGGCCCGTCGTGGCGGGGTCCGGCGGCGCGGTACACCAGCGCCTCCGCGTGGCGGGAGGTCGCGTACGCGGCCTGCCTGGGCGGCCTGGTGCCGCTGGCGTACTGGACGTTCCTGCTGCTCGCGCTGATCGACGTCCTCCTGATCGCCAGCCCCTGGGTGGCCGGCGACGCCGACCAGGTCATCGTGCTGTGGACCACGGTCGACACACCACGGCAGGCCGTGCCGTTCGCGGTCCTCGGTGTCCTGCTCCTGCCCGTGCTGTGCTACGGGTCCGGGGTGCTCGCCGCGGTCCAGGGCGCGGTCGCCCGGCGGCTGCTCGGACGGCCCGCCGGGGCGACGGCCCTGCGCGAGGTCACCCGGTCGCGGGCCCGCCTGGTGGACACGTACGAGGCCGAGCTGCGCCGCATCGAGCGCGACGTGCACGACGGCGCCCAACCTCGGCTGACCAGCCTCAGCCTGCACCTGGGCCTGGCCCGGCTCGACGTGCCCGCGGACTCGCCCGCGGCCAGGCCGCTCGCCGTCGCGCACGACCAGGCCACGGGGCTGATGGTCCTGCTCCGGCAGATCGTGCACGGCATCCGCCCGCAGAGCCTCACCGACCTCGGCCTCGCCGGCGCGGTCCGGGAACTCGCCGACGAGGCCACCGTCGCCGTGACGGTGCGGGCCGACATCGACCGGGACCTGCCCGAACTGGTCGAGACCACCGCCTACTACGTGGTGTCCGAGTCTCTGGGCAACGTCGCCCGGCACGCCCACGCGACCCGGGCCGAGGTGCGTCTCAGCCAGGACGGCGGCAACCTCGAGGTCGAGGTCGAGGACGACGGTCGCGGCGGCGCCGACCCGCAGCGCGGCACCGGCCTGACCGGCCTCGCCGACCGCGTCGCCGCCGCCGAGGGGCGGATGCTGCTCGCCAGCCCGCCCGGCGGCCCCACCCTCGTCCGGGTGGAGCTGCCATGCCGGCCGTGACCCGGGTCGTGCTCGCCGAGGACGAGGTGCTGCTGCGCGAGGGCCTGATCGCCCTGATGGCCAGGTTCGACTTCGACGTGCTCGCCGCCGTCGGCTCGGCGCCGGCCCTGCTCGACGCCGTCCGGCGACACGAGCCGGACCTCGTGGTCACCGACATCCGGATGCCGCCGGGCCGGCGCGACGACGGCCTGCGGGCGGCCGTCGCCCTGCGCGCCGAACGACCGCAGCTCGCCGTCGTGGTGCTCAGCCAGCACGTCCAGACCGAGTACGCCGCCGCGCTCCTGGACAGCGGGGACGGACGGGGCGTCGGCTACCTGCTGAAGGACCGGATCGCCGACGTCCCCGGGTTCGTCGACAACCTGCGTACCGTGGTCGACGGCGGCACCGTCATCGACCCGGACGTCGTCCGGCGGCTGCTGCACCGCCCCCGCGACCCGCTCGCCGACCTCACCGCTCGGGAGCGAGAGGTGCTGGTGCTGCTGTCGGCGGGCCTGTCGAACGCGGCGATCGCCACCCGGCTCCGCGTCACCGAAGGGGCCGTCGGCAAACACATCGGCAACATCATGACCAAGCTCGGCCTGCTGCCCAGCGACGACACCAACCGCCGGGTGCTCGCGGCACTCACCTATCTGCGGGCGGGCACGGCCGCGAGGTGAGGAGGGCGGCCGGGTCGGATGCCGTCGACCGTCGGTCAGCCGCGGCGGTCCTCGTCGCCCGGCCCGACCTCCCGGCGTTGCTCCAGGGCGTCCGCCGCGGTGGCGTCCTCCGGCAGGGACGGTGCCGGCAGATCGTGCTCCCCCGGCACCGACGCGCCCTGCTCTGCCAGGTCGGCCTCCGTGGCGTCCAGCGGTTGCGGCTCCGGCGGCTGGTCGGGCTGCCCCTCGTCGAGCAGCGGCTGGCGCTGCTCCACCGCGTCGGCCTCCGGCGGCACGTCCAACGGTCCATCGGTCATGCCGACGCTCCTCTCCCCTGCCGGCCCCTGGCGGGGACGGCCTCGACGACGGGTCAGTCCGGCAACAGCCGCCGGAGTACGCCCTTCGCGGTGGCGCCCCTGCGGTAGGACTGCACGAGGTACGAGCCGCGGACGACGTTCGCCCGGCCGGCGCCGGCACCGCGAACTACGCCAGGCGCGGCCGTCGGTGCCCGGTCGCGATCTCGACCGGCATCCCCGCGGCTGGGTCCAGAACGGCTGTCTCCGCTGATCAAGCCCGCCTCCGGTTGTCCCCCGACGACCTCTCCCGCAGCATACGGTTGGCGTCTCCGGCGCGGCACCGGTCACCAGCAACAGGTCACTTGTCACCGTGCACAGCTGGGTCGCGAACGCCTCGCCATGGTTCCCGAGCGCCTCGACCGAGGCCTCGTCCGACTCGCGCACGGCGTCCAGCACGGCCTCCTGGGCCTGCTCCAGCGAGCGTCCGGTACGGCTGACCCGGTGCAGGATCCGGATCGCGTCCGCGAGCCGCCGCGTGGCCTGGACCAGTTGACGCCGCCGGCAGGCGCCGGCGGGACCGGGTGGCCCGGCCATTAATTGGCAACCTTATTGACAGAGGGGTGAAGCATCGACAAACTTCATTAAGAGAGCGCTCTCCGGCGTTTGCCCCGCTCCGCTCTCGCCGCACCCCGGGAGGACCTCCATGGCTCGACAACTGCGCGCGCTCCGTGCTGTCGCACCGACTGGCACAGCCCCGACGGCGCCCGCCTGAACCTGCGGGACTGCGCCGGCACCGCCACACAGAAGCGGTGCCGCCGCTGACGCGACCGCTTCCGTCGCCACGGCCCCACCGACCGGCTCGACCGTCCGTAGCGGATTGAACCCCACACAGTCACCCGTCCCCGCCAAGGAGGTTCCATGTTCCACATCCGCACCCGAAGGCGACCCCGAACGCTCGCCCTCGCCGCGACCGCGCTCATCGCCGCCACGGTGGCCCTCACCGTGCCGGTCCACCCCACTCCAGCCGAAGCGGCGATCGGCGGGATCACCTGGCAGGACGAGTTCAACGCGGCGGCCGGCACGCCGGTCGACCAGAACAAGTGGCGCTTCGACATCGGCGGCAGCGGCTGGGGCAACAACGAGCGGCAGTACTACACGAGCAGCACAAGCAATGCGACGCACGACGGCCAGGGCAACCTCGTGATCACCGCACGTCGGGAGAACCCGGCCAACTACCAGTGTCACTACGGCCGGTGCGAGTACACCTCGGCCCGGCTGCTCACGGCCGCGACGTTCACCCAGGCGTACGGCCGCTTCGAGGCCCGCATCAAGATCCCGCGCGGTCAGGGCATCTGGCCAGCGTTCTGGATGCTCGGCAACGACATGGGTAGCGTCGGCTGGCCGAATGCCGGCGAGATCGACATCATGGAGAACATCGGCAGGGAGCCCAACACCGTCTACGGCACCATCCACGGCCCGGGCTACTCCGGCGCAGGCGGAATCAGCGGCAGCCGCACCCTCGGCCAGCCGCTCGCCGACGGCTTCCACACCTACCGGGTGGACTGGGAGCCGAACTCCATCATCTGGTACCTCGATGGCGTCGAGTTCCACCGCGTCGACCCCGGTCGACTCGGCGGCAACCGCTGGGTGTTCGACCACCCCTTCTTCATGATCCTCAACGTGGCGGTCGGCGGCAACTGGCCCGGCTACCCCGACGCCTCGACCCAGTTCCCCCAGCAGATGCTCGTGGACTACGTCCGGGTCTCGGGCTACTCCGCCGGTGGCGGCGACCCGGCGCCCGGCACCACCCGGATCAAGGGCGCACACAGCGGCCGGTGCATCGACATTCCCGGCGCCAACCCGGTCGACGGCGCCAAGCTGCAGATCTGGGACTGCAACACCACCGCCGCGCAGGCGTGGACGTTCGCCTCCGACGGCACCGTGCGCGCCATGGGCAAGTGCATGGACCCGGCCTGGGCCGGCACGGCGAACGGCACCGAGGTCAACCTGGTCAGCTGCAACGGCAACCCCGCGCAGCGCTTCACTCTCACCACCGCCGGTGATCTGGTCAACCTCAACGCCAACCGCTGCGTCGACGTGCGGGACTGGGTCAGCAGCAACGGCGGCAAGCTCCAGCTCTGGGACTGCACCGGCGGCGCCAACCAGAAGTGGTCCCGCGCCTAGGCATTCCCGGGAGCGGGCCGCCGCCCGGTCCGCCACGTCAGACGGACCTCGACGTCTCGTTTCGACGCCGGCGGGCCGGGCGGCGGTTTGCTCGGCCTGCCAGCGTGGCAGGCGTGATGCCTACCGCAACCACCCATGGTGGGGTCGGCTGGACCAGCTGCGACGGCGCCGAGCACCGGCCGGGCGACCGGAACGGCGGCCGCGGCCTGTCCGCTCAGGTGAGCACGCGGTCGTCAGTCAGAGGGACTTCGCGACGTCCACCAGCTGGTCCAGCGCCGCGCCCCACCCCTCGGAGAAGCCCATCTCCTCGTGCTGCTTCTTCGTCGGGACGTCGGCGTGCATCGCCGTGGCGGTGTACTTCGTGCCGCTGCCGTCCGACTCGATCCTGATCACCGCCGTGAACGGGAGGCCTTCCCCGGCGATCTGCGGGCGGAATCCCGGAGCCAGGCCCGAGGTGAACACCAGGGTCGAGCCCTCCTCGACCACCAGGATGCAGCCGCTGTTCGGGAACTCGTCGCCCTCCGGCGAGCGCATGACGGTGTCGAACCTGCCGCCGGGCTGCAGGTCGATCTCGCAGGACGAGGTCGACCAGGGCTTCGGGGCGAACCATCGCACAACCAGCTCGGGAGTGGTCCAGGCCTTCCAGACCAGCTCGGGCGCGACGTCGACGGTGCGCTCCAGGACGAGGTCGAGATCCAGGTTCGTGGTGTAGGCGGTCATGTCTGTTGCTCCTTGAGGTCGTAGAGAAGCGAATCGAGTTGGTCGAGGCGCCGGGTCCACAGGGCGCGCTGCGCCGCGAGCCAGGTGTCGACGCGCTCAAGTGACTGGGGCGCGAGCCGGTAGGTCCGTACCCGTCCCTTCTTCTCCGACGTCACCAGCCCGCAGCGCTCAAGAACACCCAGGTGCTGGGTGAACGACGGCAGTGCCATGTCAAACGGACGAGCCAGGTCGCTGGTCGTGGCGGGCCCCTGGCCGAGGCGCTCCACGACTCGGCGGCGGGTGGGATCTGACAACGCGTAGAAGAGATCGTCCAGGCCCGGGTCGACCACGCCGCCGCCATCACCCACTCGCTTAGGCATGAACCTAAGTATGCGGTCACCCAACGCTCAGGTCAATCCCTAAGTAAAGTCCGCGTGCCGCCGGCCGCCCCGACCAAGCCCCGCCGGCCGCTTCGCCCGCGCCGCCGTTGGAGACGGGCAACTTCCACGGCGTCGGAACGCGGCTGCCCATAATGGTCATGACTGAGCCGTCCGGCGCGGGTCGGTGAGGGGTGAGACGTGAGCAGCGGTGGCGGGCACCAGGCTGCGGGTGACGACGACTGGCTGACTGCCGTCGCCGAGACCGCCAGCCGCGACGCCGGCGGCGTTCCGGTGGAGCTGCTCGGCGACTATCTGCCGCTACTCGCCGACGCCGCCGTGAGCGGCCGCCGTCCACGACGCAGCGAACTCGAGGCCGTCGGCCTGTTGGGCCGTCATGCCGCCGAGCAGGGGGTGTCGGCCGGTAAGGCCGTGCAGCTGTACCTGTCCGCGGCGCGGGGGCTGTGGCAGCAACTCCCTCTGCTGGTGCGCTCCAGCGACAGCGAGGTGGTGCGGGCGGCCGCCGAGGCGGTCCTGTACGTCGTCGACGACGCGGTCGCCACCCTCGCCGAGGGCTACGCCGCCGCCCGGCGCGACCTGGTGCGCCGGGAGGAAACCCTGCGCCGGGAGCTCATCGACGACCTGCTACGTGGCGACTCCGACCTGGGCGGGCTCGTGCAACGCGCCGAGCCGTTCGGCCTGGACCTGACCCGGGTGCACCAGGTCGCCCTGGCCGCGCCGAGCCGCCGGTTGCCCGATACCGACGCCGCGATCAGCGCCCTGGAGGCGGTCATCTTCGACCGGCTCGGTGATCGTGACGTGCTGGTCGCCACCAAGGAAGGCCTGCTCGTCGTCCTGGCTCCCGCCGACCTGGCACCGGCCGACCAACCCGCCGCTTCCGCCGGAGCCACGCAGCTGGGCCAGCTCATGCACGCTGAGCTGAGCCGGCTACCCCGCGGCCGGCCGTGGCAGGTGGCGATAGGCCGCCCCCACCCCGGCCTGTACGGCATCGCCCGCTCCTACGAGGAGGCCCGTGAGGCACTGACGATGGCGCGGCGGTTGCGGGTTCATCGCGACGTCGTCGGCGCGCACAACCTGCTCGTCTACCGGGTCCTGCTGCGCGACCAACCGGCCATGGTGGACCTCGTGCAGGCGGTCCTGCAACCCTTGACCCGCGCACGCGGCGGTGCTGAACCATTGCTGGCCACCCTCGCCGCGTACTTCGACAGCGGAGGTGTCGCCACCGCGGCGGCGCGGCAGCTGCACGTGTCAGTCCGCACGATGACCTATCGCCTGAGCCGGATCAAGACGTTGACCGGCTACGACCCTGCCGACCCCACCGACCGGTTCACGCTGCAGGCGGCGACCCTGGGCGCCAAGGCGCTCGACTGGCCGCAACAGCCCTTACCCACCGTCTGACCGCCGGTGACAGCAAGGGGTGCACCACCCGGACGGCGGGTCCGCCTGCGCGCGTCGCCCGACGCGGCCACCTGTGGGCTGCCGAGCCCGGCCCCACAAATCGCCGTCACCGCTCACGCGGCTGCCTTACCGGCACGGCGGGGATGTCGCCCCGGAATCGCCGACCTCGGTACCGGTGACATCCAGGACGTCGAGGATGCCGAGGAGCCGGGCGAGAGCGTAGGCCTCGCTGCGCGTCAGGGCGAGACTGCAGGTGGCGTCGGGGTCGTCGCCCGCGTCGTAGACCAGTTCACGCCGGCCACCGGCGTAGTGGGTGACCACGCCGACGCGGCGACCCGCGTCGGTGGTGAACATCCCGCGCATCCCGATACCGGGCAGCGGTGTCAGCTCGACATCCATGACAACTCCAGAGCACAGGCAACGCCGCAAGCGGCGCGGGAACGAAGGAAGGGGTCGGCGCCGGGCACAGCGCGACAACGGCTGCACCTGGTGGCGCTGGTGGATACGGTGATCGGATCAGCCGGTGAGCAGCAGACGCAGGCCGGTGAGCGTGGCCAGGTGCGGCTCCGTAGGCATCGTGACGGCCCGGCCGGCCAGGGCGGCCAGCCGGGCGGCGGCTCCCGGACACGCCGCGCCACCCCCGGTGATCAGCAGCCGGCGGCGTGATCGCGACGGTCCGGCGGTCATGCGTCGTACGCAGTCCGCGATCGCCGGGAGCTGATCGATCGTGTCGACCACGTCGACGCGTTCGGCGGCCACAACCGCCCCGCCGGTGATGCGGGCAACCTCGGTGCGCCCGCGCCCGATGTCCACGGCCAGAACGTCATCGCCGCCAGGGTTCGGGCGGCAGGCCAACGTGGCCGCCAACGGCTCCTCCACCGTCGCAACGCGCCCTCCGGTTGCCCGGCGAACCGCGGCGACCAGCAGGTTCTTCTGCCGCAACGTGGCGGTGGCCGGCACCCCGACGAGCACCGGGGAGACATCGTCGCGTGGCCGTCCGGCGGCAGCGCTGACGATCCGTAAGAGGTGCACGCAGGCGAAGAAGTTGTCCACCACGCCCTGACGTACCGGCCAGATCAGTTTCGCACCGCCGGTGGCCTCCAGCTTGAGCGCGGCGTGCCCGACGACGTGCCGGCCGGACGGCGCCGGTGCGATGACGGCGGGTTCGGTGACGACTGCACCGCCCGCGGGAGTCCACATCCGCACCGTGGACGTACCCAGGTCCAGGGCAAGGGGATACCGTACGCCTCGGCGGGCGTACGCGCCGGGAGTCAGCATGCTGACCGTCCCCGCGCAAGCGTGTTCGCGGCAGCGCGCCCCTGACGCGGTGGGCCGTCACCGGTGACGGATGAGGCAGGTAGAGAGCGTGCGCGATGACGCGAAGTCGGCATGATGCTCCAAGCCAAGGACCAGCGCCGCACGGCGCTGGTGGGGCGAACGGACCTCAGACGGCGAACGCGGGCCGGGGCGGAGCACGATCCGCCGACCACGCGGGCACGCATCCCGGAACTGTCCGTCGCGTCAAGCGGAACACGATGCACAGCCCGATCGCCCGGGTAGCGGACAGCACCATGACGAGCACGGCCAGCACCAGCAGCGTCGGCAGCGATGTTCGCTCACCGACGCTGCTGGTGCTGCGCCGTCCATGCATGCCGCACACCATAGCCGTCGCGCTGCGCATCGGCCACGGCTACACGATGCGAGGGACGCACCGCCCACCGATGGCCCGGCTCCGGCCGCTGGACCTGCGCGACAGGACCCGCGAACCGCCCCCGCTTCCGGGGCCTTTCTTGCCGACCTCCGGCAACAAAGGGCGCGGGTTCTTCGCCGGTCGCCGCTCCTGCCGCAACGACCGCGGGCAGCGACGATGGAACTCCCCGCTACCCAACACCGGGAGGAGGTGGCGATGACCACACCGACGGCGCAGCCTCCACCCGGCGGCGATTCGCCCACACCCCCGGCACACCGCAGGTCACGCCGGCGTCCAGCGCCACCGTTGGTCAATCACCTGCGCCGCTGCCCGCGGCGGGGAGGGTGCCGTCGGCGCTCGACGCGGTCCGGGTGGTGCGGCTGCCGCAGCCGCGGTGCGGACCGCGTATGGCCGCGCTGACCAGGTAAGCAGCCGGCGGCTCGGAGGCCGATGCCGTGCCCCGCGCCATCACCGCCGCGATCGAGCATCCGAGCCACCACACCCCGAACCGGGCTGAAGCCCTGGCGCGGCCACCGACCGACCGCTCGTGTGGCGCCTGCCGGCTGCAGGCATCGTCCATTCATCGCACGCCGCGTTTCCCGCGGCGTCGTCGCAGTTCATCCGAAAGGGGTCGGCGTGTCCGTGCCCACGAACGCAACCACCATCTCCCGTCCGGCCGGGCAACGACTGGTCCCGGACACCGGCTCCGCAGCGAAGCCCACCACCGCCCTCGCGGTCGATCTGGGCAGCGGCAGTGTCGGCGTATGGGCGGCCCACCGGGGATTCCTCAGCGGTCCCTGCGGTGACGCCTTCGCCTCCGTCGGCAGGTTGGTCAGGCGCGGCCAGATCGTCGACGCCGCGGGATGCGCGACGCTGCTGTCAGACCTGCTCCGCCAGTACACCGACCCCGTCCCGGCGGGCGGCATCGTCGTGGCGTGCCGGCCGGTGCTGTCCACGCAGGCCGACGAACAGGCGATGCGGCGCGTGCTCACCGACGCGTTCGCCCCGTCACGGCTGCTGTTCATCGACACCGTCCGCGCCGCCGCAATCGGGGCCGGCGCTGCTGCCGGCACGCTGCTGATCGCCGATGTCGGCGCGCAGCTGACCGAGGTCGCCGTGCTCCGGCACGGGCACGTCATCGCCGCCCGTCGCACCAACATCGGAACCCGTGACACCAACCGTGAAGCCAGCCCCGACCTGCTGCCCGAGATCGTCAGGCGCCACGTCAACGACTTGCGCGCGGACCCCGCCGCGCCAGGCCTCGCCAGCGCCGCCGCGGCCCGCGGCCTGATCCTCGTCGGCGACGGCGCCCTGCACCCGGGTCTGTCCGTGCGCCTGTCCGCGGCACTGCGCCTGCGCGTGCACTGCGCCGCGGCTCCCAGAACCGCCGCGCTCAACGGCGCGGCGCTGGCCGCGATGACCGCCCTGCGCCACCCCTCCATCGCCTGACCCGCCGTCCCGCCACCTGTCTCGACAACTCGGGAGGAACCAATGACCGCTGGTGTGTACGACAGCGCGAATGTGGTCCGCGAACCCATCGAGCTACTGCGCGACATGCTCGAGGAGCAGTTCGTGACACACACCAACCGCCTGACCGAACTCACCGTCTACGGCAGGCTGCCCGGACACGGCGGCTATGACCCGGACGCCCTGCGGGTGCTCGCCGCCGCCGCACGGGAAGGAATCGCCGACACCGCCCAGGCACTGCGGCGCATGTCCGAAGGCTCGTACGGCGTGTGCGAAGGCTGCCACAACGACATCCCCCTCGACAGGCTACGGGCCCTCCCCCACGTCCCGTACTGCGTCTCGTGTCAGCGGCGTCAGCCCCGCTGAGTGCCCGCACCGCCGGCGGCCGGCTGTTCGCGAACCGTGAACCGTCGGATCGCCCGCTCCGTCCACGGGTGCTCGGCCACCCTCGGGGGCATTAGTGCCTACCCTCCCGCCCGGCCGGGCGCCCAGGTCGGCCAGACCGATCACCACCACCCGGGCCGACGACCTGCCAGGGCCATCCGCCGGATGGCCGGCACGGGCAGGCGGGGTCGGCTCACCGGAACCGGCCGGGTCCCTTGGCGTACAGCAGGTAGAGCAGCGGGCCGATCGGGAACGACAGGACGATCACCAACGCCCAGCCGGCACGGTTGACATAGTGCAGGTCGCGATCGCTGGTCCGGGCCAGGTCGGCCAGGCAGCGCGCGTCGAACCACGCGACCACCGCGACCAGCGCAACGGCCGTCACCAGGATCGCCAGCACCGGCCCATTGTCGCCCACCACCGCAGCGCCCGGAAGCCCGGCGCCGCACGTCGGGCTGGCGGGCCGCAAGCGCCGCCCGCGCGCCGCATTCCGGGATCGGCAGCGGCCGCCACACTTATCTGTGACCCTGACCGCGTGGGCACAGCACCTGCCGGCGAGGCCGTCGAGTTGCGGGTACACGGGGTGTCCGGCGCGACGGCGGAGACGGTCCTCGACCACCCGATCGTGGTCCGCGTCGCCGGGGACCAGCAAGCCGGCTTCTACCGACCCCGCCCGGGGAGCGGCGCAGCTGGCGGCGCCGTCACCGGTGTCGCCGTCGAGGCGTACCGTTGGGGCGCCCTGACGGCCGGCGCGGCGGTGCGGACCGCGTCGATGCTGTTGCTGTTGCCCTTCATGCTGGGCAACGTCGCAATCTGGCTGCGCCCGACGCCGACCGACCGGTTCGGCCTGCTCGGCCCGCTGTGCCGACTGCTCGGCGGCACCCTCACCGCCGCCTTCATGCTCTCGATGATCGGCATCACGGTGAACCTCGTCGGCTGGCAGTGTGTGCCGTACCACGAGTGCCGGGACGACCGCCCCTACCTGTCCTGGCTCGCCGAGCTGCCGATGGGCCCCCGCCTGGCTCTGCTGTCGCTCGTCCCGCTGCTCGCGTTGCGGGTGATCTGGGGAATCGGGACCCGGTCCGCGCGGGCGTTCGAGGGTTTCACACCGGCGCCACCACGTCCGGCGCCGCCCGAGGTGACCGAAAGCCTCAGCACCCCGGGATTCTGGGACGACGAGCGGACAAATGCCTGGCTACGCCAGATCCACGTCGGGATCGGCGGCGCAACGCTCGACGCCAGCCTGCTCGCCGGCATCTCGGACGGCAGCCCGGTGGGTCGGTTGCTGTTCGCCACCTCGGTCGGCCTGGTGGCGTTCTGCGCGGTGCTGCTCTGTCTTCCGGTGCCGATCAGCCACGCGCACCCTCGTCGCCTCCAGCGCCCCCTGTGGGCGGCCACCGTCGGGGTGACCGTCCTGAGCCTCGGCTACGCGGCTCTCGCGCGCGGGGTGCAGCCGGTGATCGGACAGTTGCCCGGCTACGAGGGCAGCGCCGGCGGCCTGGTCTCGGCGCAGGGCGTCCTGCTCGTCACTCTCGCCGTCGTCACGTTCGTGCGCCAGCGGGTGGCCCCGCCCGGGGCCCGCCCCTTCCTGCGCGGGCTCGGCACGCCGATCCTGGCGGCGGCGTCGGTGAGCGTCGCCGCGGCCTTCACCGCAACGCTGAACTTCCGGGTCGCCGACCAGCTCGACCGCGGCGCCATTCCCGATCCGATCCGGCCGAATCCACCGGCCATCGGTCCCCTGGAGCCGCCGGTCGCCTACTGGTGGGCCGCACTCGCCGGGCTCGCCGCCCTGCTCATCCTCGCCGCAGCGGCTGCCGCCACGCTCCTACTCAGCCGCCGGCGGCGACGCGACCGGGCCGAACGCATCGTCAGGAAGGACTATCCGCGGGCGCCGGCGGACGCGGCACCCCGGCTGCACGCGGTCCGGGACACCATCGCCATGTCCCACGTGACCGAGGAACTGGGCCCGATGCTGGTCGCGTTCTTCGTGATCTCCTCGCTGGGCCTGGCCACCATCGTCCTCGACCTGTTCGGAATCGGCCCCACCCAGCTCGCGGCCGAGGTCAGTCGGCACAGCGGACCGGCGGTGCTCGCCGCCTACGTCACCGACGCCGGAATCTGGATCATCAGCCTGCTCGTGATCGGCCTGCTGATCCTCGGCTTCCGCGCGTACCGGTCGGCCGAGACCCGACGCGTCGTGGCGATCCTGTGGGACCTGGGCACCTTCTGGCCACGCACCGTCCACCCGTTCGCGCCTCCGTGCTACGCCGCGCGGGCGGTGCCCGAACTCGTCAAGCGGGTGTCCGCACTCGCCGCGCAGGGCCCGGTGATCATCTCCGGGCACAGCCACGGATCGGTCCTGGCGGCCGCCACCATCCTCCAACTGCCGCCGACCGCCCTGCGCCGAGTCGCGCTGTTGACCTACGGCTCCCCGCTGCAGCGCATCTACGCCCGCCTCTATCCGGCCTATCTGGGACCGCAGGCGCTGTGTGAACTGGGCGAGCGGCTCGACTGGCGATGGCGCAACCTCTGGCGGGACACCGATCCGATCGGCGGGCCCATCTTCGACCACCATCGGGGCGAACAGCCACCGTGTGACAACCCGGCGGCCGAGTCCATCGACGTCCGGCTCCGCGATCCCCGCGCCGTGACCATCGACCCAGCGGACACCGTGGTACCGCCGGTGGAGCGCCACTGGCCGTACCACACGCATGCCGAGTACCAGGCGGCGGTACGGGAACTCGCCGACTGTGCCGGCGGAGACGGTCAACGCAGGGTGACCGGTGGGCCGAACCGGACCGGGACGCCGGGGGAATAGAGCACGCTCGCCGGCGGTCCGGTCGGCGACGGCAGCCCGGCGGCGGTGACCAGCTCGTCATCCAGGTCCAGCAGCTCGGCCCGGTGCAGCGGCCAGCGGGGATGCCAGTTCGGCAGGTGCAGCGTGCGGCCGTACGCCCGGGTGTGCAGCCCCCATCGGGCGGTGACGAAATGCTCCAGCGGGGTCGGCTCGGCGATCGGCTCCCCCACCCGGACCACCATCCGGCTCGTCGTACCGACCGGGCCGGGCCAGCGGCGCTGGCACCGGTAGGTGCAGCGCTCACCGTCGCGTTCCAGCCGCATCGCCGACCACAGGTACGGCAGTCGCAGGGTCACCCGGGCGACCAGCACCGGAACCAGCCGGGAGGCGTCGACTGAGCGGAACACCACGGCGCGCCGGCCGGTGTCGTCGACCGAGTAGAGCCGGACGTTGGTCTCCCAGAAGCTGCCGAAGTACGGCACCCCCGGCCCACGGCCGAGGCCCAGCCCGACCATTCGGAAGCCGATCAGGCCGACGTAGCTGAACCCGTCGAGGGTGTCCGGGCGGGTCCCGGCAGGCAGCAGGGGCGCGACGAGCTCGGGCGCGACCGCCCAGTGCAGGAAAGTGAGGTCCTCCCAGCGCTGCCGCAGGATCGCTCGCGGGAACGCCTGCTCCGGCGCCGAGTCGACCGGCTCGATGTCCACGTCCTCATCCTGCACGGTGTCAGGTCGGGCGGACGTGGAAGCTGCCTGCCGTCGGAGCCCTCCAAGCGCCCCGCCGCCTGGACCACCGCCACCGTCTGCGCCGGGATCTCCACCGACGCCCTGGGCCTCATCGACATCCGGGCGCCGTGCTCTATAAAGGACATACGGCCGCCACGAAGGCACGCCACGCGTCAGCTACAGAGAGTTAACCAACAGAGTCCTTTCCGGAGCCCTGGGGCCGGGGGCAACGCCCACCTGACCGAGACGCCCGTCCAACACAGGTCCGATCTGGGTGCGGTGCGGGTGCGGCGCAGGAAGGGGCTGCACGGGTTGATCAACGAATATGAGCAAGCCGCGTAGCCGAAACCGAGTTATTGAACGGTACAGCGTGTACGACGAACGAAGCATTTTCGGCGAACGCGACGGAGACGTCCGGCGGGTCGATGCTCGACCCGCCGGAGGTCCCGCTGCGATTCACACTATTCGGCTGCTTCCACGACCTCTCGGATCAGGCGACTGAAGAATCTCTTCTCCGGATTGTTCCCGTCAATGTACTGGAGTCCGTACGAGGCCACGAGCATGCAGATGTCGACGCCCCATCCGTCTCGCGTATCCACCTCGGAGAAGCTGATGACCTGCCGTTGGAACATCGGCGAGGCGGAATCCGGCCACTGTAGCCAGGCCAGCGCCGGCGACCGGCGTATCATGACCTCGCCGAAGTAGATGCCAAGGTCGATCGCGAGCGAGTTCGTGATCCGACTCAACTTCCGCGGATCGTCCAGGTGCCGCTCGATGTTCGAAACAAACCACTGCTCCAGATCATCGACCGATGCATCCGTCAGATCGAGCCGCAGGCCACTCTCGCCGACCAGCCGCGCGAGCTGAGCCAGCCGATCATCGATTGAGGCCAGGAAGTTGCGATAAGCCGTACGCGCCTCCTCCGGACTCGCCTCTCTGAGCGACCGGCCGCGTACACCATAGGTGAACGGCAGGTAATCCATGCCTTCCACTTCTCCTCAGTATCGGATCTCGATCGTCACGCCTGCCTCGAGGAGGCGCTGGGCCACTCTGCCATCCATGCCGATCTTCCCGTTGATCGGGCTCCGCAGCAGGATCCACCGCATCTCATGCAACCGGCCGGCCCTGAGCAGCAACCGGTCGCCGCGGATCTCCTTCCTGATCCTGGACCTGTTCTCCACGAATCCGACCTTCACCTCGCTGCCTCGCCTGATCCCCAGGTGGGGATTCGGCGAGTCGACGATGTCCTGCCGCCTCGTGGTGGTCGTTCCACGACGAGGCTCCGGAACCGTGAAGCTGACCTCACGCACCGCGTTGTCCATCTCGTAGGCGGCGATGTCGTCCGCGTACGCGTCGCCCACCTTCTTGTTGGTCACCACGGCGCTCTGGGTCCGGTCCGTCGTCACGCCGTCGCTGCCACACGCGAACCGGGCGTTGTTGTGTACAAGCACCGGCTCGCCGTCGGCGATCACATAGTAGGTGTGGGATTTTCACCCCGTCACACAGCGTGACCTACATATTCATGGCCTTCCACCTGGCCTTTCGCGTGTGGCACCAACTCGCCTCATCGAAATCCATCGGTGTTGACGGCGACGGTGACGGCAACCTGGGGAGACGTCCGCGCCCGCCAGCGGCCGAGGCATCGATGGGGGGCGCTATCCGAGGTGGGGGGTGTCGCGGTGCTCGGCATGGTGGTGGAGGCGGAGGCGGACGGTGTCGTGGATGGGGATGTGGTCGAACTCGGCGGGGTCGACGAAGCGGACATCGGTGGACTCGTCGCTGACGGTGATGGTGCCGCCGACCACCCGGGCGAGGTAGGTGATGGTGAATTCTTGGCGGACTTCGCCGTCGGGGTAGGCGATGACGTGGTGGGGGTCGGTGTAGATGCCGAGCAGGCCGGTGATCTCGATGTCGAGGCCGGTCTCTTCCTTGACCTCGCGGACGGCGCATTGTTGGAGGGTTTCGCCGATGTCCATGGCGCCACCGGGTAGGGACCAGTTGCCGGAGTCGGTGCGCCGTTGCAGCAGCACTCGGCCGTGTTCGTCGGTGACGATGGCGGCGGCACCGGGGACGAGGCTGTTGGCAGCGGGTGCCTCGGGGTCGTGGTGGTAGTCGCGCCGGCCGGTCACCGGGTCTCCTTCGGGTAGGGGGTGGTGGTTTGCCAGATCTGTTCGAACTGGTCGGCGTGGGCGGCGAAGATGCCGTGCGGCGAGAGTTCGCGCAGGTGTAGGGCGGGGTGTTGGTAGCCGCGGGCGCGGTAAAGGTGTGGGGTGACGATCATCTGGTGGTCGAAGCGGAACACCGAGTTGTACAGGTGCACGGCGTGCAGGCCGATCTCCACGCCGGGCACGTCGTGGAGGGGTTCGCAGAAGTTGAGGGCGTTGCGGATCCGGCCGGGTAGGGTGCCGCCGATCTGTTCCAGGGCGTCGCGTTCGGCGACGTGCGGGCAGTCGGGGTCGGCGAACGCGAGCCGAACGCGGGCGCCGTTGGCGGCTCTGTCGGTGATGAGCTGCATGGTGTTGGGCAGCAGTTCCAGCAGGAACGGGTAGGCGTAGCCGAGCAGGTCGATCTGCTTCGTGGCGCCGGTGAGCAGGGCCGCCCACACGTGGTGGGGGATGTCGGCGCGGTGGGCGTAGGCGGCGACGACCTCGGCGGTGGCTTCGGCGCCGGGTGCCTGGTCAGGGCGGGTCTGGGGCCACAGGTCGGCTTCGGTTTCGCCGAGGGCGTCGGCGACAGCGAGGCGGGTGCGTTGGTGGGGGACGCGGCCGGCGAGCCACCGGGTGACGGTCTTGACGTCCACGCCGACGGCTGCGGCGAGGGCGGTCGGGTCGAGGTGGGCGCGGAGCATGGCCGCGCGTAGGCGGTGACTCATACCGTCCCACGGTAGTGGACACAGCAGGACGCGCAGCGGTCATAGAAGTGTCCGGACTGGTGTCCGTCAGGACGTTGGGGTGCCGGGGCCTGGTTCGTAGGTTCTGGCGCAGGGCCTCGCCGGTTTGCTTGCGGCAGTACGCCGGGCTGGTGGGTGTCAGGGGGAAGGGGTTGCCGCCGGCCCTGGGAGTGGTCGGGTCGGGTGTGGGCGGTAGCCCCTTCCCCCTTCCAACGAGCCGGGAGGGTGGTGGGGTTGTTGTCGGTGCATCAACCGATACGACCACAGTGGATCTGCACGGGGTGCGGGGCGCCGTGGCCGTGCCGGACCCGCAAGCGGCAACTCGTGGCGGAGTTCACCGGCGCGCGGATATCGCTGATGCTGCACCTGTCGGCGTACCTGGTGCAGGCGTGTGAGGATCTGCCGCACACCCCGTCGGGGGTGCTGCACGCGCGGTTCCTCGCCTGGCCACGTTCGCCGGCACTGCGCAACGAGTAGCAGCGCCCCGACCAGGATCATGGGTCCGGTCGGGGCGCCGCTGGTTGGATGTCAGTCGTCGGCGGGTGGGGTGTCGCCGTCCGGGCCGTGGTCGTCGGTACCTGCCGAGAAGGGCATCCGTACAGGTCGCGGGCCCTCTTGACGTCCAAGCCCGACCTTAGTCTGATCGGGGGCGTCGCCCGCACCCATCGTCACCGATGAATGCGCGATGATGCCGACTCATGCTGCTGCGACTGGCCTACCTGGGCATCACGAACGCGTTTACGTTGCTGCGACTGCTGCCTGGTGGCGACCGCGACAAGGACATCGAAATCCTGTCGCTGCGTCACCAGCTCGCTGTGTTGCAGCGCCAACTCGACGGGCCGCGGGTCCGGTTCGAGCCAGTCGATCGGGCGTGGCTGGCCGCGCTGCTGCACCCGCTGCCAAGGACGACCCTGCGGCGCCTACGGCTGCTGGCCCAGCCCGACACGATCCTCAAGTGGCACCGTGACCTGATCGCCCGCCGCCACACCGCGCTGTCGCGGCCCCGGCGGCGCGGCCGGCCCGCACGCTACGGTCGATCCGGGCCCTGGTGCTGCGCCTGGCCAGGGAGAACGGCAGTTGGGGCTACC
>NZ_JBEYTI010000052.1:0-36279 GCF_040642975.1 Micromonospora sp. NPDC047548
GTGACAACACCCCCCAGATCATGGTCAACAGGGGGACTGAGTCATGCCGCGGCCGGTGGCCTGCAACCCCGGTTGGGGCTACGAAAAAGGTAACGGGGGGGGGGTAAGTGGCGTCCCTGATAGTGGTGTAACGCGGTTGGCGTGATCGCCGGACAGCCTGTCCGGCATGGAGCGCGGCCATCGCGTGATCTTTCGAGTGAACCTTCGACAGCGCTCTCGAAAGGGGACTACCGCGATGACCGCACCTCACATCATCGACCCTGCCGGCCTGCTGGGCCAGGCACTGACCGACGCGTCACCGGATCTGATGCGGCACCTGCTGTCCACGGTGATCAACTCTCTGCTGTCGGCGGAGGCCGACGCGGTCTGCGGCGCCGAGTACGGCATCGTCTCGCCGGAACGGGTCAACTCCCGTAACGGCTACCGGCACCGCGACCTCGACACCCGCATCGGCACCATCGACGTGGCCATACCGAAACTGCGGTCGGGCTCCTACTTCCCCGAGTGGCTGCTGGAACGGCGTAAGCGGGCCGAGGCCGCGTTGGTCAGCGTGGTCGCGACCTGCTACCTGCTCGGCGTGTCCACCCGGCGCATGGACAAACTCGTCCAGTCGCTGGGCATCACCAGCCTGTCCAAGTCACAGGTCTCGCGGATGGCCGCCGACCTGGACGCCCAGGTCGCGGCGTTCCGCACCCGGCCGCTGGGCGAGTCGGGGCCGTTCACGTTCGTGGCCGCCGACGCGCTGACAATGAAGGTCCGCGAGCAGGGCCGAGTCGTCAACGCGGTCGTGCTGGTCGCGACCGGCGTCAACGCCGACGGCCACCGCGAGGTCCTCGGCGTCAAGGTCGCCACCAGCGAGACCAAGCAGGCATGGAACGCGTTCTTCGCCGACATGCTCGCCCGCGGCCTGACCGGCACCCTGCTGGTCACCAGCGACGCCCACGCCGGCCTGGTCGACGCGATCGCCGCGAACCTGCCCGGCGCGTCCTGGCAGCGCTGCCGCACGCACTACGCCGCGAACCTGATGGCGGTGTGTCCGAAGTCCGCGTGGCCGGCGGTCAAGACCGTGCTGCACTCGGTCTACGACCAGGTCGACGCCGCTACGGTCCACGCCCAGTTCGACAAACTCCTCGACTCGGTCAGCAGGTCACTGCCGGCGGTGGCCGCCCACCTCGACGACGCCCGCGCCGACCTGCTCGCCTTCACCAGCTTCCCGCAACAGATCTGGCGCCAGATCTGGTCGAACAACCCCAACGAACGACTCAACAAGGAGATCCGCCGCCGCACCGACGTCGTCGGGATCTTCCCCAACCGCGACGCCGTCATCCGCCTCGTCGGCGCCGTCCTCGCCGAACAACACGACGAATGGACCGAAGGCCGCCGCTACTTCGCCCTCGACATCCTCACCAAAGCCCGCGAGACCGCCCCAACCACCACGACCAGCACCGGCCTGCCCCAACTGGAGACCGCAGCATGACCGACGTGACAGGCGACCACACCATCCCCACCCCGACCGAACGCGACAAGCTCAACACCGCCCTGACCGCCACCAGCACCGAGACCGGATTCTGGGACAGCCACGGCCGTCCCGCAACCTGGCCCGACGACATCGACCACTGGCAACCCGAAACCAGCCAACCCGCCACTGACCAGCCGGAACACAACCCTTCTAACCAGCACAACTCGAAAGATCAGCCGTTACACCACTTCCAGGGGCTTGACCGAGGTGGTGCGCGAGCGGTTGCGGCTGGGCTGGTCGTC
The DNA here is from genome assembly GCF_040642975.1 of Micromonospora sp. NPDC047548. Lineage (NCBI taxonomy): Bacteria > Bacillati > Actinomycetota > Actinomycetes > Micromonosporales > Micromonosporaceae > Micromonospora > Micromonospora sp. NPDC047548. Next base: position 1,762 of record NZ_JBEYTI010000052.1, read on the forward strand.
GGCGTCGATCGCGGGTCGGTTGGTGTTCGACTACCCGGACGATCAGGCTTGCCGGGTGTCTCACGAGGCGATCTATCAGTGGGTGTACGCCCAACTGGTGTCCGCCCTGGCGCGGGAGTTGATTCGGTTGCGCACCGGCCGTACGGCCCGTCGTGGTGGTGCCCGTCCGGCTCCGGCGGCACGGATCCGCGAGCCCCGCTACCTCGATGAACGCCTTGCCGAGGTCGAGGGTCGGCAGGTCCCCGGACATTGGGAGGGTGACCTGGTCATCGGCAAGGCGGGCAAGACTGCGGTGGCGACCCTGGTTGAGCGCACGTCGCGGTTCGTGGTCCTGGTCCCGCTGACCGGCCGGGACGCGTTGGCCGTCGGTGACGCGATCATCGCCGCCGCCGGGACCCTCCCGCCACAACTGGCCCGGTCGTTGACCTGGGACTGCGGGGCGGAGATGGCCGGCCACGCGCGGATCACCGCCGCCGGCCTGCCGGTGTACTTCGCCCGTCCGCACTCACCCTGGCAACGCGGCAGCAACGAGAACGCCAACCGGATCCTGCGCGAGTACTTCCCCAAGGGCGTCCCGATCACCTCAGACCCCAAATATTTGGCGATGGTGGCTTCCGAGATCAACGACCGACCCCGTAAGACCCACGGTTGGAAGAAGCCCTCCGAGATATTCACCGAACTCGTCGAGGCGAATGCTTCCACCGGCTGAACCCGCCCGCTCCACCTTGGCTCCGTCTGTGGAGGCTGGGCGGTCTGACGACTGCCCGACGAGGAGATCCGCTTACGCTTCGGCCTCAGCCGCTACAGGTGAGGTGTTAGCTTCCCCCGACGGCAATACCACCCCAAGATCGGACCGCATCGAATTCTTGAGTTTCGCTAGCTCATCCATAGCGGAATCGAGCGCGCCGCGCATGCCTGGCTTGTCGCTGTCGGCTCTCAGCATTTCAGCCACAAGGAGCATCGCGGTTACCTGCTGCACCGCGTCCTTCGTGGTCGGGCTGGCAAGCAGCTCCATTTCGCCGTCCAAGGCGATCATCTTTTCCCTGGCCGTTGCATAGTCGAACGGTCGCTCGTCGGCATGCACCACTTTGCCGTCGCGAAGGGTTGCTGCCAGCGGGTCAGCCCAGCGCCGTAGGCTCCCCGTCCATTGTTCGAAGATCGACAAAAGCCCGATGTATGTCTCTTTGCGGGCTTCAAGCCATCGCCGTTCGTCCTCGTGCCTCTGCGTCACTGCGAGTCGCTCTAGCTCCGCTTGGCTCTGCTGCTTGAGAAGCTTGACCGACGACCGAGCCTGTAGCCATGCACCCATCAGACCAGCTAGTAGGGCACCTGCCGCCGGCACCATGATCTCCCACCACTTCGCCAAGCCGCACCTCCTGCGGATGACCGTGCCACATGGGTGCCACTCCCTCGGGACTCGGCCGATGGTCCGCATTCAGCCCACAAAGGGCGACGGGTAGCGGGGGGAACGGTGCGAAATGCTGGAAGGGGTCTACGCTGCTAGACACCCATCGGCCCAGGTGCCCGGCGAGGTGATCCGCTCTACTTCGCGATGAGCCTTCGCTGCTGGAAGGCGATTTTGATGTCTGTTGCGTGCGCTTTTAGGCGCTCCAAGGAAAGAGCGGGACCGTTCTCGTATCGGACATGGATGGAATTAATATAGAGAGCCTCGTATTGAAGGGATATGTCCCTATAGAGCAATCGGACCAGTTCGTTCAATCCCCAGGATTTTATGCCACCTGGACGGAAAAACCCTGTATGAGAATGGCATAAACGATCCTCCGGCCTCAGCAGACGACTCTTCTGCTGAAGCCGGAGGGGGTCCCCAAATATGGGGTCCTCGACCAAGGCTGCCTGAACCCGGTGCAGTGAAGCGTAGAAGTAGCAGACGGCCGACCACTCTTCATGTCCGGCAAAAAGAGCATCGCCGACGCTTTCGTGCTTAATGGCGCGGGCCTGATGATCTGATGAGTTCAGCGCCACCCGGTTGCTCATGCAGACATTTTAGCCAGAGTAGGCGAATTCACGCACCTCGGTGGAACGGCCATTCTGCTCGTCGGCACCCGGACCGAGCCTTTCGATGGCAAAGCTAAGAGACAGCTCGTCCGTGTAGAAATCGTGCAGCTCGACAAGCCGGCCAAGCACGGTGTCGTACTCGTCGTCCGCTGGCAGCTCGTCCATCAGGGCAACAACATGAGCGGTGCAGAGGACTGGGTCTGCCGTGACGCGAACATGGGAGGCGTGCTCGCGGATCACGCTCAACGCCATGTTGCCCAAGGAGTCCATCAAAGCCCTAAAGTCGTCGGCCATGCCGCTAGCCTCCTCCATGCCCTCATGGTAGAGCTACCCAGGGCGGGTGGTGCCATGCCTTCGTGCGCAGCTGGAACCTGATCAGTGCTCCTGAACTTGCCAGGGGGACCGAAGTTACCTCATCCTTTGTGGTTGCGCTAGGCGATTCAAGTCTACAGCCTCATGCGCGTGCTACTGGAGGTAACGACCGGATGTGGGGCAGGGTGACCCGCCGCGGGCTTTCCGCTGAGGCATAGGGACTGAGTGTGGCCTGCATGCGCGGCCCGCGCGCGATACCGGGCAACTAGGCTCGCGGGCTATTCCCAGCGTAGCTGGCGCGAGCCTAGTTGCCCGGTATCGCCCCTTTAAGGCGACACGCCGGCCACTTGTGTGATGTTCGCCACGCTGGCGAAGATCCTTGCGGCGAGGGCGCATCGGCTGGCCTAGGTCATCCGTGCCATCCACGTGCCAGTAGTCTGTACCCCGACGGTCACCGGCGGGCACGAATGATCCCCACGTCCTGCGGCTCGCCTGCCCCACCAGGGCCTTGTCGGCCGTCATCTTCGACCTTTCAAGCTGACGGCACCAGCCGTGCCGGCTTCTGCTCGTCAGTACGGGAGCCGAGGGCCAACGGCGGTCAGCGACCTGGCCTGAGTAGGCCCGTGTGCCGTTTACGTGTCGCTGGGTGGGCGACGAATCGCATACCAGCAGGTCAGCGCCGTGAGCTTCCTGGTCTTGAAAACCGGTAAGGCAGCGATGTCTTCGTGGGTTCGAATCCCACACCCTCAGCTCAGGTCTCGCCGTTGCTCATTCCGGGCTGCCGAGCCAGGCGACCGCGTCGGGCGTGGGCAGAGACTTCGTCGCCAGGACGGCGTCCAACGCGCCGAGCAACCTGGCGAGCCCCGCACGTGTCCGGGGAAACCGGCGGGCCGAGACCAGGATGATCCCGGCGTGCGGCATCAGCGGGGCGAGCCGGGCGAAGTCGCGGACGTTCTCGGTCACCACACAGCGCTGGTGTCGGGTCGCCCAGGCGAGCACGTCCTCGTCCGACCGCGACGACAGGCCGACCTCCAAATCCAGTGCCGCGAGGACGTCGTGCCCGCGTTCGCGGAGCTGCCGTGCGAGCGCAGGCGGGTACATCTCGTCCAGCAGGAGCGCGGTCATGCGCTGCGGCGCTTCAGCAGGCTCTGCTCCGCCTGCCGCAGACGTTCCTCCCGCTCGGCGGCCTCGTGGTTGGCGCGGATGAGCTGGTCTATCTCGGCCGAGTAGGTGGCGTAGTAGCGCAGTGCCGTCGCGATCTGCTCCCGGCCGAGCCCGGTGACCTCCGTCAGCTCGGCCGCCAACTCCTCTCCCTCGATCTCCGGTGATTCCGCCCGCACCGCGTGCAGGGCCCCGATCACCTCCCAGACGTCCGGGCCGCCGTTGAGCGACGCACGGCGACCTGCCGGACCGGACCGGAAGATCACGCCCGGATGTTCGTACGTCCGGAGCGACTCGTCGACGAACATGTTCGCCACCGAGGAGGACGAGGAGCCGGGGTGTTCCCGGACGTACCGGTCGAGGCGGGCCAGCACCGCCTCGTCGAAGCGCACCGAGCGAGGACTACCCATGACTACAGTGTAGTCAACGGACAGGGGCGCGGGGAGTGACCCGGACACTGCGGTGCTTCCGGTTCGTTTCGGCGCGGTGGCGGGGTAAGAAGAAGGGCGCAGGACATCACGCGCACCGGAAGGACCCCTGATGACCCTGGAACGACCGATCGCCCCGGACCCGTACGAGCTGCTGCCGACCGTTTCGTCGTTCAACCTGACCAGCGACGATGTGCACAACGGCGAGCCGATGGACGCGCGGTACGCGCACGGCAGCGCCGGCGGCGAGAACATCTCCCCGCACCTGGCCTGGTCGGACTTTCCGGCCGAGACGAAGAGCTTCGTGGTGACCTGCTTCGACCCGGACGCCCCGACGGGCAGCGGCTTCTGGCACTGGGTGCTGGTCGATGTGCCGGTCTCGGTGACCGAGCTGCCCACCGGGGCGAAGGAGGCCGACCTCGGCGGCGCGTTCAGCGTCCGCAACGACTACGGCGACACCGGCTACGGCGGTGCCGCCCCGCCGTCCGGGGACCGTCCACACCGGTACCTCTTCGCGGTGCACGCGCTGGACGTCGAGCGCCTCGACGTCGCCCCCGCCGCCAGCCCCGCCTACGTCGGTTTCAACCTGGCCTTCCACACCCTGGCCCGGGCGGTCATCCGCCCGACGTACCAGATCAAGGAGTGAGCCGGGCGCGCCGAGCGCCGTGATCGGACGCGGAAGTGGTGGCCTCCCCGACCGGGGGAGGCCACCACTTTCCACAGAACGTCTGGGCGGGCCGCGGGGTCAGGCCGGGACGCGGGCGACGGCGAAGACGGACTGGCCGAACGGCGGGCGGAACCTCTGCTCGGCGGCCTTGGTCGCCGGCAGCACCAGGGTGTCGTAGACCTTGACCATCGGGCCCTCCTTCGGCATCAGCCGGAAGACCTTGGTGGCCATGAAGTACCCGATCAGGCCGAGCGCGTTGGCGTAGTGGATGGTCTCGACCGTCAGCCCCGCCTCGGTCATCGCCGCCGCCAGGGTCTGCTTCGTGTAGCGGCGCACGTGCCCGGTCGCGATGTCGGCCGGGCTCATCGCGAACTGGAAGGCGGGCACGATGATGATCACTGCGCCGCCGGGCCGGACCAGGTCGCGCATGCTGCGCAGCGCGCCGACGTGGTCCTCGATGTGCTCCAGCACGTTGTACGAGACGGCCGCGCTGTAGTCGCCGCGCTCGGGGTGCGGCAGCAGCATCTGCCGTACCTCGACGGTGGGCTCGTCGGCCAGGCGCTCCTTGAGCTGGACCAGCCGGTCCGGGTCGGCCTCCGTGGCGGTGAACCGGGGTACGTGCCGCGACCACTCCAGCGCGTAGTCGCCGAGGCCGCTGCCGATCTCGATGGGGTTGTCACCGAGGTGGGGCACGGCCAGTTCGACGAACCATCTGCGGTGGTTGACCGCCGTCGCGAGGCCCTCCAGGACTTCGGACTGGACGCGCTGATCCCCAGTGATTTCTGCCATGCGTCGATTCCTCACGATATGACTCGACCCGCGCCTGGACCGACAGCGTGAATCATCCGCGCGAAGGGGCGGAGGAAACGGGGCAGCGTGGTGGCCGAAATGCGGTCGGGGGTGGGCACGTGATCGGCGGTCGGCGAACCCGGCACATAGTACGCAGTCCGCCGAAACATGTCACGTCAGCGCCATACGGCAACTACGCTTTGAATTGTTATGGCTACTCCCGAATCGGACCCTGGGGTCGAGCGATCCGGCGTCGGGGACGCCGAGGTCGGCGACGACCACGGCGTACGCCGGTGGGAGGGGTGGTGGTGGGACGCCGCCGCCGTGCTCAGCTTCGTGCTGCTGGCGTTCTGGGTTACCGCGCGCCTCTGGCTGCACCCCGGCAGCGGACTTCGCGACAACCCTTCCGACCAGTCGCAGTTCGAATGGATGATGGCACACGGTGCCCGGGTCGTGACCGAATTCGCCTATCCATTCACCTCGGACCGGATGAACGTGCCCGACGGTGTGAACCTGATGGCGAATACTTCCGTATTGTCCATTTCAATACCAATGACGCCAGTCACCGTACTGTTCGGCCCGCAATGGTCGTTTCTGCTCTTTCTCACCCTCGGAATGGCTGCCACCGGCACCGCCTGGTACTTCTTCCTCTCCCGGATGGTGACCCGGTCCCGGGCCCCGGCCTGGCTCGGCGCCGCGTTCTGCGCGTTCGCCCCGGCGATGGTGTCGCACGCCAACGCCCACCCGAACATCGTGTCCCAGTTCGTCGTTCCGCTGATCGCCTGGCGGACGCTGCGGCTCGCCGAGCCCGGCCGGTGGCTGCGCAACGGTCTCCTGCTCGGCCTGCTGATCGTCTGGCAGGCCTTCCTCAACCTCGAAATCCTGCTGATGACCGCGATCGGGCTGGGAGTGGTGGTCGGCGCGCTCGCCATCGGCCGGCCCGAGCTGCGCCGGGGCGCCCGGACCTTCCTCGCCGGGCTCGGTGTCGCCGCCGTCCTCTCCGCCGTGCTGCTGGCGTACCCGCTCCACGTGCAGCTCTTCGGCCCCGGCTCGTACCAGGGGCTGTCCCGGCTGATCCGCGGCTACCGCACCGACCTCGCCGCCTTCGTCGGATACTCCCGCGAGTCGCTGGCCGGTGACGCCCGCTCCGCCGCGCCGCTGGTCAAGAACGCGACCGAGGAGAACGCCTTTTTCGGGTGGCCGCTGGTGATCCTCACGATCGCCCTGGTCTGGCTGCGGCGCAGCGCGGTGGTGCTCGGCCTGGCCGTTCTCGGCCTGCTCTTCGCGGTGCTCTCGCTCGGCCGGGAGGTCCAGCTCGACGGCCGGGACACCGGCGTGCCCGCCCCCTGGGCGCTGCTGGAGGACCTGCCCCTGCTGCACTCGGTGGTGCCCACCCGCTGGTCGCTGGCGGTCACGCCGGTCATCGGGGTGCTGCTCGCGCTCGGCGCGGAGCACGCCCGTCAGCTGGCCCGCCGGTATCCGGGCGCACGGCGGCAGATCCGGTTCGCCACGGTCACGGTCCTGGCGATGGCGCTGCTGCCGAACCTGCCGACCCCGCTGCCCGTCAGCCCGCGCGACCCGACCCCGGCGTTCGTCACCTCCGGCTCCTGGCGCCCGTACGTCGCCGGGGGGCGCAGCGTGGTCACCCTGCCGCTGCCCGACACCACGTACACCGACCCGCTGCGCTGGTCGTCCCGGACCCGGCTGGAGATGCCGCTGGCGCGCGGCTACTTCCTGGCGCCGGACACCCGGCCGGGGGCGCCCGAGCCGAACGTCGCCCTGTTCACCGCGCCGTTCCGCAGGACCAGCAACTTCTTCGGTGGCATCGCGCGGACCGGGGCGATCCCGCCGATCACCGACCAGGACCGGGCCGCGGCGGTGGACGACCTGCGCTACTGGCGGGCCGGAGCGGTGGTCCTCGGGCCGCACCGCAACGCCGACGCGTTGCGCCGGGCGATGACCGAGCTGACCGGGATCACACCCACCTGGACGGGCGGGGTGTGGCTCTGGGACGTCCGGCCGCTGACCGGGTAGGCGAGCGGAGTCAGGACGGACGGACGCAGCAGCCCTGGCAGATCTTGGGCCTCGGCAGCGTGAAGGCCAGGCAGCAGGTCCGCCGCTGCACCGTGGGCTCGCCGGTGGGACCGGGCACCAGCTCGACCAGGTCGGCCAGGTCGAGCGCGTCGAGCAGGGTGGAGATGCTGCGCACCGAGGAGCCGGGGAGGGCGTCCGCCGCGCGCAGGATGCCGTGCGCGATGCCGGAGGCGACGGAGCCGAGCAGCGTACGGGCGCCGACCCGGACCTCCGCCTGGATCGCGGCGATCATCGGGGCGAGGTGGGCGTCGAGCAGCGAGGCGCGGAGCACGCGGAGCAGTTCCGCCTCGTCGGCGACCACTCGCACCTCGGGGAGGCCGGCGAGCGCCAGCGGGTCGTTCGGGAGCACCGCGATCGCCGTCGAGCCGCGCAGGCCCATGGTGAGCAGCTGCTGGTGGTCCTCGAAGTGGACCAGCACGTCGGCCGGGTCGAGCAGCGGCACCCGGCGGGCCGAGGCCCAGCCGAGCACCACCGGCAGCGCCGTCCAGTAGCTGTAGGACTTCCAGGCCAGCGCGGCGCAGGCGTGCGGGGTGCCACCCCACCGGCGGGACGCGGCGGCGAGGAAATCGGGAAGGCGGGTGCCGTCGATCAGGCTGGTCGCCGGGCTCCAGCCGGCCTCGCCGGCGACCAGCAGGCCCGGCGCGAGGCCGGGCAGGTCGTCGGTGCCGAACATGGCCCGGAGGGTGGCGGTCACCGGGGCGAGCGGCGGGGCGAGCTCCCGCCCTGGCATCACCGCTGTCACTGGTCCGTCCCCTTGTCCGAAGCGCCGTCCGTGTAGCTAAGGCTAGCCTAACCACAGTCTTCGGTCTGAGGGAAGGCTCACCAGAGGCGGATCGAGAGGCCCGGGTCACTCCGCCGGCGACGCTGGCGACGGACCGGCCCGGGCTGACGCGTACTACCCGGTGCGCGGGGGTGGAAACGCGAGCGTTGTCAAGCCAAATGTCGGCAAAATGCCAGTTCAGCTGCGGCCGGGGTGGTCGAACGTGAAGACTTGTCGTCCCGGCCGTGAGGAAGCTGATGACGACCTCCCCCCTGGAGCGGGCCGCCGAGTCCTTCGCCGCGGAGCTCACCCGGCACCGGACGGGGCGAGGACTCTCCAAGAAGCAGCTCGCCACCCTCATGGGCTTCGACCCGTCGTACGTCAGTCACGTCGAGGGACGCCGGCACCGACCCACCGAGGACTTCGCCCGCCGCGCCGAAGCCGTCCTCGATGCCGGCGGCGCGATCTGGCAACACTTCCAGGAGTACGACCAGCTCCGCCAGGCCCGCCCGGTCCCGGCGCACCGCGAGCTGCCGCCCCCCGGGCAGTGGCTGCCCCCGGGCACCGGCCTGGTCGTCGAGCGCGAGGCCGCCACCCTCACCCACACCGGCGACGGCTACCACTGCGTGGTGCGCCGCCAGCTGCACAACGTCGGCTCCGAACCGGTCACCCGGCACCTGGTCCGGGTGGCCGTCGACCGCTACCCCGACGACCCGGGCCGCTCCAACCGGCACCACCGGGAGCATCCGCTCACCTTCGCCGAGCTGCGGCTGCGGGCGTACCGCGACGACGGCGGCAGTCGCGAGTCGATGCACTGGCGGGCCAAGCACGACCGGGACGCGTACAAGGAGATCTGGCTGCACTTCGAGAACGCCGACAGGTCGTTCCCGCTCCACCCCGGCGAACGGGCCGAGATCGAGTACGCGTACCACGTCGGCCGGGAGAAGTGGGGGCCCTGGTTCCAGCGCGCCGTACGCCTGCCCACCCGGCACCTGGCGGTCCGGCTGGACCTGCCGGCGGCGCTCGACCCCCGGGTCTGGGGGGTGGAGACCTCGCTCTCCGCCGACGAGGGCCCGCTGCGCACCCCCGTACGCGGGCACGACCGCGGCGACCGGGCGGTCTTCGACTGGGCCACCGACGATCCGCCGCTCAACTCCCGCTACCGCCTCCAGTGGCGGTTCCGGGGCGAACCGGCGGACCCGGAACGGGCGACGGCGGCCAGCCGGACCGGTGACCGGCTGCGCGCCCTCGGCGTGCTGCCCCGCGACGCCGACCTGCTGCGCCGCCCCGCCCGGCCGTTCGACCTGCCCGTCGAGGAGACCGCCGCGCGGGAGGTGGTCGGCCGGCTCACCGCGCTGCTGCACCGGGTCGGCGAGCTGCACCCGTTCAGCGCCGGCATGGGCCTGGCCGCCCCGCAGATCGGCGTCGACGCGGCGGCGGCCGTGGTTCGCCCCGCCGACCGGACCGGCCTGCCGGTGGTGCTGATCAACCCCCGGGTGGTCGACGCCAGCCCCGACACCGACGAGCAGTACGAGGGCTGCCTCTCCTTCGCCGACCACCGGGGCCTGGTGCCCCGGCCGCTGCGCATCGACGTGGAGCATGCCCGCTGGGACGGCAGCCGGATCATCACCTCGTTCGCGTACGGGATGGCCCGGCTGGTCGCGCACGAGGTCGACCACCTCCAGGGTCGGCTCTACACCGACCGGATGGCGCCCGGCGTGCCGCTGGTGCCGGTGGAGGAATACCGGGCGACCGGCCCCTGACGGCGTCCGGGGGCACGTGCGGGACGCCGTCAGGGGCCGGGCGGGAACCGGGTCGCGTGCCCCAGCTGGCAGGGGCACGCGACCCGGCTTTTTCGGGGGAGGAAAGCCGCTACAGGTTGCCGAAGGTGTCGTACCGGATGTTCGCCGGTGGCACCTCGTCCTCGGCGAGCGCCCGCAGGGTGGCCCGGACCATCGGGGCCGAGCCGGAGACGTAGCAGTCGTGCGTCGTCCACGGGCCGTACCGGGCGACCACCTCGGAGATGTCCCCCTGCTCACCGCCGAAGTTCGGGTCGTCGCTGCACGCCGGGGTCACCGAGAGCCATGGGTGGGCGGCCACCAGCTCCTCCAGGCCGGCCAGGCCGTACAGGTCGTCGGCGTGCCGGGCGCCGTGGAAGATATGCACCCAGCGGGTCCGGTTCCAGCCGGCCAGCTCCTCCACCAGCGCCTTCACCGGGGCCAGACCGACCCCGCCGGCGACGCAGAGGATGTCCCGGGTCGACTCGCGGTCCAGCGTCATCGACCCCATCGGCGCGGCCACCCGGAGCAGGTCGCCCGGCCTGGTCCGGCGGACCAGCGCGCCGGACACCCAGCCCGCCCCGGCCGGCGTACGGATGTGGAACTCCAGCACGCTGTCGTCGTTGGGCGCGTTCGCCACCGAGTACGTCCGCCAGACCCGGGGCAGGTGCCGGGGCACCTCGATGCTGACGTACTGCCCCGCCTTCCAGGCCAGCGGGTGCTGGAGGGCGCGCACGGTCAGTACCGCAGTGTCGGGCCCGTGCCGCTGGTGGGTCAGCACCTCGGCATGCCAGAACGGCGGGTTCTCGTCGGCCGCCGCCCCGGCCAGCATCTTCTCGGTGATCGCCGCGTACGCGTCCCGCCAGGCCTGGTCGTACTCCAGGTTCCAGCCGTCACCCGCGGTGCGGCGCAGCGCGTCCAGCAGCGCGACGCCCATCGTCTCGTAGTGCGCGGCGTCCACGTGGTACTTGCGGTGGTCCCGGCCGAGCGAGCGAAGGTACTCCTCGAAGCTCTCCGGGTTGTCCACCACCTGGGTGGCGGTGACGATGGCGTCCAGGATCCGGTCGCCCTGGCCGGTCATCTGCACCGGGAAGAGCTTGCGCAGGTCGGGATCGAGGAGGAACAGCCGGGCGTAGAAGTAACGGCTCAGCCGTTCCCGGTCCTCCTCGACCAGGGTCCAGCTCTCCTTCAGCAACCGTGCGAAGTTGTCCACGGAACGCGCTCCTCCTCCTGACTGCGGATCGGGCCCGCATAGCATGTCCACGGAGCGTGCCCATCGGTCGCACAGACTGTGCGACCTTCCCGGCCGGTCCGCTCGAGCGGTGCCGGTGGCCCCCGCGGTCGGGCAGAGTGGTGCGGTGACCGTTGAGGAGCTCACCCGCCCGGTGTCCCGCCGCGTCCTCGGCACCGAGACCCTGCTGGTCCTCGGCCTCTCGCTCGGCAAGTCGGCCGTCTACGCGCTGGTGTCGATCATCGCCGCGCTGAGCGCGGCCGGGCCGCTGTCCGCCCAGACCGCCGCGCTGAACACCTCCCAGTCGGCCCGGCCGTGGCTGGACCTGACCCGTCAGCTCCTCGGCATCTTCTTCGCGCTGCTGCCGGTGCTGCTCGCCGTACACCTGCTGGCGCGGGACCCCGGCGACCCGGCCCGGACGCTCGGGGTGGACCTGCGCCGGCCCGGGTCCGACCTGGTCCGGGGCGCGGGCCTCGCGGCGCTGATCGGCCTGCCCGGCCTGGCGCTGTTCTGGGCGGCCGCGCAGCTCGGGATCAACGCCACGCTGGTCCCCGCCGGCCTGCCCGACCTGTGGTGGGCGGTGCCGGTGCTGATCCTCGCCGCCGTGCAGAACGCGGTGCTGGAGGAGGTGATCGTGGTCGGCTACCTGGTCACCCGGCTGCGTCAGCTCCAGTGGCGGGTCGCCGCGATCATCGCGGCGAGCGCGCTGCTGCGCGGCTCCTACCACCTCTACCAGGGCTTCGGCGCGTTCCTCGGCAACGCGGTGATGGGCGTCGTGTTCAGCCTGTTCTACCTGCGTACCAAACGGGTGATGCCGCTGATCGTGGCGCACACCCTGCTCGACGTCGTCGCCTTCGTCGGCTACGCGTCGCTGCCCAAGGAGTGGTTCAGCTGGCTCTGAGCGGCCGGTAGGCGGCCACCGCGCGGGCCGCCAGCCGCTCGGCGGCGGCCGCGTCACCCGCCGCCGCGACCAGCACCGCCGCCCCCGGCAGCAGCCGGGACGCCAGCCGCAGCGCCGCCCAGCCACCCGCCTGCGCGGCCAGCGGCGCCGCCAACCGCCAGGCGGCCTCCCCGGCGCGCGGCCACGGCCCGTCCGCCGCCCGCACCGCCGCCAGCGTGGTACGCGCACTGGCCTCGTCCGGATGCACCTGCATCAGCACCAGCAACTCCACCGCCCGCTCCGCGTCCAGCGGGTCCCGGCCGTACGCCGCCGCCACGTGCAGCACCAGGCCGGCCTGGCTCCACAACACCGCCGCCAGCTCCGCCACCGGCGCGAACAGCCCGGCCACCGCCGCGGCCGCGCCACCGGCCCCGGCGACCCGCACGAACCGCCGGGAGGCGAGCCGGGCCAGCCCGTCCGCGTCGGCATATGGGTACGCCGCCCGTAGCCGCAGCGCCCAGTCGCGGGCGCGCGGCCCGATCCCCGCCACGGCCGCCAGGGCGAGCAGTTCCGGCGCGAAACCGGGATGCCCCAGCAGCCGCCTCCTGATCTCCGCCGGGTCCAGTTCCCGGGTACGCCCCGACGCCGCCGCCGGCCGACCGGTCACGATCGTGGGCTCGCGTGCCGGCTGGTCCGTGGCGCGCTCGGGCGGGCTGACGTTCGTGGCGGCGGCTGGTGCGGAACCGCTGGGCGTGGCCTGCTCGGCGCCGGCCGTGACCGTCGTGCGGCTCTCGCCCGGCGCGGTTGTTCGCGGGACCGTCTTCTTGCGCGGGGCGGCCTTCCTCGCGGTCTTCCCTGCCGCCGGCCCGGGGGCATGCGCCGGATCACCCGGCTGGCCCGCCGTCTTCCGCCGCCCACCGGCTCCCCCTTGGCCCGGCGGCCCGCTGGCGGGGCTGGCCCCGCTGGGCTCGGGCGGGCTGTCGGCGGGGCCGGAAGTCTCCCTCGCGGGCCGAGGCTGTCGGGGCAGCGGCTGCTCGGCACTGGGGGGCTGGAACAGGACGGCGGGGGCGGCCTTCGCCGGGCGGCGCTTCCCCGGCGCGGCGTCCGTACCGTCGCTCCGCGCCGCCCTGACCGGCTTTGCCGAGGTGGGAGGTGGGATGAAGGTGGCCTTCGTAGAGCGGCGGCGGGCCTCCTCGGAGGGCTCGCGGCGGGGCGGATCGCTCGGCGTCTGCTCCTGCATGTCGATGGAGCGTAGTCGTGAACGTGACGGCGCACACGGTGGAAACACGTCGCTGCGGTAGTCGCTTTGCCCCGGGCCGGGGCGGCCCTGTATCCTCGGGCGCGGTGGTCTGCAGGGGCCACCAGGGAGACTTCGCCTAGTCTGGTCTATGGCGCCGCACTGCTAATGCGGTTGGGGTCTTAAAGCCCCTCCCGGGTTCGAATCCCGGAGTCTCCGCGCGAAAGCCGGGTGTGTAGACTGGCCAAGCACCGAGCGCCCGTAGCTCAACGGATAGAGCATCTGACTACGGATCAGAAGGTTAGGGGTTCGAGTCCCTTCGGGCGCACAAACGATCAAGGCCGTGACCTGCAAGAACAGGGGTTGCGGCCTTTTTCTTTCCCATTTTTGCGCCCGCTTTTCCCGTCTGGTGGGACGGTGGTGCTCGTTGGTGCTCGTCTGTTTCGGCGGGGGTTTGTGCTGGTGTGCGTCGGTACTGTCGGTGGCCGTCTGGCGTGTGCTGTCTAGTCCGAGGGTGCTGGTGGGTGGGGCGAGGGTCTGGGCAGGTGGGGCGGGTGGCGCGCTTCTGATTCGAGGTGTCGGCGGTGCCGTCGGCTGGGATGACAAGGGGTCGTGGTCCAGGGGTTCAGCGTTCTGCCTCGCCGGACGCGCGAACATCGCCCACGCCCGCCGCGACCTACACGACCGCGCCGACACCTTCGCCGTCCACGGCATCTATCTGCTAATCCGGGCCTGAGCAAGGACCCGCAATATCGGCGGAGAACCCACTGAACGATGGCCACGGCAGACAGCAAGACCGGATGTTGACCCATGTAGACCGTCGGCGGCGTGGATCTGCGAGCTCAAGCCGGCAAGTTGGCCGCCGTGTCTAGTCGTGAAGTCAATGGCCGGGCCGCCGGAAAAGTCCGGCGGCCCGGCAACCCGGTCATGCCCGAGCGGTCCGGTCGCTCCGGGAACCCCGGATTACCAGCGCGGTGGCGGTGCCGGCGAAGAGGACCAGCAGGCCGAGCGCTTCGAGCGTCGCCAGGTCAGGTTGGAACAGCGGCTGTCCGCGTAGGGCCTGCCAGGTCAGCAGAGCGAGGCTCCCGGCGTACGTCATCGCGGCGACCCAGATGAGCCGGGACCGGACCCGCTCCCCGAGGTGGCGCAGCGACCGCGCCATCAGCAGCGCGAGCAGGGGCAGCAGTTGCAGGGCGTGGATGCCGATGAAGTGCGGGATGCGCAGGTCGCCACCGATGGTGCTCCAGCCGACGACCGGCAGGCCCGCCCCGCCGTCGGGGACCCCGACGCTGTGCGCGCCGACGATTGGCAGCGTCTGTCCGGCGTCGATCGCCGCCTGCTGCACCGCAGTGGGCATCACCATCAGCATGCCGAGGGCGAGGCCGATCAGCGTGATGACCAGGCCGAGCCGGATGGCGAGGGTGGTGGTCCGGTCGCCGAGCCGTTGGACCATCGCCAGGATGGCGATGACCAGGGTGGCTCCCCAGAGGGCGTAGATGGTCACCGCCATCACGATGGTGAAGTTGGTGTCGAGTGGGGTGGACTGGTTGAAGTGCAGTTGGCGCCCCCGGATGCAGATCTGTACCACCATCAGTCCCATCTCGACCACGAGCGCCGCCGCGACGAGGATCCCCATCCACCACCCAGTACGGCGGGCGCGGTTGTGCAGCGAGAGCATCCAGGCCAGCGTGGTGGCGTAGATGGCGAAGGAGATCGCGAACTTCAGCGGCTTGAGCCAGATGGGCGCGCCGACCAGGACCCGGTCGTCGAGGAACAGCCCGCCGGTGGCGACCAGGCTCAGCAGCAACATGCCGGCCGCGACGACGAGCAGCGGCCGGTGCCAGCGTTGCCGGACGGCGATCGTCGGTGCGGAGGTGGTTCGCCTGGTCAGGAACGTTTTCGTCATGCTTCGATGCTCGCAACCCGGGCCCGGCCGCACATCATGGTGACCCGTAGAGTCCCTGGTAGGGACAGCCCTGCCGTTACTGGTTCAGGTGGGCCAGCACGGCCCGTACCCGTCGATGGGAGTCGGTGGCGGGCGGCAGGTCGAGCTTGGTGAAGATGTTGGTGATGTGCTTCTCCACCGAGACCGGGGCGAGGACCAGGGCCGCGCAGATCGCGGAATTGGACAGGCCCTGGGCCATCAGGTCGAGCACTTCGCGTTCCCGCGCTGTCAGCGCGGTGACTCCGCGATCCCGGCTGTTGCGGGCGAAGAGCTGGCGGACCACCTCCGGGTCCATCGCGGTCCCGCCGCCGGCCACCCGTTCCACCGCGTCGAGGAAGTCGTCCAGCGCGGTCACCCGGTCCTTGAGCAGGTAGCCGACGCCGCCCCGGCCGTCGGCCAGCAGTTCGGCCGCATACGCCCGCTCCACGTACTGGGAGAGGATCAGGACCCGGGCGTCCGGGTCGGCGGCGCGGATCGCCAACGCCGCGCGCAGGCCCTCGTCCCGGAAGCCGGGCGGCAGTCGTACGTCCACGATGGACAGATTCGGGCGGTGGGTAGTGACGGCGGTGAGCAGTTCGGTGGCGTTGTCGACCGCGGCGACCACCTCGTGACCGGTGTCGGTCAGCATCCGCACCAGCCCGTCGCGGAGCAGCAGTAGGTCTTCCGCGATCACGATGCGCATGGGAACTCCGCGTGGAGGCTGGTGGGACCACCGGGTGGACTGGTCAGGGTCATTGTTCCGTCGAGGGCTTCGATTCGCTGGCGCAGCCCGCTCAGGCCGCTGCCGGCGGGGTCGGCGCCGCCCCGGCCGTCGTCGGTCAGGGTGACCATGACGAGCCCGGGGACCCGTGCCAGCACGATGAGGCAGCACGTCGCGTCGGCGTGTTTGCCGGCGTTGGCCAGCCCCTCCGCCACCACGAAGTAGGCGGCCGACTCGATCGCCGGCGCGTAGCGGTCGGTCGGGTCGCCGCGTACCTCGACCGCCAGCGGGCTGTCCGCGGCGAGGGCGGCGAGCGCCGGGTAGAGGCCACGGTCGGTGAGGATCGGCGGGTGGATGCCGCGGACCAGCCGGCGCAGTTCGGCGAGCGCGTCGTCGAGCTGTCGGCGGACCAGCCGCACGTCCGGAACGATTTCCCCGCCGTTGCGCAGCTTTCGCTCGGCCAGTGCCAGGGTCATCCCGGCGGCGACGATCCGGGCCTGCGCCCCGTCGTGCAGGTCCCGTTCGATCCGGCGCAGCTCGGCGGCCTGGGCGTCGACAACCCGGGTCCGGCTCTCGGCCAGCTGGGCGGCCCGCTCGACGAGTTGCCGGTGGTTACCGGGGGCCAGCAGCGCGCGGGCGGCCCACACCTGGGCACCGGCCAGCCGGCGCAGCAGCCAGGCGACGACCGGCAGCAGCGCCAGCCCGAGGAGGCAGAGCACGAACCGACCCGGTGTCGTCGTCATCGCCGGCTTGAGCAGGAACGGCGCGTTCGGGTTCGGGACCGCCCACGCCCAGGCCGGGGCGGTGACCGCGCCCAGTTCGACCGCCGCCACCACGATCCCGACGATGCCGCCCGCGACACCGAGCGGAAAGAGCACGACCAGCCAGGCCAGATCCCGCCAGGTCGCCGGCTGGACGGCGATGCTCCGGATCCGTTGCAGTACCGGGCCGTCCTTGACTGGGAGGTAGGGCGACCCGATCGGCGCGCCGAGCAGCCAGCCGGCCCGGTGCCGTTCGATCGCGGCGAGCCGCCGGGTGACCCAGGTCGCGCCGAGGAACGCCGGCCCGCCGAGCCGCGTGATCGAGATGACCCCGACGGCGAGCGTCGAGGCCAGGCTCCAGGCGAACCCGGTCACCCCGGCCAGCAGGCTGGTGAGCAGGTACCCGAGCGCCCGCCCGGTCTGCGGCACCAGCACTGCCCTGGCCGGGGTGTTCCAGGTTCGGCTCGACATCGGTTCAGCGGCCTTCCGCGATCGCGGGCAGGCTGCCCCGGCGCAGCACCAGTCGGGTCGGCACCGCGCCGGCGAGCAACCCCAGCAGGCCGACCCCGCCGAGCATTCCGAGGTACGTCCCGGCGTCCACGATCAGCCGGAACCGACCGTCCTGCGCGGTGCTGAACACCCCGACCACGATGGCGGTGACCGCACAGCCCAGTAGCAGGCCCACCGCGACCGCGATCACGCTCTCCCGGGTCGCCATCCGCCAGATCTGCCCGGTGGTGGCCCCGGCGAGGCGCAGGTCGGCGTACTCACGCCGGCGGGCAGCGGCGGCGATGGCGAACGTGTTGACCACGGCGATCGCGGTGAACCCGAGGGAGATCACGACCAGCAGTTCCCAGGCGCCCTGCTGGTTCTGCGCGTCACCGGCCGGCGCCGCCTCGATGGTGGGCACCACGGTCAGCGCCGGCAGCGCGGCCCGGACCCGATCCGTGACGTCGTCCCCACGCAGCGCGACCATGGCGGCCAGCCCACGCGGGTCGTGCGCGGCGACCAGCTGGGCCGGCAACACCAGCTCGCCGAAGCCCCGCGACCGCTCGTAGATTGCGGCCAGCCGCAGCGTGACGTGCTGTCCGTCGGCGAGCCACATTTCGACATTGTCACCGACCCGCCAGGAGCGGGTGTCGGCAAGGTCGTCGCTGGCCGCGAACGTGCCCTCGCCGGCCAGCGCCCCCCGGCGTACGCCGAGGTCCAGTGCCCGCTCGGCGCCCGCGTCGAACAGCCCCTGGGCGGGGTGGTCCTCGGGCTTGCCACCCTGGTTGAGTACGACCCGGGTCGGCAGCGTGGCGGCCGTGCCGGTGACCCCGGGCAGTGCCGCGATCCGCTCGACGGTGCCGAGTGGGAGTCCGCCCGGTGCGGTCACCTGCGCCGCCGCCGGCGCGGTACGCAGCGTCTGCTCCTCGGTGGCCAGCTTTGTGGTCAGCGCGGAGTTGAGCAGCATGGTGGCGTTGATGGCGAACATCAGCATCAGCGGTATGGCGACCGCGGTGACCCGGCGGATCTCCGCCCGGCTGACCGCGCCCGCCAGCCAACCGGTCACCCCGGCCTTCCCGACCAGCCAGGCGGCGCCCGTGGTGAGCGGCCGGACCAGCGCCGGCCCGGCGGCGGCGACGGCACAGAGCAGCAACGCACAGGAGACGAAGCCCATGCCCATGCCCAGCACACCGCCCATCGGCACGAAGGTCAGTACCGCGATCGCCCCGCCGGCCGGGGGGATGGCGAGGAGCAGCCGGCCGATCTGCCCGCCGCCCGGGGCGGTCGCGGTCTCGGCCAGCGCCTGCGTCGGTGCGATCCGTACCGCCCGCCGACCGGCGATCCGGGCCGAGACGGACGCGACCAGCACCCCGGCGCCGACCGCGGCCAGCAGCACCCCGACGTTGGTCTGCACGGTGAACTGCGCCGGCACCGCGCCCAGTTCCCGGAACCGGGCGGCGACCAGGTTGGCGACGACCACGCCGATCGGGCAGCCTGGCACGGCGGCCAGCAGCGCGACCAGCACGCTCTCCACCCCGAGCAGCCGGCGCAGCAGCCCGGGGGTGGCCCCGGCGGTACGCAGCAGCGCCAGCTCCCGCAGCCGCTGCCGGACCCCGAGCGCGACCGTGCCGGTGAGCACGAAGATCGCGGCGAAGGCGGTGATGGCGATGACAAAGCCGAAGATGGAGATCGGACCGATGTAGTCGGGCAGCGCGCCCGGCAGTTCGGCGCGGACCTTGTCGTCCCCGGTCAGCACCGGGGCGTCGCCAGCCTCGGTACGCAGCCCGGCAAGCAGTGCCGAGTGGTCGGCTCCGGGTGCGGCGACGACGGCCACCGCGGTCGGGCCGGCGAGCCCGGAGACCTCCCCTACCTGGGCGTCGGCCAGGAACAGCGCGCCCTGGGCGGGCAGCCCGTCCCGGCCGGCGGGAGCGGCGACGCCGGAGAGCCGCAGGGTGTGTACCCCGGTCTTCGTGGTGATCTGGACCGGGTCGCCGGGCTGGACGGCGGCCCGCGCGGCCAGGTCGGCGTCGAGTACCACCTCGCCCCGGCCAGGCGCCGCCCCGGCCCGCAGTGTGAACGGCGTCAGGGCCGCCGACGCCCACCCGTGCCCGATCACCGGCGCGTCGTCGGCACCGCGTACCGGCCGGCCGCCGGCAGCGAGCAGCACTGGGAAGGCGGCGTCCGGTACCGCAGCGGCCACCCCGGGCAGCGCCGCGACCCGGCCGGCCAGGTCGGTGGGAAGCGTTCCGGCGCCGGTGAGCCGTTCGCTCTTGGTCTTGCGCTTGACCTTGTCCTTCTTCTCCTTGGTGATGGTCAGGGTGATCTCGCGGCCGCCGGAGACCACCGCGGTCGCGGCGCCGAACCGGTCAGCCGGCGGCTTCGCGGTGAGGACCGAGAAGAGCAGCAGGCCGCCGCTGGCGAGCAGTGCGACGGCCAGCAGCGCAGCCAGGAATGTGCCGAGGTACGCGCCGCGGTGCCGGCGCAGGGTGCCGAGGGCGAGCCGGATCATCGGACGCTCACCGCCATCATCCGTTCCGCGACCTTCTCCGCGGTGGGGTCGACCAGTTCGTCCACCATCCGGCCGTCGGCGAGGAAGACCACCCGGTCGGCCCAGGCCGCGGCGGCGGGGTCGTGGGTGACCATGACCACCGCGGTACCCAGGGAGCCCACCGCCTCGCGGAGCAGGCTGAGCACCTCGCGCCCGGTCGACAGGTCCAGCGCGCCGGTCGGCTCGTCGGCGAAGATCACCTCGGGGCGGGCGGCCAGCGCCCGGGCCAGTGCCACCCGCTGCCGCTGCCCGCCGGAGAGCTGGCCCGGCCGGTCGTTCTCCCGACCGCTCAGGCCCACCCGGGCGATCACCTCCCGGGCCCACCGCTTGTCCGGCCGTACGCCGGCGAGCCGCTGCGGCAGCAGCACGTTGTGCCAGACCGACAGGGCGTCCAACAGGTTGTACGACTGGAACACGAACCCGACCCGGCGGCGGCGCTCTTCGGTCAGCTTCGGTTCGCGCAGCGTGCCGATCTCCCGGCCGGCGAGCGTCACCCGACCCGAGTCCGGCCGGTCCAGCCCGGCCGCGCAGTGCAGCAGGGTGGACTTGCCGGAGCCGGACGGCCCCATCACCGCTGAGAAGGTGCCCCGCCCGAAGGCGACCGTCACCCCGTCCAACGCCCGTACACCGGCGCCGTCCGGATAGGTCCTGGTGACGTCGACCAACTCGACCACTCCGCCACCGGAGGCCGGGTTCTCGCTTGTGTTCCGCATGTCCACGAGCCTTCCGGCAAGCCCGCCCGACCGGTACATGGCGACCCTGGCACTTGCTGGTAGGGACAGCCCTACCCCTGCCACAGCCCCGGTACGGCAGCGTCTGGCGGGCCCGAATTGCAGCGGCTCTTCGGTGCTCAAGCCGGCCAGCGACCGTTCAGCGGTCAGCTCTTGGGGACGCGGAGTTTGTCCCACTGGTGGGACGGTGGTGCTCCGTTGGTGCTCGTCTCTTCCGGCGGCGGTTTGTGCTGGCTGGTGTCGGAACTGTCGGTGACCGTCCGGCGCGTGCCGGCTGGTCCGAGAGTGCTGATGGGTGGGGTGAGCGTCCGGGCAGGTAAGGCGGGTGAGAGCGCTTCTGATTCCAGCGGGAGCGTCCTGCAGAAATGGATCAACAGGTGGCCGGCGCCGAAGTCCTTGCCTGAAGCCCGCGATATGTTGCGATCCTGCTCGCGCCTCTGGTCGGGGCGACGGGTTCGCGGGGCGACTTTCCTGCCGGCACGGGTCACCGTTCGTCGATGTCGTATCCGGCGGCTACGTCGCCACATTCGATAACGGTCACGTGGGCGGCGCGCCGACGCAGGTATGCCCGCGCCCCCTGGTCGCCACGCGCGGTCGCGGCTACCTCCGCCCAGTGGTTACGGCCCAGCACAACAGGATGGCCCGGCTCGCCGTCGTAGTAGGCGCGAGTCAGGCATCCCACGTGTGCGTGTGCCAGCAGCCGGGCCACCGCCGCCGCGGAAACGCCGGGCATGTCCACCAAGTGCACGCACACGGCCGAGATCCCGGGCAGCCGGGCAGCCGTGGTCATCCCGAGCCGTAACGATGAGGCCATCCCCTCGGCCCAGAACGGATTGTCGATGACCTGGACACCCTCTAGGTCGACGACTGCCCGGGTCTGGCGGGCTCCGGCACCGAGGATCGCGATGAGCGGGTCGCAGCCGCCGTCTCGGAGCACGCGGAGTGCCTGTCCGAGGAACACGGGTGCCTTAGGGCCGCCGTAGCGGTGCCCTGCCCCGGCGGCTAGGACCAGCCCGGCGATGCGGTTTGCCGGGCCGTCGGGCTTCATCTTGGCCCGCCGGATGGCCTACGCCCATATCGGGCGCGTGAGGCCGCGAGATGGGTGCCCATTTGTGGGCGGCGGGTCGCTTCGCGCCGTCCAGCAGCAGGAGCGCGATGAGGAGGCCGGCGACGTCGTGGGGACCTGGACGAGGAAGGGATCTTTATCAGCAGCGGTTGGCCAGCCAGCTGTACGGCGTCCACGGCCATCACAGCAGCGCGAGGACGGGGACACCCTGCACGATTCCCGACTCCGACATGCTGCTGCGCCATCGGCAAACTGACCTGGATGAACGCGAGCACGTAGGTGAGGTCGAAGACCTTGAGTGTCGTGCACCGATGGCCCAGCTGGCTGGTGACGGCACACCGGCTTCGGACACGGCGTACCCCGGCATCAGTTGACCTGGACGCGGCACGGGCTTGCACAGATCTCCTGTCCGCTGTCGGAATGGTGTTTGATCCTTGGGCGGGGATGCCGCGACCGATGCGGGTGCCCTGATGCACTGCGGGTATTGCTGACCACCCCACCACGATGAGACCGTCACGGATCGTCGTTCCGGCTGCCGCCGTCGCACGAGGTCGATGTCGCTGACAGCGGCCGTCGGGGTGCGCCGGCCAGCGGGACATGCGGGGCAAGGACGCGCTGTGCGCGCGGCCGTGTGAGCACCCGGCGTGCGCCACGCCGGTCGGCCATGCCGCTGGTACGGCCCATCGGCGAGAGGACGTCAACTATGGGCCATCGTTGCCGCATGAACGCCGATCGGGAGCCGCGAGTCGCGCAGCCGGCCCCCGTTCCGGCCATTCCCTGCGGCGACGACCTCGGCGAGGATGGACAAGGCTCCTTCGGCGAGAGACGTGCCGCCCAGGTCCAGGCCGGCGGGACCGGCCAGCCGGTCCAGGCCGGGTGTCCCGGCAAGGCGTTGCAGGCGCTGAGCATGCGTGGCCCGGCTGCCGAGCGCCGCGACGTGTCCCGCGCCGCCGGCCAGCGCCGCGCGGATCGCCCGGTCGTCGATGCGGGGGTCGTGGCTCAACGCGACCACGGCGTCCCCGGCTCCGAGCGGATGGCCGGTCAGCCACTCGTCCGGCCAGGCTCGCACCACCCGGGCACTGGCCGGCAGCGCCCCGGATCCGACGTGGCCGGGGCGCGGATCGACGACGGACACCGCCCGGTCCAGTGACTCCGCCAGCGTGGCTACCACTGCGGCCAGGTCGGTCGCCCCGGCGAGCACCAGCCGTCGCCGGCGCGGCAGTTCCTCGACGTACGCCGGGCGGTCGCTGGGAAGCCGGTCTGCGGTCGGGGCCACCGACCACCGGTACGGCGGCTGCAACCCGACACTCACTGCGAGGGACCGGTCCCGCTGCAACGCCATAGTGATCGCTTCGTGCACCGGCGGGGGTGGCGCCGGTAGGACCAGCACCTCCATGGTGGCGGAGCAGGCGGGCGCATCCTCCCACGGCAGCAGGAGCTCGCCCGGTGTCACCGGTAGTAAGTGCGGCGCCGCACCGGCGAGGACGGCGCGGGCAGCTTCCACGACGACGGCCTCCACGCAGCCGCCGGACACCGAGCCGCGCCACGTACCGTCCGCCGCGACGGCCATCGTCGACCCCAGAGGCCGCGATCCTGGGCCGTCCCGCGCCACCAGCCGGGCGAGGGCGACGGGGCGTCCCGCCCGGCGATGGGCGTCGAGGAACGGCCAGACCTCACGCAACATGGAGCTCACCAGCGACGGCGGCCGGCTCCAGCACGCGGTCGAGGCGGATCGGGAGGATCCGCTGGCGAGTGCCCGTGGCGTGCCACACGGCGTTGGCGATCGCCGCCGCAGTGCCGGCCGTGCCGATCTCGCCGAGACCGTTGAACCCCGACGGGTCCTGGGGCTCGTAGTCCGGCACGAAGTCGGCCTCGACGTCGGGCACGTCAGCGTGCACGGCGATGTGGTATCCGGCGAAGTCGCCGTTGGCCTGCCTGCCGGTCCGGGGATCTCGCACACTCTCCTCGTGCAGGGCCATGGAAAGCCCCATGATCATCCCGCCGATCACCTGGCTGCGTGCCAGCAGCGGGTTGATCACCCGGCCCACGGCGAACATGCCAAGCAGACGGCGTACCCGTACCTCGCCGGTCGCCGGGTCGACGGAGACCTCCGCGAAGACGGCGCTGAAGGTCTGCCGTTCCCGGTCCGGCTGGTAATTGATCATCGCGGTGGTGTCCACCGTCGCGGTCACCGGCCGGACCGGATCGCCCAGGTTCTCCCGCAGTTTCCTGGCGGCCTCGACGATGGCGAAGGACCAGGACGTCGTTCCGCGGGAGCCGCCCGCGCCCCACGCCATGCCGAGGTCGCTGTCACCGATCCGGATCCGGATCTTTTCCGTGCCGACGCCGAGCGAGTCGGCGGCGACCGCAGTCAGCGCGGTACGGGCGCCCGTACCGATATCGCTCGCGCCGATCGACACCGTGAACGTCCCGTCCGTTTCCGCGGTGATCGAGGCTGTCGACGGGAACACCCCGGCGCTGAACGAGGTGGTGGCCATGCCGCTGCCGATCAGCAGCGTGCCCTCGCGCCGGGAGCGCGGATGCCGGTCGCGCGCCGCCCAGCCGAATCGGCGCGCGCCCTCCCGCAGGCAAAAAACCAGGCGGCGGCTGCTGAAGGGCAGCCCCGACACGGGCCCGACCGTGGGCTGGTTGCGCAGGCGCAGCTCCAGCGGGTCCATGTCCAGCCGCTCCGCCACCTCGTCGATCGCCGACTCCAGGGCGAACGAGCCGGGCGTCGCGCCCGGCCCGCGCATCGAGGCCGGCGGCAGGATGTCGATAGGTACGGCGGTGAGCTGCGTGCGGATCGCCGGCGCCGCGTACAGGATCTTGGCCTGCTCGGTGCACCACTCGATGTACTCGGCGAGCGGCGAGAGGGCGTACGCCGGCCGGTGGTGGATGGCGCGCAGGCGGCCGTCGGGATCGGCGCCGATGCGCACCAGCTGGTCCGTCGGGGGCCGCGACGCGGTCGTCTCGAAGACCTGTGCCCGGGTCATGGCGATCCGCACCGGACGTCCGAAACGCTCGCTGGCCATCGACCCGAGAATCACCTGCGGGCCGCAGGCGCCCTTGCCGCCGAAACCACCGCCGACATGCTCGGAGCGGATGTGCACCCGATCGCGGTCGATGGACCACAACGCGGCCAGCACCTCGGACACGCTGAACGCACCCTGGTTGGAGTCCACGGCGTACACGTCGCCGTCGTCCCACCAAACGGTCGCGGCATGAGGCTCCAGGGCGCTGTGGCTCTCCTCGGGAGTGCGGTACCGCTCGTCGACCACGATTGTGGACGCCGATAGCTCCGCGTCCACGTCACCGGTGTCCGCCTCCGGGCCGAAGGCGGTCGATGCAGGGCGGGCGGCCGGATGCTCCAGGCGGAAGTCCACATCGTGCGGTTCGACGTCGTAGGTCACCCGCAGCGCTGCCGCTGCTGCTCTGGCCTGCTCGGGCGTTTCCGCCACCACCAGTGCGACCGGCCGGCCCGCGTACGGGATCACGTCGTCCTGCAGCAGCTGCAAGCTGCCGTCTGGGCCGAAGTAGTTGCCGGCCTCAGGGTTGAGCCGGGGCGCGTTGCGGTGGTCGAGCACCCCGAGCACGCCCGGCATGCCGAGCGCGGTCGAGGCGTCGATGTCGCGGATCCGGCCCCGGGAGATGGTGGCGGTCACCATCCAGCCGTGAGCCAGGTCCGGCATCAGTACGTCCGCGGCGTAGCGGGCGGAGCCGGTGACCTTGAGCCGGCCCTCGATCCGCGGGCGCGGGGCGCCGACGGTGCAGGGAGTGGGGTCTGCGCTCATCGGTCCCTCTCCGTTCCAGCGAGTTCACAGAGCACGGCCTCGATGAGGTTCCGTGCCAGGGTCACCTTGTATCCGTTGTCGCGCAATGGCTTCGCGGCGCTCAGTTCCACCTCGGCGGCGGTCCGGAACCGGTCGGCGGTGGGCCGGGCGTCGCGGAGCATGGCCTCGGCGGAGCTGGCCCGCCAGGGATGCGACGCCACGCCGCCGAGGGCGATGCGCACGTCGCGCACCACGCCGTCGTGGATGTCGAGTGCGGCGGCGATGGAGACGGTCGCGAAGGCGTACGACGCGCGCTCGCGGACCTTGCGGTAGCGCGACTGCGGGCTCCCTACGGACCCCGGCAGGGCGACGGCGGTGATCAGCGCGCCGGGTGGCAATGCGGTCTCCCGGTCCGGACGGTCACCGACCGGCAGGTAGAACTGCGCCAACGGGATCTCACCGGCGCCGTCGAGCGTCTGGTAGCGCACGACCGCGTCGAACGCGGCAAGCGCCACCGCCATGTCCGAGGGATGGGTGGCCACACAGTGCTCGGAGTGGCCGAGCACCGCGTGGTGGTGATGGACCCCCGCGATCGCGGAACATCCACTGCCGGGAACCCGTTTGTTGCACGGCTGGGAGAGGTCGGCGAAGTAACCACAGCGGGTCCGCTGCAACAGGTTGCCGCCCACCGTGGCCATGTTCCGCAGTTGGCCGGACGCGCCTGCCAGTACGGCCTGGGTCAGCGCCGGAAACCGGCGGCGCACCTCGGGATGCGCGGCTGCGTCGCTGTTCGTCGTGGTCGCACCGATGACGAGCCCTCCGTCCGGTGCCTCGCGGACACCGTCGAGTGGAAGCTGCCGTACGTCCACCAGCCGGGTCGGCTCCTCGACCCCGCACTTCATCAGGTCGACGAGGTTCGTGCCCCCACCCAGGAACCGGGCGCCGGCATTCTCGGCGACCGCCGTGAGCGCATCGCGGACCTGCGCCGCGCGCTGATAAGCGAACTCCTTCACCCCGCCACCCCTTCGCGAACCGCGGTCTCGAGCACCGCGCGGACGATCGACGGGTACGCCCCGCAGCGGCACAGGTTGCCGCTCATCCGCTCGCGTACCTCGGCCTCGTCCAGTTCCGGCGCCCGGTCCCGTGAGTCGCCGACAGTGACGGCGCTGGGCCAGCCGGCCGCGTACTCGGCGAGCATCCCGACTGCCGAGCAGATCTGCCCGGGAGTGCAGAAGCCGCATTGGAAACCGTCCAGGCGCACGAACGCCTCCTGGATCGGCTGCAGCTCGCCCTCGGCGGCCAGTCCTTCGACGGTGGTGATCGCCGTGGCGTCGGCGGCGACCGCGAGGATCAGACAGGAGACCACTCGCCGGCCGTCGCGCAGCACTGTGCAGGCGCCGCACTGCCCGTGGTCGCACCCCTTCTTCGGCCCGGTGACGCCCAGGTCGTCCCGTAACGCGTCGAGCAGCGTCCGGCGGTTGTCCACAGACAGCCGGTGAATCACATCGTTGACCCGCAGCGATATCTCACTGCGCATGTGATCGGTCATCGTCGTCCTCTCATCAGCCGAATCAAGGCAGAAAAATGGCTTCCGAAATGCCGAACAGAGCACTCCTGCGATCAGTTACCGAGGTGAGACGTCTAGCTCAATGTTCGCGAATTCTTGCTCGATCCTCCACGGTTTCGATTGTCGGCCGCCAGCCGATCTTGAACCGACTTCAGGACAACCAGAAACCTCTGTCCGGGCAGGCTATATCGGGTAGTCCGCCGCAGGGCCGTCTGCCGGCAAGCGGGCAGGATCGAGCAAGAGATTGCGAGTTCTGGTCAACCGCCGCGAGGAGCGGCCGGCGCGTTGGTTCGAGCATGCGCGTTGAGCCGGACCGCGTCCCGGCCCCGCGGGCCACCGAACAGCCGGCGGTACTCGCGGTTGAATTGTGCGGGACTCTCTTGACGATCTCTCCGCCCTAGAGGACGGAGATTTCCTCCACGCTGCGTGTGGAACACGCGGCGTCCGGGCGGATTCCTGCTTCCCCGCGCGGGGCCGGCCCGGAGGTCGCGTGGTGGTTGGGCCGCAAAGGGCCTAGCGTGCTTGGCCTAGCCTGGTAGGCTGGCGGGCGTGGGCCAGTTCTCCGAGGATGATCTGCGCGCGGTCGTCGCCAGGTACGAGGCGACCAGGACAGCCGCGTTGACCGAGCGGGACGAGCAACTGCGGGCGTTCCACGCGGCCGGCTGGCGGTCGGTGGACCTGCAACAGGTCACCGGGTACAGCCGGGAGACGATCCGCCAGGCACTACGGCCGGAGGTCAGACGGGCGACCAACATCAGCCGGCGCAAGACGCTACCCCGGCCGCCGGCGGACTATCGTTCCTACGCTGACCGGAGGCCCTACGTCGTGGCCGAAACCCTCACCGCGCTGAACGGCCCGACCGAAGGCGTGGTCGCGCTTCCGCACCATCTTGACTGGTCCGGTCATGCCGAGTACGACCTGAGCCGACTCGGACGACTGGCCAGCATGTATAAGGTGGTGCTCACCGAGGCCAGCACTGTTGACGACCTGAACACCTGGCTCAACGCCGACCTCCTCCTGCGGCTCTGGCCCGCCCTCTGGCTGCCACCCCAGCTACGACGGCGCTGGGAGGAAGCCTTTCCCAAACTCGCAGCGATCCGCATGAACGCCGCGTAGCGGTGGATCCGTTTCACGAGCGCCTCGCCCGCACCGGGCTTTCGGCCGCCCACCGGTATGGCTTCGCCCTCGCCGGCGGTTACGCGGTCCAGGCCGCCGGCCTTCTTGAGCGGCCCAGCGAAGATGTTGACCTGTTCACCGCATGGGACCGCCGCGATGAGTTCACCGCCGCGGTCACCGCCGTCGTGCACGCCTACCGCGACGACGGCCTGACCGTCGACGTTGAGCGGCAGTACGACACGTTCGCCCGGCTGACGGTCACCGATGGCCTGCGTATTTCCAAGGTCGAACTCGGCGCGGACTGGCGCGCCAACGAACCTATCCTCATGGCCATCGGACCGGTACTACACCCTGACGATGCGGTCGCGAACAAGATGAGCGCACTCTACGGGCGGGCGTTCGCCCGTGACTTCATCGACATCGACGCCACGCTCCAATCCGGCCGATACACCCATGAAGCTGTCCTCAACCTCGCGCAACGCGCCGACCGCGGTTTCGACCGGCGGGTCTTCGCCGACGCTCTCGGGCAAGCCAGCCTGCTCGATCCTGACGACTTCGCCCAGTACGGCGTCACCGGCCAGGCGCTGAACAACCTCCGTGGCCGGTTCGCGGTATGGCGCCGCGAGCTGCTCGACGAGGAAGATCTCACCCGACCTGACGGCTCCGTCGGCTGATCGCGTGGTGCTCCGATGGTGCTCGGACGTTCGGCACCCCATCAGCACGGGCACGACTGTTCCAGCGCGCAGCAGCTTCGCCGGCCTGTACCGTGCCGAAATCTCGTTCGACGGCCGTGACCTGGATTTTCGAAGATCGCGTCAGGCTGCCGAAGCTGACAGGAGTTTCCGCCACGCGCCGAGCTCGGCCCCGATCGTTCCGAGGCTCGGCGTCGTGAACGGCGGTCCATGCTGCTCCGTGGCTGCTCGGTCGTCGGGGGGAACTGGTCCGAACGCACACGGACTCGCTCGGATTTTGTGCGCCATCTGGCAGCGAGCAAGGATCGGCGAAACCTGATGGTGGGCCCGGACCTGCTGGCATCCGGTGGGACCGATGCGGACCGGGCGGGACTGGAGGCACTACGGCCGGTAGGAACGCTCCTTGAGGATCTTCCGGGCGCGGGTGGGCAGCGGCGCGTTGATGTTTACCGCGAAGTCCAGCATCTCCTGATGGCCCGGCAGCCTGTCGAGGGCGGCCGTTATGAATGCGCCAGCCGCAGCGGCATCGCCCCGTTGGTGGGCCAGGCGCGCCCGTAGGAAGTCCAGTTCTGGGCCGCCCAGCACCCGATGCTCCACCAGTCGGTCGAGTAGGTCCTCCGCCTCGGTATCAGCCAGCCGGTGCAGGAGCATGCCGTGCCATTCGGCGAGGTCTCCGGTGCGCTGGGCGTGGACGTAATCACCCGACCGCCACGGCTGGTCGCGGGCGTTGTCGCCGACGACGGTGCGGTTCAGCGCGTCGAGGTAGTGCCTGGCGAACGTCACCCACGCATCCGGCACGGTGAGCAGTCCGTTCAGCACCGCAGCCAGCGAGGTTTCCTTCTGGCTGATCTGCCCGTACCCGCGACGGGTCCATCCGTAGCGCGACTCCCATCGCACCAACTGCGGCGCGGCCGACGAGGCGAAGGCAGTGAAGCCGTACCGGTCCCGACGGTAACCCCACAGCAGGGCTGCCGCCTCCGACACCACGAAGCGGGCCGTCCGAGGCCGCCACGGACGGTTTCTACGCCGGCTTCACCCCGGATCCGGCGCTGCCCGCCCGGCTGGCGGCCCTGCCGGTCCCGACCCTGCTGGTGGCCGGGGAGTACGACATCTGGCCGACCGTCCCGGCCGTACGTGAGCTGGCCCGCCTGTTCGCCGACGCCGAGGTGCTGGTGCACCCGGCCGCGGGGCACTTCCCCTGGGTCGACGACCCGGCCGCCTTCGCGAGTGCCGTGGAGCGATTCCTGCAAGCGGTCCACTGAACCGCAGATGATCAGACCCGGCCGTGACGACGTAGCCGCGAGACCGCGTTACATCCGCTCGACGGTCCGGATGCCGAGCAGGTGCAGCCCCTGCCGCAGCGTCCGGGCGGTGAGGTCGGCGAGCACCAGCCGGCTCTCCCGCAGTTCCCCGTCGGCCCGCAGCACCGGGCAGCGCTCGTAGAACGCGCTGAACGTGCTGGCCAGCCGATGAAGGTAGCCGGCGAGGTGGTGGAACTGCAGGGTCCGCTCCACCTCGGCGACCACCCCCGCGAAGCCGAGCAGCTCGAACGCCAGCGCCCGCTCGGCCGGTTCGGCGAGCAGGATCTCCGCGTCGGGCCGCGCGTCCGTCCCGGCCCGCCGGAACACCGACCGGATCCGCGAGTACGCGTACTGCAGGTAGGGCGCCGTGTTGCCGTCCAGGGAGAGCATCCGCTCCCAGTCGAGCACGTAGTCGCGGGCCCGGTCGGTGGCCAGGTCGGCGTACTTGATCGCGCCGATGCCGACGGCCCGGCCGATCTCGGCGGCGGCCTCGGCGTCCAGCTCGGGGTTCTTGGCCCGGGCCAGCTCGGTGGCCCGGGCGACCGCCTCCTCGAGCAGCCCGACCAGCTTCACCGAGCCACCGGCCCGGCTGCGCAGCATCCGCCCGTCGGAGCCGAGGATGGAGCCGAAGCCGAGGTGCTCCGCCCGGGTCGGCGGGCGCAGCCACCCGGCGGCCTCGGCGACCGCGAAGACCATCGCGAAGTGCTGCCGCTGCGGCAGACCGACGACGTAGAGCAGTCGGGTCGCGCCGAGGTCGTCGGTCCGGTGCCGCAGCGCCGCCAGGTCGGTGGCCGGGTAGCCGTACCCGCCGTCGCCCTTGCGCACGATCAGCGGCAACGGCTCGCCATCCCGACCGGTGAACCCGGGCGGGAAGACACAGTCCGCGCCGTCGCTGCCGCGCAGCAGCCCGAGCCGGCCCAACCCGTCGACGACGCCGGCGAGCTGGTCGTTGTAGGCGCTCTCGCCGCGGAAGTCCTCCCGGGTCAGCGTCACGTCGAGCAGCGCGTAGACGGTCAGGAAGTACCGCTCGGACTGCTCCACCAGCAGCCGCCACAGCCGCAGCGTCCGCTCGTCGCCGCCCTGCAACGCGACCACCCGCTGCCGGGACCGCTCCCGGAACGCCTCGTCGGCGTCGAACTTCACCCGGGCCGTCTTGTAGAACGAGTCGAGGTCGCCCATCGACAGCTCCTGCGCCGCCCCGGTCTCGCCGAGGTCGACCAGGTGCTCGATCAGCATCCCGAACGGGGTGCCCCAGTCGCCCAGGTGGTTGACCCGCACCACCCGGTGCCCGAGCCAGTCCAGCAGCCGGACCGCCGCGTCGCCGATGACCGTGGAGCGCAGGTGCCCCACGTGCATCTCCTTGGCCACGTTTGGTGCGGAGTAGTCGACCACCACGGTCTCCGGCGCGGGCGTCACCGGCACGCCGAGCCGGTCGTCGTCGGCCAGCCCTGAGACCAGCGCGGCGAGCGTCCGGTCGGCCACGGTCAGGTTGACGAAGCCCGGCCCGGAGACCTCGGCGGCCGCGCAGACGTCGTCCAGTTCCGCGCGGTCCAGCACCGCCGCCGCGATGTCGCGCGGCGGGCGGCCGAGCCGCCGGGCCAGCGCCAGCGCCGCGTCGGACTGGAAGTCCGCGCGCGGCGAGCGCCGCACCAGGGGGTCGACCGGGCCGCCGGCCACGCTCGCGAACGCCGGCGCCAACCGGTCGGTGAGCAGCCTTTCAAGATCCATGGGTACGCCGATCTCGCTCGGATCCGCGGTCACGCGGATCTGGAGGACTCAGGAGAGTGCGGGGCGGACCGAGGACGATCGGCGATGACCGGCGGCTCGATCCGCCGGTCGCAGGGAAGGGGTCAGCGCGGGCGGGCGACGGATCGCCGGCGTCGCTCCGCACTGACCTGGACGTCGTACGACGGTCCGGCGGTGTGGGCGGGCGCGCTGGTCATGGCAAAGAGCCTAGCGGGCCGGCCGGCAACGCGTACACCGCGTTCCCCGGCCGGCCCGGTGGCCGTACCGTCGCGGTCAGGCCGAGGTGGCGGTGGCCTTGCGGGCCCGCTCGGCCCGGCGCCGCACCTGCTGGTACGCCCCGGTGAGGCCCATCGCCCGGCGAACCTCGGCCACGGTCCGGCGGACCTGCTCGCGGGTCCGTTCGGTGCCGTCCACGATCAGCTGGTCGACCAGGCCGGCGTCGGCCTCGATCCGGGCGCGGCGCTCCCGGATCGGGTCGAGGAACCGGTTCAGCGCCACCGCCAGGGCCTCCTTGACCTCGACGTCGCCGATCCGGCCGGCCTGGTAGCGGGCCTTGTACTCCGCCACCTGGGCCCGGTCCGGGTTGAACACGTCGTGGTACGCGAAGACCGGGTTTCCCTCGACGGTGCCCGGCACGTCGGCGCGGACCCGGTTCGGGTCGGTGTACATGGCCATCACCTTGCGGTGCACGGTCGCCGCGTCGTCGGCGAGCGCGATGGCATTGCCCCGGCTCTTGCTCATCTTTCCCTGGCCGTCGGTGCCGACCAGGGTGGGCGTCGCCGCGGCGATCATCTCCGGCACCGGGAAGACCTCCCCGTACAGGTGGTTGAAGCGGCGGGCGATCTCGCGGGTCACCTCGACGTGCGCCGCGTTGTCCTTGCCGACCGGCACCACCTGCGCCTTGACGCAGAGGATGTCCGCGGCCTGGAGGACGGGGTAGCCGAGCAGCCCGTACGGGATCTCCGCCCGGCCGGCGGCGTGGGCCATTTCCCGCACCGACGGCACCCGCTCCAGGCGCGGCACGGTGACCAGGTTCTGGAACAGCGTGTTCAGGTCGCCGACCTCGGGGATCGCGGACTGGAGGTAGAACGTCGCCCGGGCTGGGTCGATCCCGCAGGCCAGGACGTCGGTGACCATCGCCCGGGCGTTGCGGGACACCTGGGCGATGTCCTCGCGGGTGTGGCGGGTGGTCAGCATGTGCAGGTCGGCGATGATGAGGTAGCTCTCGTGGCGCTGGTGCAGCGCCACCCGGTTGGCGATGCTGCCGACGTAGTGGCCGAGGTGCAGCCGCCCGGTGGGGCGGTCCCCGGTGAGCATCCGTGGAACGGACATGGTGGTACGCCTTTCGTGCCGAGGAATCGGTGACGGACGCGCGTGCACGCGATCGACCCGGGGCGTGGTCGCCAGGGTCGGTGGGGTCGGCTCGTCAGAGCACGGACCGCCATCGCGCGCCGGCGCGGAACCGCAACCCACCGGCACGGAGTACGTCGAGGATCCACTCCCGGCCGTCGCCGGGGCTGGTCGGGAAGGACGGCAGGAGGTCAGGCCGGAGACCGTCGGTGGCCTCCGGCACGAGGATGACCGGCCGGATCATGCGTCCACGGTAACCCGTGAGGTGCGGCGTTCGCGGTCGTCCGGCACGGCCGCGGGCTGCGTGCCGGCGGCCCGTCGGCCATCCGCTTCCTCCCGCCGGGCAGACGGGCGGCTGACCTGCCGGTACCGGCCGACCGGGCACCGCCCGCTGGCATACTGGCCAGCCATGGTGCTGTCACGCGGCTGGTCGGTGTTCCTCGTCGCTGTCGGAGTGTGGACCTGGGTGATCTGGCCGAGGTTCGCGGTCGCCATCTGGGACGACCCGCGCGCCTGGTCGACCGGCACGGTCGGCGACGGCGCCCCGACCGGCTTCCTCTGGGTGCACGCCCTGCTGATCGCCGCGTCGCTGGCGATCGGAACCACCGTCGGCGTGCTCGGTGTACGCGGCCTGCTCGCCGCCCGCCGGCGGTCCGCCTGATCCCGTAGGGCCGACCAGTCCTCGACGCCCCGCTCCGTACGACGTCCGGTCAGCTCCCTGTGACGGCGGGGGCCGGGAAGCCAGGCGGTGCGCTCGTTCCCGGCGACCCGGGCGGACTCGCTGACCGGCGGGGATAGTCCGCCGCAGATGGTGTGACGGGGGACGCCACCCCTGGATTTGACGATCAAACCCGCAGACGCGTAACTTTCTCTCTGCCAGCGCGGAACGGGGCAAACGGGACGAGAGTCCCGGGCCACCCGAGCCGGACTGGCGCCGGGTCGGACCGGGGCGAAGGTCCCGAACGACACGGTCCGGGCGGGGCTCGATCAAACGCCGCGAGGCGGATTTGGACGGGCGGAACCGACCGGGTAAGGTTGTCGACTGGCAGGGCACCGGGCGAGCTTGCGGGAGACCGCAGCGGCCGGCCTCCAAATCCGATGATCAAGCGCAGTGGTTGACCGCTGCGCGAAATCGCGGGCGCCAACCCGTACGAAGCGTGACAGACCGGGACGCACCGGTTGACACGGGGAAGACGGTGAGGTAGCGTAGTAAAAGTGCCCGGCGCGAGAGCGGCGGACATGGACGAACGAAATGCCCCGGACGGGGGTTCTACGGAGTAGAGCTTTCAGATGGTGTGTGGTTGTTCTTTGAGAACTCAACAGGGTGCTTGATAAGCCAGTGCCAAATTGATTTATACCCCGGACTGGTCGAGCTTCGGTTTC
>NZ_JBEYTI010000053.1:0-30912 GCF_040642975.1 Micromonospora sp. NPDC047548
ACGCCCGGTAACATTCCGAACCCGGAAGCTAAGCCCTCCAGCGCCGATGGTACTGCACTCGGGAGGGTGTGGGAGAGTAGGACACCGCCGGACAATCTTCCAGTCGAGGGCCGCCCCATCCGGGTCGGCCCTCGACTGCGTAGCGCCATGAGGTGGCGCAATGAGGAAGGATGTACCTGTGAGTTCAGGACCGCAGGGCGGAGACCGTCCGCGTCGTAACGAGGACCGCGCCGATCGCCCCGAAGGGCGGGGTGCCGGCCAGCGCCGGGACGACCGCCCCCCGTACCGCGGAGACCGTGACGACCGCGGCGGCCAGCGGGGCGGCTACAGCGCCGACCGCGGCGGCCGTGACGGCGGTGGCTCCCGCGGTGGTGACCGCCGTGAGGGCGGCTACCGCTCGGGTCCGCGCGAGGGTGGTTTCCGTCGCGACGGTGAGGCCCCCCGTGGCGGTGGCTCCCGCGACGGTGACCGCCGTGAGGGCGGCTACCGGTCGGGTCCGCGCGAGGGTGGGTTCCGTCGGGATGGTGAGGCCCCTCGTGGTGGTGGCTTCCGCGACGGTGACCGTCGTGAGGGTGGTTTTCGTCGGGACGCCGAGGCGCCCCGGGGTGGTGGTTTCCGTGGCGGTGACCGTCGTGAGGGCGGCTTCGCTGGCGGTGACCGCGACCGTCGCGAGGGTGGCTTCCGCTCCGGCCCGCGTGAGGGTGGGTTCCGTCGCGACGGCGATGCCCGTGGCGGCGACCGCCGCGAGGGCGGTTTCCGTCGTGACGGTGAGGCCCCCCGTGGCGGTGGCTCCCGCGACGGTGACCGTCGTGAGGGTGGTTTTCGTCGGGACGCCGAGGCGCCCCGGGGTGGTGGTTTCCGTGGCGGTGACCGCCGTGAGGGCGGCTTCGCCGGCGGTGACCGCGACCGTCGCGAGGGTGGCTTCCGCTCCGGTCCCCGTGAGGGTGGGTTCCGTCGCGACGGCGACGCGCGTGGTGGCGACCGTCGCGAGGGTGGCTTCCGTCGCGACGGTGAGGCGCCCCGTGGCGGTGGCTTCCGGGACGGCGAGCGCCGTGAGGGTGGCTTCCGCTCGGGTCCGCGTGAGGGTGGGTTCCGTCGCGACGGCGACGCGCGTGGTGGCGAGCGCCGTGAGGGTGGCTTCCGTCGCGACGGTGAGGCGCCCCGTGGCGGTGGCTTCCGGGACGGCGAGCGCCGTGAGGGTGGCTTCCGCTCGGGTCCGCGCGAGGGCGGCTTCCGCTCGGGTCCGCGCGAGGGCGGCTTCCGCCGCGACGGTGAGGCACCCCGCGGTGGTGGTTTCCGTGACGGTGACCGCCGTGAGGGTGGGTTCCGCCGGGACGGCGAGGCGTCCCGTGGCGGTGACCGCCGTGAGGGTGGGTTCCGCCGGGACGGCGAGGCGTCCCGTGGCGGTGACCGCCGTGAGGGCGGCTTCGCCGGCGGTGACCGCGACCGTCGCGAGGGTGGCTACCGCTCCGGACCCCGCGAGGGTGGGTTCCGCCGCGACGGCGACGCCCGTGGCGGCGAGCGCCGTGAGGGTGACTTCCGCTCGGGTCCGCGCGAGGGTGGCTTCCGCCGCGACGGTGAGGCACCCCGCGGTGGTGGTTTCCGCGGCGGTGACCGCCGTGAGGGCGGCTACCGGGGTGGCGACCGGCCCGACCGGGGTGGCGAGCGCGGCGGCTACGGGGACCGGCCGCGTCGTGATGACCGGCGGAGCTTCGAGGACCGGCGTCGCGAGGGCGGCTTCGGCCCCGACCGGGAGCGGCAGGACGAGGCCGAGAGCGGTCGTGCGGTCGCGCCGGCGCTGCCGGATGAGATCTCCGCGGACGACCTCGACACGGCCGTTCGCGCCGAGTTGCTCTCGCTGAACAAGCCGGTGGCGGAGACCGTCGCCCGGCACCTGGTCGCGACTGGGCAGCTGATCGACGAGGACCCGGCGGAGGCGCTCGCCCACGCGATGGCGGCCCGCCGCCTGGCCTCGCGGATCTCCGCCGTCCGGGAGGCGGTCGGGCTGGCCGCGTACCACGCGGGGGAGTGGCAGACGGCCATCGCCGAGCTGCGGACGTACCACCGGATGACCGGGCTGCAGAGCCACCTGGCGGTGCTCGCCGACTGCGAGCGCGCGCTGGGGCGTCCGGAGCGGGCGATCGACCTGTTCCGGGGCGCCGACCGGGAGAAGCTCGACCAGGCCGTCGCCGTCGAGCTGCTGATCGTGGCCGCCGGCGCCCGGGGTGACCTCGGGCAGAAGGACGCCGCGGTGGCGATGCTCCAGGTCCCCGAGCTGACCACCGACTCGACCGAGCCGTGGACGGCCCGGCTGCGCTACGCGTACGCGGACGCGCTGCTGGCCGTCGGCCGCCGCGAGGAGGCCCGGGAGTGGTTCTCCCGCGCCGCCGACGTGGACACCGACGGTGAGACCGACGCGGCGGAGCGGCTGCTCGAACTCGACGGCGTGCTGATCGAGGGCGACGACGAGGACGACGAGCCGGCCGAGGAGATCGCCACCGGTCCCGGCGAGGTGCCGGCCCAGCCGGGCGTCGACCTGACCGGGGCCGACGACGACGAAGGCGACGACGACGATCTCGACGACGACGACGAGGACGACGATCTCGACGACGACGACGACGACGACGACGACGAGGACGACGAGGACGACGACGATCTCGGCGACGACGACGAGGACGAGGACGAGGACGAGGACGAGGACGACCTCGACGACGACCTCGACGACGACCTCGACGACGACCTCGACGACGAGGAGGACGACGACCGGGACGCGGACGGGCTCACCGACGACGAGCTCACCGTCGAGGCGGTCACCACCGTCGCCGCCGACCCGGGCCCGGCCGACGCCGAGCCGACCGTGAGCCACGGGTCCGCGGCGCGGCCCACCGGCGCCGAGCCGGGCGAGCGAGGGTCGGAGTCGGAGCCGGACCAGCGATGATCGAGGTCGCCGGGGATCGGCTGGTCGACGGGTACACCCTGGTCGTGTTCGACCTGGACGGGGTGATCTACCTGATCGACCGGCCGATCCCCGGCGCGGTCGAGGCGGTTGGCCGGCTGCACGCCGAGGGTCGTGCGGTGGCCTACGCGACCAACAACGCCTCCCGCCGGTCCAGCCAGGTCGCTGACCTGCTTACCCGCATGGGCGTGCCGGCCGAGCCGCAGGAGGTTCTGACCTCCGCCGCCGCCGCCGCCGAGCTGCTCCGCGACGGGCTCCCCGCCGGGGCGCCGGTGCTGGTCGTCGGCGCGGAGGCGCTGCGCGCCGAGATCCGCGCCGCCGGACTCACCCCGGTCGCCCGCGCCGACGAATCGCCGGCCGCAGTGGTCCAGGGGTACGGCCCGCAGGTGGGCTGGGTGGACCTGGCCGAGGCCTGCGTCGCCATCCGCGCCGGGGCGACCTGGGTGGCCACCAACACCGACCGGACGCTGCCCAGCGGCCGTGGCCCGCTGCCCGGCAACGGGTCGCTGGTGGCCGCGCTGCGCCACGCGTTGGAGCGGGAACCGGACGTGGTCGTCGGCAAGCCCGAGGCGGCCCTGTTCGCCACCGCCGCCCGCCGGGCCGGTGGCGGCCGGACGCTGGTCGTCGGCGACCGCCTCGACACCGACATCGAGGGCGCCCGCCGCGCCGGGCTGGACAGCCTGCTGGTGCTGACCGGCGTCAGTGACGTACCCGAGCTGCTGGCGGCACCCGCGCCGCGGCGTCCGGCGTACGTGGCGATGGACCTGGCCGGGCTCTTCGACCCGGCGGCGGTGGCCCGGGTGCCGGGCGACCCGGACACCGGCGGCTGGTCCGCCGCCCCGGTCGACGGCGGGCTGGAGCTGCGCGGTGCGGGACGGCCGCTGGACGCCCTCGCGGCGCTGTGCGCGGCGGCCTGGTCGTCGTCGGGCCCGCCGGACGTGCGCCCGGCGACGCCGGAGGCGGAACGCGCCCTCGCGGAGCTCGGCCTGTCGGCCTGACCGCCTCGCGGACGGCGGACCGCCCCGGCCGCTCAGAGCAGCTTGCGGAGCTTCATCAGGTCGAACGGGTTGGCCTTGATCGAGACCCGGCGGGCGGCGACCGCCTTGGTGACGTCGAGCTGACCGTGCACCAGGGCGACCAGGTCGTCACTGCTGGTGACCAGGGCGATCTTGGCCTTGGAGTCGTCACCGTCGGCCAGGTCGATCAGCCGGCCACCGGCGAGCCTGCCGTGGAACGCGGTGTCCAGGTCGGTGACCCGGCAGGCGAGCGTGCGGTCCAGGTCGATCTGCTGGCCCGCCTCGGCGTGGCGCTCCAACCGGCTCGCCAGATCCCGCAACGCCTGCCGGCACTCGTCAACGCTGGCCACATCGTCTCCTCACGCCCGCCACGCCGTCCCCGGCACCGTACCGCAATGGGCCGTCTGGGGCGCCCGGTAGCGTGAGACCCGCACACCCGCCCCGCGGAAGGAAAACCGGCATGCAGGATGCGTGGCGCGCCTACCTCGAGCTGGCCATGGGCCTGACGGAGGCGCCCCGGAAGAAGGCCCAGGACGCCGCGCGGCGGCTGGTCGGCACGGGCGGCGCGACCGCCGCCCAGCTCCAGGCGCTCGCCGAGGAACTCGTCTCCACCGGCACCGCCAACCGCGAGGCACTGACCAAGCTGGTCCGCTTCGAGGTGGACCGGGCGCTCGGGGCGGTGGGCCTCGCCACCGCCGACGAGGTCGCCGAGCTGACCCGTCGGGTGCACGAGCTGGAGCGGCAGCTGCGCGAGGCCAAGGGCGGCCCGGGCGGGCTGCTGCCGGGTACGTCGACCGTCGGCGTCTCCCCGTCGGGTATCTCCCCGACCGGCGCGTCGGGTCCGTCCACCCGCGGCGGGGCGGCCGGTTCCACCGCCGGCGACTCCGGCGCCACCGCCGGCCCCTCGGGCCCGCCGGTCCCCGCCCCCACCAAGGCGGTGGCCAAGAAGGCCGTCGCCAAGAAGACCATCGCGAAGAAGCCGCCGGCGGCGGTGAGCACCACCGCCGGGGACGGCACCGCGCCGGCGGCCCGGCCGGTGAAGAAAACCGCCCCGCGCAAGCGGACCACCGGCGGCGCGGAATGATGCCCGCCGGCGACGGGAGCACGCGGTGAGCGGGCCGTTCCGCCCCGGGCCGCCGCCCGGCGCCCGCCCGGGGCCACCACCGGGAGCGCGTCCCGGCCCGCCGCCCGGCGCCCGGCCGG
The DNA here is from genome assembly GCF_040642975.1 of Micromonospora sp. NPDC047548. Taxonomy (NCBI): domain Bacteria; kingdom Bacillati; phylum Actinomycetota; class Actinomycetes; order Micromonosporales; family Micromonosporaceae; genus Micromonospora; species Micromonospora sp. NPDC047548. The sequence goes on from NZ_JBEYTI010000053.1 coordinate 5,176, forward strand.
GTCCGCCGCCGGCTCCCGCGGCGTACGAGGACGTCGAGGAGGCCCACCATCCGGCCGTCGACGCCGCCGTGCAGGCGATGATCAACGCTGAGGGGCTGCCGCCGGCCGACCAGATCGCCCAGTACGAGGCGGCGTACCAGACGCTGCGGGAGACCCTCGCCACCATCGACCAGGCCTGAACCGACCGGAGAACCGCCCCATGGCACGTCGTACCCGCCTCGACGCCGAACTCGTCCGACGGGGCCTGGCCCGCTCGCGGGAGCAGGCCGCCGCGCTGGTCGAGGCCGGCCGGGTCCAGCTGCGCGGGGTGCCGGCGCGCAAGGCCGCCGCCATGGTCGACCCGGCCGACCCGCTGCTGGTCACCGGCGAGGACCCCACCGCCGAGTACGTCTCCCGCGGCGGCCACAAGCTGGCCGGCGCCCTCGCCGCGTTCGCGCCGGGCGGGCTGACCGTCGCCGGGCGGCGCTGCCTCGACGCCGGCGCCTCCACCGGAGGCTTCACCGACGTGCTGCTGCGCGCCGACGCCGCCGAGGTGGTGGCGGTGGACGTCGGCTACGGCCAGCTCGCCTGGCCGCTGCGTACCGACGGGCGGGTGCGGGTCTTCGAGCGCACCAACGTCCGTACGCTGACCCCGGAGGTCATCGGCGGCGAGGTGGATCTCACCGTGGCCGATCTGTCGTTCATCTCGCTGCGCCTGGTGCTGCCGGCGCTGGCCGGCTGCACCCGCGCCGACGGCGACCTCGCGCTGATGGTCAAGCCGCAGTTCGAGGTGGGCAAGGAGCGGGTGGGCGCCGGCGGCGTGGTCCGTGACCCGGCGCTGCGCGCCGAGGCGGTGCTCGACGTGGCCACCGCCGCGGCCGGGCTGGGGCTGGGCCTGGCGGACGTGGCGGCCAGCCCGCTGCCCGGGCCCAGCGGCAACGTCGAGTTCTTCGTATGGTTACGCCGGGACGCCCCGGCGGCCGACCCCGAGCGGGTGCGCGCCGTGGTGGCGGCCGGGCCCGGGGGCCCGTCCACCGTCGGCGGCCGGACCGGGGAGGTGACAGGGTGAGCGATGAGCGGAACCCGGCGAGCGGGGGACGGGAGGCGGGTCCGGTGGGCGACAGCGACTGGGTGAGCCCCGGCGGCACAGACGGGCGGGTGGCCCGGTGAGCCGGACCGCGCTGCTGGTGACGCACACCGGGCGGCGGCGCAGCACCGAACACGCCCGGGCCGTCGCCGCCGACCTCATCTCCGCCGGTTTCGAGGTGCGGGTGGTGGCCGAGGAGGCCGACGACCTCGACCTGCCCGGCGTGGTGCCGGTGACCGGCCTGGAGGCGGCCGAGGGCACCGAGATCGTCTTCGCCCTCGGCGGGGACGGCACCTTCCTGCGCGCTGCCGAGCTGGCCCGGCCGGCCAAGGCCCCGCTGCTCGGCATCAACCTCGGCAAGGTCGGCTTCCTCGCCGAGGCGGAGATCAACGACCTCGACGTGGCGGTCCGCGACGTCGTCGGGCGCAACTACACGGTGGACGAACGGCTCACCCTCGACGTCACCGCCGAGTTCGACGGCGGGCCGACCATCGAGTCCTGGGCGCTCAACGAGATCAGCGTCGAGAAGGGCGAACGGGCCCAGATGCTGGAGCTGCTCGTCGACGTGGACGGCCGGCCGCTGTCCCGGTACGGCTGCGACGGGGTGGTCTGCGCGACCCCCACCGGCTCCACCGCGTACGCCTTCTCCGGCGGCGGTCCGGTGGTCTGGCCGGAGGTGGAGGCCCTGCTGCTGGTGCCGATCAGCGCGCACGCGCTGTTCAGCCGTCCGCTGGTGACCGCGCCGACCTCCACGTTCTCCATCACCGTGGACCCGTTCACCACCTTCGCGGTGCTCTGCTGCGACGGCCGGCGGGTCTTCGACCTGCCGCCGGGCGCCCGGGTGACGGTGCGCCGCGGCGCACTGCCGGTGCGCATCGTCCGGATGCGGGCCCGGCCGTTCACCGACCGGCTGGTGGCCAAGTTCGGGCTGCCGGTGCAGGGCTGGCGGGGCAGCCGCAGGTGAGCGTCGTCTCCCTGCGCTGACCAGAGCGCACAGCGGCAGCCGGCGCGGTCGCGCCGGCTGGTCAAGTGTCGGGGGCCGCGTCTACTGTCGGGTGCTGTGCTGGAAGAGCTGCGCATCACCGGACTGGGCGTCATCGAGGACACCACGCTGCCGTTGACCGGCGGGATGAACGTCATCACCGGCGAGACCGGTGCCGGCAAGACCATGGTGGTGACCGGCCTCGGCCTGCTCTTCGGCGGCCGGGCCGACGCCGGGCGGGTCCGGGCCGAGCCGGGCCGGGCGGTGGTCGAGGGGCGGCTGCGCCTCGGCGGCCGGCTCGCCGACGCGGTGCACGCCCGGATCGTCGACGCCGGCGGCGAGCCCGACGAGGACGGCTCCCTGCTGTTGAGCCGCACGGTCACCGTGGAGGGCCGGTCCCGGGCGCACCTGGGCGGGCGGAGCATGCCGGTGTCGATGCTCGGCGAGGTCGGCGAGCAGGTGGTGGCGGTGCACGGCCAGTCCGACCAGCTGCGCCTGCTGCGGCCGGCCGAGCAGCGGGCCGCGCTGGACCGGTTCGCCGGGCCGGAGCACGAGAAGCTGCTCGACGCGCTCCGCGAGGCGTACGGCCGGTGGCGGCACGTGGTTGACGACCTGGCCGACCGGCGGCGCAACGCCCGCGCCCGCAACCAGGAGGCCGACCTGCTGCGGCTGGGCCTGGACGAGATCACCCGGGTCGACCCGCAGCCCGGCGAGGACGATGAGCTGAAGGCCGAGGCGCAGCGGCTGGAGCACGCGGAGGGGCTGCGCACCGCGGCCCAGCTGGCCCACCAGTGCGTCGCCGGTGGCGTCGAGGCCGCCGATGACACGCCCGACGCCACGGCGTTGCTGGGCACCGCCCGGCGCACCTTGGAGGCGCAGGCCGGCACCGACGCGGCCCTGGGCGAGCTGGCGGTCCGGCTGGAGGAGGCGGCCACCCTGGTCGCCGACGTCTCCGCCGAGCTGTCGGCGTACCTGGCCGCGCTGGACGCCGACCCGGCCCGGTTGCAGGTCATCTACGAGCGGCGGGCCGCTCTGCGCGCGCTGACCCGCAAGTACGCCGACGACGTCGACGGTGTGATCGCCTGGGCCGAGCGGGCCCGCACCCGACTGTCCGACCTGGACACCTCCGACGACCTGCTCGACGAACTGGACCGCGAGGCCACCCGACTCGCCGCCGAGGTGGCCGAGCTCGCCGGCCGGGTGTCCACCTCCCGGCAGGAGGCCGCGATCCGCTTCGCCGAGCAGGTCACCGTCGAGCTGGCCGGGCTGGCCATGCCACACGCCCGGATCGACGTGGCGGTGGTGCCGCGTCCGGTGGGCCGGGCCGAGCCGAGCCTGACCGTCAACGGCGCCGAGGCCGGCATCGGCCCGGACGGTGCCGACGAGGTGGAGTTGCGGCTGCTCGCCCACCCGGGCGCGCCCTCGCTGCCGCTGCAGCGCGGCGCCTCCGGCGGCGAGCTGTCCCGGGTGATGCTCGCCATCGAGGTGGTCTTCGCCGGCTCCGGCGGCCCACCCACGTTGGTCTTCGACGAGGTGGACGCCGGGGTCGGCGGCCAGGCGGCGGTGGAGATCGGCCGCCGGCTGGCCCGGCTGGCCCGCAGCCACCAGGTGCTGGTGGTCACCCACCTGCCGCAGGTGGCCGCGTTCGCCGACCGGCATCTGGTGGTGGCGAAGGACACCGGGGGAGCGGTCACCACCAGCGGGGTGCGTGTGGTGGAGGACACGGAGCGGGCCCGGGAGCTGGCCCGGATGCTCGCGGGTTTGCCCGATTCCGACCTGGGTATCGCGCATGCGGAGGAACTCCTGGCGGTGGCGGCGAAGGAAAGGCGACCCTGACCGCCGGTATTGTGAGCGCAAGCACACCGGCCCACGCTCCGGTGTGCTTCCCTGGGTAGGCGGCCCTGCTCAGGCATGTCGCGACAGAAGAGCCTGCCTCACATGCCAGGATGGTCACGATGCGTCTACCCACGTTGCGCCGGGCCCGGAACGCCGGACCGGGCTCAGTTCTCGGCACCGCACGTCTCGATCGTCGTACCAAGCGGCTGGTCGGCCGGCTCCGCCCCGGTGACATCGCGGTGATCGACCACGTCGACCTGGACCGGGTGGCGGCCGACTCGCTGGTCGCGGTCGGCGTCGCCGCGGTGCTCAACGCCAAGCCGTCGGTCTCCGGGCGCTACCCCAACCTCGGCCCCGAGGTGCTGGTGGGCGCGGGCATCCCGCTCCTGGACGACCTGGGCGAGGGGGTGTTCGAGCGGATCCGCGAGGGCGACACGATCCGGATCGAGGGCAACACCGTCTACGCCCGCGACGAGCCGGTCGCCCACGGGGAGCTGCAGGACGCCGAGACGGTGGCCAAGGCGATGGCCGACGCCCGGGAGGGGCTGTCGGTCCAGCTGGAGGCGTTCGCCGCCAACACCATGGACTACCTCCGGCAGGAACGCGATCTGCTGCTCGACGGGGTGGGCGTACCGGACATCCAGACCCAGGTCCAGGGCCGGCACTGCCTGATCGTGGTCCGCGGCTACGACTACAAGGACGACCTGGACGTGCTGCGCCCGTACATCCGGGAGTTCAAGCCGGTGCTGATCGGCGTGGACGGCGGGGCGGACGCGCTGGTCGAGGCGGGGTACACCCCCGACATGATCATCGGCGACATGGACTCGGTCACCGACGACGTGCTGCGCTGCGGCGCCGAGGTGATCGTGCACGCCTACCCGGACGGGCGGGCCCCCGGCCTGGCCCGGGTCGCCGGGCTCGGTGTGCCGGCGATCACCTTCCCGGCCGCCGCCACCAGCGAGGACCTGGCCATGCTGCTGGCCGACGAGAAGGGCGCCTCGCTGCTGGTGGCCGTCGGCACCCACGCCACGCTGGTGGAGTTCCTGGACAAGGGCCGCGGCGGCATGGCCTCGACCTTCCTCACCCGGCTCAAGGTCGGCGGCAAGCTGGTCGACGCCAAGGGCGTGAGTCGGCTCTACCGGCAGAGCCTCTCGGGTTCGTCGCTGCTGCTGCTGGTCCTCTCGGCGGTCGCCGCGATGGCCTCAGCGGTGGCGGTCTCGACCGTCGGGAAGGCGTATTTGGGCGTGGTCTCCGAGTGGTGGGACAATTTCGTGTTCCAGCTCGGCCAGCTCTTCTAGCTCCCGACCTATCAAGAGGCTGCAAGCGTGATCAATTTCCGGTACCACGTGGTGTCCCTGACCGCGGTCTTCCTGGCGTTGGCCATCGGCCTGGTGGTCGGCACGGCCGCCCTCAACGGCCCGGTGGCCGACTCGCTCAAGGAGAACGTCAACGCGCTGCGCAAGGACAACCAGCAGTGGCGCCAGCAGGTCAGCAACATGCAGAAGGAGTTGGAGCTCGAGGAGGAGTTCGCCGCCCAGATAGCGCAGAACGTCCTGCCGGGCAAGCTCACCGGCAAGCGGGTGCTGGTGCTGAGCCTGCCCAACGGCCGGGACCACACCGAGGGCGTGCTGAAGATGCTCGAACTCGCCGGGGCCGATGTCGCGGGCCGGGTGGACGTGCAGGACAAGTTCATCAACCCGGACAACAACACCAACCTGATGGAGTTGGCGGTGACCGCTGCGCGGCCCACCGCGCCCGCGTCCGCGCTGCCCGGCAACGGCAACGGGGTGGAGACCTCCAGCGCACTGCTGGCCAGCGTGCTGCTCGACCGGGCCCAGGGCACCCCCGCCGTCACCGAGGGCGACCGCCGCGCCGTGCTGACCTCCTATTCCAACGCCGGTTACCTCACCCTTGAGCAGAAGGTCACCGGGCCGGCCGAGGCCGTCGTGCTGGTCAGCGGGCAGCCGTACGTGGACAAGGACTCCGCCAAGCGGGACGAGTCGGTGGTGAAGGTCGCCGAGCAGTTCGACCGGACCGGCTCGATCGTAGTCGGCGGCAACGGCTCGGCCGGCGGCAACCTCGTCGCCGCTGTCCGGGCCGACCCGGTGCTCGCCCAGACCATCTCCACCGTCGACAACGCCAACACCGTGCAGGGGCAACTGGTCACCAGCCTCGCCCTGGTGCAGCAGATCACCGAGAAGAAGGCCGGCCAGTACGGCGTCGGCGACAACGCCTCCGGGTCCCTGCTGCCTAGACTGCCCCAGTGAGCGAACGACGTAGCCTGGTGACCGGAGTCCTCCCGTCCGTCCCGTCCGGCGGGTCCGCGTGAGCGGGCTGGGGCGGCTGCTGGCCGCCGCCGTCGGCGCCGCGACCGCCCGGTACACGCTGCGCCAGATCCGCACCGCACCGCCCGCCCCGGCGCTGGAACGGACCAACTTCCGCGGCCGCACGGTGACCCTGGCGGCCGGCCCGGCCCTCGCGGTCGGTGCCGCGGGCGCCAGCGCGCTCGGCGCCGCCAGCGTCCCCGCCGGCGCGGCGGCCCTGGTGGCCGGCCTCGGCGCCGGCGCGGTCGGGCTCTACGACGACGTGGTCGGCGGGCGGCCCGAGCAGAAGACGGCGAAGGGCTTCGCCGGCCACCTCGCCGCGCTGCGGGAGGGGCGGGTCACCGCCGGGATGATCAAGGTGGTCGGGGTGGGCGCCGCCGGGCTCGGCGCGGCCGCCCTGCTGGCCGCCGACCCCCGGGTCGCCGCGCGCCGGCCGGGCCAGCGCCCCCTCGCCCGCGCGGTCGACGTGCTGCTCGGCGCCGGGGTGGTGGCGGGCACCGCCAACCTGCTCAACCTGCTCGACCTGCGTCCCGGCCGGGCGCTGAAGTCCGGCCTGCTGCTCGGCGCCCCGCTGGCCCGGGGCCCGCAGGGCGGCATCGCCGCCGGGGCGGTCGGCGCGGCGGCGGGGCTGCTCGACGAGGACCTCGACGAGCGGGTGATGGTGGGCGACAGCGGCGCGAACGCGCTCGGCGCGGTGCTCGGCGTGGCGCTGGCCGTCCGTACCGGGCCGGTCGGTCGGGCCGGGATCCTGGCCGTGCTCGCCGGGCTCACCGCGGCCAGCGAGAAGGTCAGCTTCACCCAGGTCATCCAGCGCACCCCCGGCCTGCGTGAACTCGACGCCCTGGGCCGGCGATCCGACTGACGTGACCAGACCGGCACCCCTCGCCGGCGCCGGCCGCGTGGCCGGAGCGGCCGCCCTCATCGCCGTCCTCACCGTGGTCAGCCGTCTCGCCGGCTTCGGCCGCACGGCCGTCTTCACCTTGGTCCTCGAGCGCAGCGACCTCGGTGGCATGTACGTGATCGCCAACACCGTCCCGAACATCATCTTCGAGATCGTCGCCGGTGGCGCCCTGGCCAGCCTGGTCGTACCGCTGCTCGCCGGACCGGTCGCGGCCGGCGACCGCAAGGCGGTGGCGGCCATCACCGGGGCGCTGCTGACGTGGACGGTGACCCTGCTGGTGCCGCTCGCGGCGCTGGTCGCGCTCCTCGCCGACCCGGTCATCTCGCTGATCAGCGATGATCGATCCCCGGCCGAACTGGCCGCCGGCGCCCGGATGCTGCGGGTCTTCGCCCCGCAGCTGCCGCTCTACGGCATCGGGATCGTGCTGACCGGGGTGCTCCAGGCGCACCGCCGGTTCGCCTGGCCGGTGATCGCGCCACTGCTGTCCAGCGTCACCGTGATCGTGGTCTACCTGATTTTCGGCGCCACCCAGGGTCAGGGCGCCACGGTCGGCGAGGTGAGCCGCGCCGGCGAGCTGATCCTCTCCGGCGGCACCACCCTCGGCGTGGTGGTGCTGTCGCTGTCCCTGCTCGTCCCGCTGCGCCGGCTCGGTCTGCGACCGCGCCCCGGGTACGCCTTCACCGCCGACGCCCGCGCGAAGGTCGGCGGCCTGGCGCTGGCGGGCGCGGTCACCGTCACCGCCCAGCAGGCCGCCCTGGTGGTCATCCTCAACCGGGTCTCCGGCGGCCCGACTGGCTCGCCACAGGTCTACAACCTGGCCCAGACCATGTACCTGCTGCCGTGGGCGGTGCTCGCGGTGCCGCTCGCGGTCGCGGCGTACCCGACGCTGGCCGCAGCGTCCGCCGCCGGCGACGAGGACGGCTACCGGCGGACCCTCGCCGCCACCACCCGGAGTGTGCTGCTGTTGAGCTTCCTCGGCGCGGCGGCCCTGGTCGGCACCGCCGAACCGGTGGCCCGGTTCTTCTTCGGCAACGGGTCGGTGACGCCGGCCGCCGCCGCGATCGCCGGATTCGCCCCCGGCCTCATCGGCTACGGGCTGTTCGCGGTCCTGTCCCGGGCGCTCTACGCCCGCGGCGCCACCCGAGCCGCCACCGCCGCCATCACCACCGGCTGGTTGGTGGTGCCGCTGGCCGCCCTGCCGCTGGCTGCCCTGCTGCCGAAGGACGACCGGGTGGTCGCGGTAACCCTGGCCAACTCGGTCGGCATGCTGGTCCTCGGCGTCCTGCTGGTCGTCGCGGTGCTCCGCGCCGCCGGCCGGACGGCCGTGGCCGGCGTCGGCCGCGCGGCGACCGCCGGTCTCGTCGCCGCCGCGCTCGCCGCCCCCGCCGGCGCGGTCACCGCCCGGTGGCTGGCCGGTGTCGGCGAGGGGACCCCGACGAAAGGGGAAGCGCTCGTTCAGGGCATGCTGTCCGGGACCGTGGTCGCCGTCCTGTTCCTCGCCGTGGCCTACCTGGCGGACCGGCCGGACGTCGGGCCGCTGCTCGCCGCGGTGGGCCGCCGGCTCGGCGCGCGACGGCGTGGCTCGGCGCCCGGCCCGGCGCAGGAGGGCAGCCCCCCGGAACGGGGTGACGGGAAGGAGACGGTGTCCCGATGACCGACGAGACGTCGGCACCCCGCACGCAGGGCACAGTCGTCCTGCTGCTGGCCTCCAGCACCGGCGGGGTCGGGCAGCACGTGCGGTCGGTGGCCCGTGGCGTCACCGCGGCCGGCGTCTCCGTGCTGGTCTGCGGGCCGGCCGCCACCCAGGACCAGTTCGACTTCACCGCCGTTGGGGCCCGCTTCGCCCCGGTGGAGATCCCGGCCAGTCCCAGCCCGGCCGACGCGCGGGCCGTGTCCGCGCTGCGCCGGGCACTGGCCGGGGAGACCGTGCGGGTCGTGCACGCCCACGGGCTGCGCGCCGGCCTGGTCGCCACGCTCGCCCGGCCGGCCGCGCCGCTCGTGGTCACCTGGCACAACGCCGTGCTCGCCGGCGGCGTGCGCGGGCAGCTGTCCCGGCTGGCCGAGCGGGTGGTCGCCCGCTCCGCCCGGGTCGCGCTCGGCGCCTCGGCCGACCTGGTCGAGCGGGTCGCCGCGCTGGGCGCCGCCGATGCCCGGATCGCCCCGGTCGCCGCTCCCACCCTGCCCGCCCCGCGCCGCCGGCGCCCCGCCGTCCGCGCCGAGTTCGGCGTCGTACCGGGCCAGCCGCTGGTGCTGTCGGTCGGCCGGCTGCACCCGCAGAAGCGGTACGACGTGCTCGTCGACGCTGCGGTCCGCTGGCGTACCCGGACCCCGTCGCCGGCCGTCGTCATCGCCGGCAGCGGGCCGGCGTACCTGCAACTGGCCGCCCGGATCTCCGCCGCCCGGGCGCCGGTGACCCTGCTCGGCCATCGCACCGACGTGGCGGACCTGCTCGCCGGGGCCGACGTGGCGGTGGTCACCAGCGACTGGGAGGCCCGGCAACTGTTCGCGCAGGAGGCGCTGCGGGCCGGCGTGCCGCTGGTGGCGACCGCCGTGGGCGGGCTGCCGGAGCTGGTCGGCGACGCCGCGGTGCTGGTGCCGGCGGGGGACGTCGACGCGGTCGACGCGGCGGTGCGCTCGCTGCTGGACGACGAGAGCCTCCGCGCCGACCTGGCCCGGCGCGGCGTGGCCCGCGCCGCGACCTGGCCGACCGAGGAGGACACCGTCGCCGCGCTGCTCGACCTATACGCCCAGTTGGGCCCCGACGCGGCCGGCCCGGCGGCCCCCGGCGCGGACGCCCCCTCGACGGGACGCCGCTGATGCTGCGCAGACTCACTCCGGTCCTGCTCACCCTGCTCGTGGTGGTGCTCGGCGTGACCGCGCTGGCGGCCCGCCCGGAGACCGGCGCGCCCCGGCCCAGCGCCGACTTCGTGGTGCTCGCCGGCGTCGCCGGGCTGCGCTGGGACGACGTCGACCCGCAGACCACCCCGACGCTGTGGCGGATGGCCCAGCAGGGCTCGATCGGCTCGCTCTCCACCCGCTCCGCGCACCGCCCCACCTGCCCGGTCGACGGGTGGCTCACCCTCGGCGCGGGCAGCTACGCCGCCTGGAACGGCAGCCGGCAGCAGGGCGCCTGCCCGTCGGTCGGCGTGACGATCGAGCAGCCGGACCGGATCGGCGCGAACCTGCCCGAGCAGGAGAGCGTGGTCCTGCACAACCAGGACCAGCTGCCCTGGGGCGCGGTGCCCGGCTCGCTGTCCGAGTCGGTGCGCTGCTCGGTGGCGATCGGCCCCGGCGCCGCCGTCGCCGCCGCCCGCCCGTTCGGCCGGGTCGACCGGTACGCCCCGACACTGCCCGACGACCCCGCCGGCCTGCTCGGCTCCTGCGTCCTGAGCATCGTCGACCTGGGCACCGTCGCCGGTGCCGACCCGGCGACGCGGGGGGCCGAGGCCCGCCGGGTCGACGCGGCGCTGGCGACGGTGCTCGCCGCCCGCCCGCCTCGCTCGCTGGTGATGGTGGCCGGGGTCTCCGACACCGAGACGCCGTCCCGGCTGCACGTGGCCGTCGCCGACGGACCCGGCTGGGAGGGCGGGCTGCTCACCTCGGCCAGCACCGGCCGGGAGGGCTACCTGCAACTGGTCGACCTGGCCCCGACGGCGCTCGCCGCGCTCGGCCGGCCGATGCCCGAACAGCTCTTCCTCGGCCGCCCCGCGATCCGCGTCGACGGCCGGCCGGACGACCTGGCCGCCGCGATCGGCGCCCCGGCGGACGCCGACCGGGAGGCCGGCGCCCAGCGGACCGTGGCCGGGTGGTTCTTCGCCCTGCTCGCCCTGGCGCAGGTGGCGCTCTTCGTGGCCGTGCTGCCGCTGCTGCGCCGGGCCCGTCGCCTCGCCGGCCCGCATGGCCCGCCGCCGGTCTCCCGGCGCGTGGTGGCGACCGTGGAGCTGCTGCTCATCGCCGCCGCGCTGGCGGTGCCGGCCGCCCTGCTCGCCGACGCGGTGCCCTGGTGGCGGGGGGACAACGCCGGCTGGTGGTTCGGGCTGGTGACGGTGGCCCTGATCGTCGCGGCCACCGCCCTGGTGCGCTTCGCCCCCGGCCACGACCGCACCCTCGGCCCGCTCGGCGCGGTCGCCGGGCTGGCCGCCCTGGTCGTCGGGGCGGACGTGCTCAGCGGGGCGCGGCTGCAGCTCAACGGCGTGGTCGGCTACTCGGCGCTGGAGGGCGGTCGGTTCTCCGGGCTGGGCACGGTGGGCCTCGGGGTGTTCCTCGCCGGCGCGCTGCTCAGCGCCGGCTGGCTCGCCCAGCGGTTCCGCCGGGCGTGGCGGCCGATGGTGGTGGTGACGGTCGGCGGGTCGGCCGTGGTGGTGGTCGGCAGCCCCTACCTCGGCTCGGACCCGATCGGCGCGGTCGCGCTGACCGCCGGGGTGGCGGTCGCCGCCGCGATCAGCACCGGCGGCTGGCTCACCGTCAGCCGGCTGGTCTGGGCCACCATGGCCGGTCTGGCGCTGACCATCGGGTACGCCGTGGTGGACCTGCGCCGGCCGGCGGAGGAGCGCGGCAGCCTCGGCCGGTTCCTCGCCGCCCTCGGCGACGGCACCGGCGGGTTGACCGTGCACCGTTCCAACACCGCGAACTTCGAGACGCTGGTGAACAGCCCGCTGACCGTGCTGGCCGTGGTCGGCGCCCTGGTGGTCTGGTTCGCCCTGCTCCAGCCGTGGGGCGGGCTGATGCGGCTGTTCGGCATCTACCCGGCGATCCGGGCGGCGATGGCCGGCACCGCCGTGGCGGCGGTCATCGGCGGACTGCTCGGCGGGTCGGCCCTGGACGTGGCCGGGGCGGCCGCCGCGCTGGTGGTACCGATGGCGGCGCTGGCCTCGCTGCGGGTGCTCGACCACTCCACCGACCGCACCCAACCGGGCACCGGCCGGCAGCGCGGCGACGGGCCGGGCGGCCCGCCGGCCGGGGACGCGCCGGACGATGGGCCGGGCGGTGGCTCGACGGCGGCCGACGGCGGCCCGCGGACCAACCGCCCGCAGCCCGACGGCCTGGGTAGCCGGGACGCGGGCGCGGGCGACGACGGCGCTTTCGCCGGGGGCGAGGGCGGCTCCGGCGGCCGGCGCACGACGGTCGGCGACACCGCCGACGGCGACGGCGACACCGCCGACGGCGACGGCGACACCGCCGACGGCGACGGCGACGGCGACACCGCCGACGGCGACGGCGACGGCGACACCGCCGACGGCGACGGCGACGGCGACGACGATGACGGCGGCGACAGCGGCGGCGGGGTTCGGCGGGCGGAGGAGCGGCCGGCGGGGGCACCCGGTCCGGGCGTGCCCGCCACGCGGAGCCCGGAGCGGGCCGCTACGGCATCGACCGAGGTCACGGCGGGCTGACCCGCGCCGGACACCGGCGGGGGCGGGGGTGGGTGCGACGGCCGGTCGGGGTCGCAGAGGTGTTACCGTGGAATCCCGTGGATCGCGTGATCACTTTGCTGATCGGCACGGCGGTTCGCACGACCGCTACGGACGACACGGGAGCAGGCCTTGGCCCCTTCAGCACGGACGACCAGGCACATTTTCGTCACCGGGGGCGTCGCCTCCTCGCTGGGTAAGGGCCTCACCGCCTCCAGCCTCGGCAATCTGCTCACCGCGCGTGGGCTGCGGGTGGTGATGCAGAAGCTCGACCCGTACCTCAACGTCGACCCGGGGACGATGAACCCGTTCCAGCACGGCGAGGTCTTCATCACCGAGGACGGCGCCGAGACCGACCTCGACGTCGGGCACTACGAACGCTTCCTCGACCGGGACCTCTCCGGCAAGGCGAACGTCACCACCGGCCAGATCTACTCGGACGTGATCGCCAAGGAGCGGCGCGGCGAGTACCTGGGCGACACCGTCCAGGTCATCCCGCACATCACCAACGAGATCAAGTCGCGGATCCTCGGCATGGCCGACCCGGACGGCGATGGCCAGATCCCGGACGTGGTGATCACCGAGGTCGGCGGCACCGTCGGCGACATCGAGTCGCTGCCGTTCCTGGAGGCGATCCGCCAGGTCCGCCACGACCTGGGCCGGGACAACTGCTTCTACCTGCACGTCTCGCTGGTGCCGTACCTGGCGCCGTCGGGGGAGCTGAAGACCAAGCCGACCCAGCACTCGGTGGCGCAGCTGCGCAGCATCGGCATCCAGCCCGACGCGATCGTGCTGCGCTGCGACCGGGAGATCCCGGAGAAGCTCAAGGAGAAGCTGTCGCTCTACTGCGACGTGGACCGGGAGGCGGTCGTCGCCGCCCCGGACGCGCCGAGCATCTACGACATCCCGAAGGTGCTGCACCGCGAGGGCCTCGACGCGTACGTGGTGCGCCGGCTCGGCCTCTCCTTCCGGGACGTGGACTGGGCCAGCTGGGACGACCTGCTGGACCGGGTGCACCAGCCGCACCACACGGTGACCGTCGCGGTGGTGGGCAAGTACGTCGACCTGCCCGACGCGTACCTGTCGGTGAGCGAGGCGATCCGGGCCGCAGGCTTCGGCCACCGGGCCCGGGTGCAGCTGCGCTGGGTGCCCAGCGACGACTGCGTCACCCCGGCCGGCGCGGCGGCCGCCCTGGCCGGCGTGGACGGCATCGTCATCCCGGGTGGCTTCGGCGTGCGCGGCATCGAGGGCAAGATCGGCACCGCCCGGTACGCCCGGGAGAACGGCATCCCGCTGCTCGGCCTCTGCCTCGGCCTGCAGTGCATGACCATCGAGGTGGCCCGCCACCTGGCCGGCCTGGACGGCGCCAACTCGCTGGAGTTCGACGAGGAGGCGAAGCACCCGGTCATCGCCACCATGGCCGATCAGGAGGACATCGTCGCCGGCAAGGGCGACCTGGGCGGCACCATGCGGCTCGGGGCGTACCCGGCGACGCTGACCGAGGGGTCGCTGGTCGCCGAGGCGTACGGCAGCACCGAGGTCAGCGAGCGGCACCGGCACCGGTACGAGGTGAACAACGCCTACCGCGACCAGCTCGCCAAGGCCGGCCTGTGCATCTCCGGCACCTCGCCGGACGGCCGCCTGGTCGAGTTCATCGAGCTGGACCGGAGCCTGCACCCGTTCTTCGTGGCCACCCAGGCGCACCCGGAGGTGAAGAGCCGCCCCACCCGCCCGCACCCGCTGTTCGCGGCGTTCGTGAAGGCGGCCGTGGCGTACTCGCAGGCCGACCAGCTGCCGGTGGACCTGGACCCGGTGGCGGAGGCGCCGACGGCGAAGAAGGCCTCCCGCAACGGCGCCACCGTGAGGGCGGCGTCCGCCTCGTGAGCGCCGTCGAGCACCGCTACGAACTCCGGGACCGGCAGGAGCGTTTCCGCGGCCGGATCTTCTCGGTGGTCACCGACGAGGTGACCATGCCGGGCGGCGGCACCGCGAAGCGGGACTACGTCCGGCACGTCGGCGCGGTCGCCGTGGTGGCCCTCGACGACGCTGGTCAGGTGGTGCTCGTCCGGCAGTACCGGCAGCCGGTGGGGCGGCACCTGTGGGAGCTGCCCGCCGGGCTGATGGACGTCGACGGGGAGCAGCTGCCGGCGGCCGCTGCCCGGGAGTTGGCCGAGGAGGCTGACCTGACCGCCGGCACGCTCGACCTGCTGGTCGACGTGCACACCTCGCCGGGCTTCTCCGACGAGGTGGTCCGGGTCTTCCTCGCCCGCGACCTCGCCGACGTGCCGGCCGACCAGCGGCACGAGCGCCGCGAGGAGGAGGCCGACATCCAGATCGTCCGGCTCGGCCTGGACGAGGCGGTCGGCATGGTCCTCGCCGGGGAGATCACCAACGGCCCGTGCGTGGCGGGGCTGCTCGCCGCCGCCCGGGCCCGCGACGCCGGTTGGTCGGTGCTGCGCCGGGCCGACGCCCCGCTGCCCTGCTGATCCGGGTACGCCCCGCAGGGCCGCGCGGTTCGCCGCGCGGCCCTTCCGCGTCCCGCGCCGGTTGTGCCCGCCCGTCCGCGCCTCGCTGGGTCGCGGGTCGCGGGTCGGGGGTCGCGGTGCCGGGCGGGTGATCCGGTCCGACGGGTGATCGGGCGGCTGGCGCCGAGCGGGGCGGCGGGGACACCCGGCGTGTCGCCTGCGGCTTCCGACCGGCGGCTCCCGTCGCGCGGTGCGACGATGAGGGCGAACGCCGAGCGGGGGAGCGGGCCGTCCGCCTGACACATCGTCAGGCGGAGCGGTTACCGGATGTCACTGTGCTAGGCCCCGGAGGGTGCTCCCGCGCCTAGACTGCCGCCGGTGGGACCGGTCGACCGCGCCGGCAATGGGGCCGTCGCGGCGCCGAGCAGTCGGGGGTGAGCTGCCCCGAAGAGAGGTGTCTGCATCGTGAAGGTCGGAATCCCACGCGAGGTCAAGAACCACGAGTACCGCGTGGCGATCACGCCGGCGGGCGTCAACGAGTTTACCCGCAGCGGTCACCAGGTCTTCGTCGAGTCCGGTGCCGGCGTCGGGTCCAGCATCACCGACGACGAGTTCGCCGCGGCCGGCGCCAAGATCCTGGCCACCGCCGACGAGGTGTGGGACACCGCGGAGCTGGTGCTCAAGGTCAAGGAGCCGGTCGCCGAGGAGTACCACCGGATGCGCGAGGGGCAGGTGCTCTTCACCTACCTGCACCTGGCCGCCTCGAAGGAGTGCACCGACGCGCTGGTCGACCGGAAGGTCACCGGCATCGCGTACGAGACCGTCGAGCTGTCCGACCGGTCGTTGCCGCTGCTCGCCCCGATGTCCGAGGTCGCCGGCCGGCTCGCCCCGCAGGTGGGCGCCTTCTACATGATGAGCACCGGCGGCGGGCGCGGGGTGCTCCCCGGCGGCGTCTCCGGCGTGTACGCGGCCAAGACGGTGGTCATCGGTGCCGGCGTCTCCGGCATGAACGCCGCCGCCATCGCGCTCGGCATGCAGTCCGAGGTGCTGCTGCTGGACAAGAACGTCGCCCGGCTGCGCCAGGCCGACGCCATCTACCGTGGCCACCTGCAGACGGTCGCCTCCAACGCGTACGAGGTCGAGCGGGCCGTGCTCGACGCGGACCTGGTCATCGGCGCGGTGCTGGTGCCGGGCGCGAAGGCGCCGACCCTGGTCTCCAACGAACTGGTCTCCCGGATGAAGCCGGGCAGCGTGCTCGTCGACATCGCCATCGACCAGGGCGGCTGCTTCGAGGACTCGCGTCCCACGACGCATGCGGACCCGGTGTACAAGGTCCACGAGTCGATCTTCTACTGCGTGGCGAACATGCCCGGCGCGGTGCCGAACACCAGCACCCACGCGCTGACCAACGTCACCCTGCCATACGCGCTGGAGCTGGCCAACCAGGGCTGGCGCGAGGCGCTGCGCCGCGACCCGGCCCTGGCGTTGGGCCTGAACACGTACGACGGTCACGTCACCTACGGCCCGGTCGCCGAGGCGCACGGCATGCAGACCCTGCCGCTGGCCGAGGTGCTGGCCTGACCGGCGTCGACGTCACCGCCGCACCGGACGGAGCCGGCCCGGGCACGTCGCCCGCGCCGGCCCTGCGCCGTGCCGTCCGCGGCTACCTCGACCACCTGACCGTCGAGCGCGGACTGTCGGCGAACACGCTCTCCTCGTACCGCCGGGACCTGGAGCGGTACCTCGACACCCTGGCGGTGGCCGGGGTGACCGACCTCGCCGCCGTCGGACCGGGACAGGTCGAGTCGCACCTGGCCCGGCTGCGGGCCGGGGACGAGGCCCACCCGCCGCTGGCGGTCTCGTCGGCGGCCCGGGCGGCCTCCGCGGTGCGCGGGCTGCACCGCTTCGCGCTGCGCGAGGGGCTGGCCGGCGCCGACCCCAGCCGGGACGTCCGGCCGCCCACCCCGCCGCGCCGGCTGCCCCGGGCGCTGCCGGTCGACGACGTGGTCCGACTGCTGGAGACGGCCGGGGCGGTGACCGCCACCGGTGACGGCGCAGCCCTCGCGCTGCGCGATCGGGCGCTGCTGGAGTTCCTGTACGGCACGGGTGCGCGGATCTCCGAGGCCATCGGCGCCGCGGTGGACGACCTCGACGTCGGCGAGGGCACCGCCCTGCTGCGCGGCAAGGGCGGGCGCACCCGTCTGGTCCCGATCGGCGGGTACGCGGTCGAGGCGCTGCGCGCCTGGCTGGTGCGGGCCCGGCCTGGCCTGGTCGCCGCCGGGCGGGGCACCCCGGCGGTCTTCGTCAACGCCCGGGGCGGCGCGCTGACCCGGCAGGGCGCCTGGACCATCCTGCGCCGCGCCGCCGAGCGCGCCCGGTTGCCCGTGGACGGGCCGAACGCCGTCTCCCCGCACACCCTGCGCCACTCGTACGCCACCCACCTGCTCGACGGCGGCGCCGACGTGCGGGTCGTGCAGGAACTGCTCGGCCACGCCTCGGTGACCACCACCCAGGTGTACACGTTGGTCACCGTGGAACGGCTGCGCGAGGTGTACGCCACCGCGCATCCCCGCGCCCGCGGCTGACCCCGGGTCGCCCCGGACCGACCGCCCG
This sequence comes from Micromonospora sp. NPDC047548, assembly GCF_040642975.1. Taxonomy (NCBI): domain Bacteria; kingdom Bacillati; phylum Actinomycetota; class Actinomycetes; order Micromonosporales; family Micromonosporaceae; genus Micromonospora; species Micromonospora sp. NPDC047548. Next base: position 22,774 of record NZ_JBEYTI010000053.1, read on the forward strand.
ACACGCCGGACCGGTACCGAACGCCCTGCTGGTCCGTGGCGTACAGTCGGCATCGGCGCGGACCTCCTGGGGCGACATCCGGGGTGCGCAGCGGCGCCGCGCAGGACGTCGGACAGCTCCGACGCCGGGTGGTCGTCGGGAGGGGGCAACGAGGACATGGCTGGCAACGGTGACCGTGCCGACGCCTGGACGTCGGAGCTCCGCGAGCAGCAGGCGTCGCTCGGCGCTGACCTGGGTCCGGCGGACCCGGCCGCCTACACGATGCGCAAGCCGATCCCGGAGCCGATGCCCACCGACCGGCACGGGCCGGCGCGGATCATCGCGATGGCCAACCAGAAGGGTGGCGTCGGCAAGACCACCACCACCATCAACCTGGGCGCCGCGCTCGCCGAGTACGGCCGCAAGGTGCTGCTGGTCGACTTCGACCCGCAGGGCGCGCTCTCGGTCGGTCTGGGGGTCAACCCGCACAACCTCGACCTGTCGGTCTACAACCTGCTCATGCAGGACGACGTCACCGCCGAGGACGTCCTGATCAAGACCGACGTCGCCGGGCTGCACCTGCTGCCCGCCAACATCGACCTCTCCGCCGCGGAGATCCAGCTGGTCAACGAGGTCGCCCGGGAGATGGCCCTGGCCCGGGTGCTGCGGACCGTCCGCAAGGAGTACGACTACATCCTGATCGACTGCCAGCCCTCGCTGGGCCTGCTGGCGATCAACGCGCTCACCGTGGCGCACGGCGTGCTCATCCCGCTGGAGTGCGAGTTCTTCAGCCTCCGAGGTGTGGCGCTGCTGCTGGACACCATCGACAAGGTGCGCGAGCGGCTCAACTTCGACCTGGAGCTCGAAGGCATCCTCGCCACCATGTACGACAGCCGCACCACGCACTGCCGCCAGGTGCTCCAGCGGGTGGTCGAGGCGTTCGGCGACAAGGTCTACCAGACGGTCATCACCAAGACGGTGAAGTTCCCGGAGTCCACGGTGGCCGGTGCCCCGATCACCACACTCGACCCGGCCTCCTCGGGGGCCCGCAACTACCGGCAGCTGGCCCGTGAGGTGATCGCCGCCCAGGCCGACAGGTAGGCCACGGTGCACCTTCGCGCCACCGCGCCCGGAGCGTGGACTACGGTCTTCCGATGACCGCGCCACCCCTCGACCCGCCGACGACCCCGGAGCAGCCTCCCGTGGTGGCCGCCGAGGTGCCGACGGACGCGGCCGGCGTGCCGGACACGGCGGCGGAGAGCGCCGGCTTCACCGTCCGGCTGGCGAACTTCACCGGCCCGTTCGACCTGCTGCTGCAACTGATCGGCAAGCACAAGCTCGATGTCACCGAGGTGGCGCTGCACAAGGTCACCGACGAGTTCATCGCCTACATCCGGGCGATGGGCGACCAGTGGGACCTGGACGAGGCGAGCGAGTTCCTGCTCATCGCGGCCACCCTGCTCGACCTGAAGGCGGCCCGGCTGCTGCCCACCGCCGAGGTCGAGGACGAGGCGGACCTGGCCCTGCTGGAGGCGCGGGACCTGCTCTTCGCCCGCTTGTTGCAGTACAAGGCGTACAAGGAGGCGGCGGCGCACATCTCCGAGCTGGAGGCGGTGGGCGGCCGGCGCTACCCGCGGGCGGTCACCCTGGAGCCCCGGTACGCCGAGGCGCTGCCCGACCTGGTCCTCGGCATCGGCCCGGAACGGCTGCTCAAGCTCGCGATCAGGGCGATGACGCCGAAACCGACGCCCGAGGTCTCCATCGCGCACGTGCACATGGTCCGGGTCAGCGTCCGGGAACACGCGGCGATCCTCACCGAGCGGCTGCGCCGCGCCGGAACCGCCAGCTTCTCGCTGCTCTGCGCCGACTGCGAGATCACCCTGGAGGTGGTGGCCCGCTTCCTGGCGCTGCTGGAGCTGTACCGGGAGGGGCTGGTCTCCTTCGTTCAGGACCAGGCCCTGGAGGAGCTGACGGTGCGCTGGACCGGCCCCGCCGAGGGCGACACCGAACTGCACATCGACGAGTACGCCGGCTCCGCGGCGGAGGCGGACCCGGGGGCCGCCCCGGCCGAGCCGGCGGCGTCGGCGGAGTCGTCCGGGCCGACGAACGCGCGGGACGCCGCCGACCCAGCGGCGCCGGGCGGGGCGGCGTCGGCGGACGGGGACGGGACGGGTACGACGGAGGAGCGAGCGGGATGAACAACGAGGAGCGCCGGGACTCCCTGGCCGACCAGGCGGCCGCCTGGATCCCACCATGGGAACGCCCCGCCCCACCCCGCGCCACCGCGGCCGAGTCGTCCGACGAGCCCGCCGACGCGCTCGCGCCGGTCGCCGGCGACGACCGCGGCGGGACCGGATCGCCGGCGGGGTCGGACGGTCACGAGCCGCGCGGCGAGACGACCGCAGCGACGTCCGCCGCCGAGGCGACGGGGGAGTTCGGCGAGACCGACGCCCCCGCTCCGACGGGCGACACCGGGCCGACCGGCACCCCCGCTCCAGCAGTGCACGCCGAGCCGGGCGACGCCCCCGCTCCAGCAGTGCACGCCGAGCCGGGCGACGCCCCCGCTCGGCAGGAGGACGCCGAGCCGACGCCCGAGGCGACGTCGACGGGCGACACCGAGGGTGGGGCGGCCGGCCCCGTGCCGACGGGCGGCACCGACGGGCCGGCGGGGGAGGGCGCGGCTGCCGGCGTACCGAAGAAGCAGCCGGCGTCTCGGCGGCGGGTGACGCCCGCGCCGGAACCGGCGCCGGTGCTGGACGACGCGGAGCTGCGCGGCGCCCTGGAGGCCATCCTGCTGGTGGTGGACGAGCCGGTCAGCGAGCTGACCCTGGCCCAGGTGCTGGACCAGCCCGCCGAGCGGGTCGGGCCGATGCTGGACGAGATCGCCGCCGGCTACACCGCCGCCGGGCACGGTTTCGAGCTGCGCCGGGCGGCGGGTGGCTGGCGTCTCTACACCCGCCCGGAATACGCCACCTACGTGGAGCGGTTCGTGCTGGACGGGCAGTCGGTACGGCTGACCCAGGCCGCGCTGGAGACACTCGCGGTGATCGCCTACAAGCAGCCGGTGACCCGTTCACGGATCTCGGCCATCCGGGGTGTGAACTGCGACGGGGTCATCCGTACGCTGGTCTCCCGCGGGCTGGTCGAGGAGTGCGGCACCGAACCGGACAGCGGGGCGTTCCTCTACCGGACCACCACGATGTTCCTGGAGAAGCTGGGACTGAACTCGGTGGACGACCTCCCGCCGCTCGCCCCGTTCCTCCCCGACGACGTAGAAGAGCTTGCCGATGCCACGCGATGACCGCACCCCCCGACCCGACGCGCCCACCTACGAGGGGGCCGAGCGCCTGCAGAAGGTGCTCGCCGCCGCCGGCGTCGGCTCCCGGCGTGCCTGCGAGGACCTGATCTTCCGCCGGCGGGTCACCGTCAACGGCCGGGTGGCGCACCTCGGCGACAAGGTCGACCCCGCCACCGCTGTGATCCACGTCGACGGCGAGCGCCTCCAGGCCGACACCCGCCTGGTGTACCTGGCCATGAACAAGCCGCGCGGGGTGGTTTCCACCATGGCGGACGAGAAGGGACGCACCGCGCTCAACGACTTCCTCGGCAACCGGGTCGAGCAGCGGGTCTACCACGTGGGGCGGCTCGACGCCGACAGCGAGGGCCTGCTGCTGCTCACCAACGACGGCACCCTCGCCCACCGGCTGATGCACCCGTCGTACGAGGTGCTGAAGACCTACCTGTGCGAGGTGGCCGGGCCGATCCCGCGGAACCTGGGCAAGCGGCTGATGGCCGGGGTCGAGCTGGAGGACGGGCCGGTGAAGATCGACTCGTTCAAGGTGGTGGACACCCTGGGCAAGACCGCCCAGGTGGAGCTCTCCCTGCACGAGGGGCGCAAGCACATCGTCCGGCGGCTGCTGGCCGAGGTCGGGCACCCGGTGTCCCGGCTGGTGCGTACCGCGATCGGGCCGATCCGGCTGGGCGACCTGCGCGCCGGGCGGACCCGGCGGCTGACCAACGCGGAGGTCGCCGCGCTGTTCAAGGCCGTGGGTGACTGACCCCCTCGTACCGGGTACCGCTGCCGGTAGGCTTCGTCGCGGCCTGCGGGCCGGCGAGTGGCGCGGGTCGCCCCCGGCGGCGTCGCGCGCCGTCGCCCGCGAGGCGCGGGCATGATTGACGATGGACAACCGCTCAACGGCGCCGGAGACACCGGCGACCCGCGAGGTACGGGCTGAGGAGGACAACGGTGGAGGAAAACGTACGGGCCGGGCGCTGCGTGGTCGCTGTGGACGGGCCGTCCGGTTCGGGTAAGTCCACCGTCTCGCGGCGGCTCGCCGCCAGCCTCGGTGCCCGCTACCTCGACACGGGGGCCATGTACCGGGCGATCACCTGGGCCGTACTGCGCTCCGGGGTCGACCTGACCGACGTGGAGTCGGTGGCCAAGGTCGCCGGCGAGGTCGACCTGCGCATCGGCACCGACCCCCAGGGGTACGGGGTGACCGCTGACGGCGTGAACGTCGACCAGGAGATCCGGGGCCCCGAGGTGACCGGGGCGGTCTCCGCCGTGGCCGCCGTGCCGGCGGTGCGCGAACTGCTCGTCGCCCGGCAGCGCCAGATGATCGTCAACGCCGGCCGGATCGTGGTCGAGGGCCGCGACATCGGCTCCGTGGTGGCTCCCGACGCCGACCTGAAGGTCTACCTGACCGCCTCCGAGGCGGCCCGCGCCCAGCGGCGCAGCGTCGAGGACGCGGCCGACGTCACGGTGACCGCCGCCGACCTGGCCCGCCGGGACAAGCTCGACTCGACCCGCAAGGTCAACCCCCTCCAGCAGGCCCCGGACGCGGTCGAGCTGGACACCACCGAGTTGGGCATCGACGAGGTCGTCGCCCGGCTGCGTGACCTGCTCACCGAGCGGGGCGTGGCATGAGCGAGCGTAGCGAGCGAATCATCAGGCACAGTCGTATGGTGTCTCCTGCCGTTGCCGAGCGAAGCGAGGTAACGGCATGAGCGAGGACACGGTTGGCTGGGTGGAGCTGCGGGAACCGGACCTCGACGTCGAGGAGCCGTCCGGCCCGCAGCCCGTGGTGGCCGTCGTCGGCCGCCCCAACGTGGGCAAGTCGACGCTGGTCAACCGGATCATCGGCCGCCGTCAGGCGGTCGTCGAGGACATCCCCGGGGTCACCCGGGACCGGGTGCCCTACGACGCGCAGTGGAACGGCCGGGCGTTCACGGTGGTGGACACCGGCGGTTGGGAGCCGGACGCCAGGGACCGGGCCGCGGCGATCGCCGCGCAGGCCGAGGCGGCCGTAGCGACCGCCGACGTGGTGCTCTTCGTGGTCGACGCGATGGTCGGTTCGACCGACGTGGACGAGGCCGCGGTGAAGATGCTGCGGCGCAGTGCCAAGCCGGTCATCCTGGTGGCCAACAAGACCGACAACACCGCCATCGAGATGGAGGCGACCTCGCTCTGGTCGCTCGGCCTCGGTGAGCCGTACCCGGTCTCCGCCCTGCACGGCCGGGGCTCCGGCGAGCTGCTCGACGCCATCATGGACGCCCTGCCCGAGGCACCGAAGATCGTCGAGAACAGGCCCCGCGGCCCGCGCCGGGTGGCGCTGGTCGGCCGCCCCAACGTCGGCAAGTCCAGCCTGCTCAACCGGTTCTCCGGTGAGGAGCGGGCGGTGGTCGACGCGGTGGCCGGCACCACCGTCGACCCGGTCGACAGCCTGGTGGAGATCGGCGGCGACACCTGGCAGCTGGTGGACACCGCGGGCCTGCGCAAGCGGGTCGGCAAGGCCAGCGGCACCGAATACTACGCCAGCCTGCGGACCGCCTCGGCGATCGAGGCGGCCGAGGTGGCGGTGGTGCTGCTCGACTCCAGTGAGCCGATCAGCGAGCAGGACCAGCGGATCCTGTCCATGGTCACCGAGGCCGGGCGGGCCCTGGTCATCGCCTTCAACAAGTGGGACCTGGTCGACACCGACCGCCGGTACTACCTGGACAAGGAGATCGAGCGGGAGCTGCGCCGCATCCCCTGGGCGATCCGGCTCAACCTCTCGGCCAGGACCGGCCGATCGGTCGACAAGCTCGCCGCCGCGCTGCGCAAGGCCCTCGCCAGCTGGGAGACCCGGGTGCCGACGGCGCACCTCAACGCCTGGCTCACCGCGCTGGTGCAGGCCACCCCGCACCCGGTGCGCGGTGGCCGGGCACCGAAGATCCTCTTCGCCACCCAGGCGGGTGTCGCGCCGCCGCGGTTCGTGCTCTTCACCACCGCGCCCCTGGACGCCGGCTACCAGCGCTTCGTCGAGCGCAAGCTGCGCGAGGAGTTCGGCTTCGAGGGCAGCCCGGTGGAGATCTCCGTACGCCCGCGCAAGAAGCTCGGCCCCGGCGGCCGCGGCAAGGCACACGGCTGATCTCTTCCTCTTCCTTCGCCGGGTGGAGCCCTCATGGCTCCACCCGGCATCCCCTTTCCTAGGATGCTTTATGGGAAGTGGCGTGGGGCACGCGCGACGCGGGAGGGGCCTGTGCGCGTGGTCCGAAGATCCTGCGCTAAGCTGTACCGGCTGCCGCGGGGGAGACCGCGCGGGGGCATCGGGACGTGGCGCAGCTTGGTAGCGCACTTGACTGGGGGTCAAGGGGTCGTCGGTTCGAATCCGGCCGTCCCGACGCAGGTCAGAGGGCCGATCCGTATTTCGGGTCGGCTCTTTTTGGCGTCCTGGGGACCAAGATCGGTCAAGTTGGCGGTAAGTAGCGCTCCTTGACCGCTGGTCAAGTCTCAAGCATCCAGCCGGGATGCCTGCCGAATCGTTCACTGTCCGCATCAAAGCGGGCCGCGCCGGCCCGGCCCCAGCCTGCTGGCGACCTGCGGCCGGCATCGGCCGGGCCGGCCGGCCACGCTGACGGAACACAAGACCGCGAAGACCTTGGGGCTCTGCCCCGAACCCCGGCCCTCCTCGGAGATCGGCCGGGCGGATCACCTCGCCGGGCACCACAAGGGCTTCCAGCCTTCCCGGGCGGCGGGGTCATACGCACCGCACTTCAGTGACGCCCGGCGCGGCGCTCAGGTTCGCTCGGATGACCCGCCCAGCATTGACCCGCCAGCCGGATCCACACCTGCAGACGCACGAGGGCGCGGGATCGCGGTGGCGATCAATGCCAGTACTGACAAGAGTGTGAGAGCCGGGTGGATCAGCAGGAGCTCGACGCGGATGTTGTAGCCCTTCCCTTGCAAGGTGGCCTCGTACAGCGCGTAAATGGCCCACAGGCAAGACATAACGAGGCAGGGCCACACGCGCAGCTGACGTGCTGCTCCAAGCAGCCGGGCAACGTAAACCAGGAGCCCGGGAATTGCTAACACGGCTGCAAGAAGCAGGATGCGTCCCGGTCGCTCAACCAGCGACGGGTGGAAGATCGAACTTTGCAGCAGGTCAGCCACTCGGACACCCCTCACTCGGTGTGCGGTCTATCTTGGGCAGCCGCCCGCCGACTATAGGCGTCCCCGCCACTGGACTTCCCTCGGCTGAACAGACGGCGGTGCGCTGCTATGCGCTACCTGCCAGAATCCGGCGAACAGGCCGACTCGTCCGCCGCCTCCGACACGACCATGAGGGCGGCGCTGACCTGCACTTAGAGGTGTTTGTAAGGAGGGGAGTGCGGGCGTGCCCGTCGCGTGCCCGATTGGATGGGACCCGAGGGTCAACGGCGGTCCAGCTCCTGGACGTGGCGGCCGGCATGACGGAGCAGGTCAAGCCAGGTCAGAGCCCCGCAACTACCGACCGTGTCCGCACTTTCCTAAACCGCGTGCTGCGGTCGCCGGAGCGTGCCAGCGCCCGGGGACCAGGTGGGGACCACACGGCCTACGCGATGGTGCGCGGCGCGACGTCGGCTGCACGGCCTGATCATGGGGATAGCGTGCGTGACGTGCGTGGACGTGTGGCGGATCGTCCTGGGGGTCAAGGGGTCGTCGGTTCGAATCCGGCCGTCCCGACAGACAAAAAGCCCTGACCAGCGGAAACGCTGATCAGGGCTTTAAGTTTGTCTATGGGGTTTTAGAACGCCCCCCGAAAACCCTGTGGGGCTCGTAAAGCCGGTTCGGCTACGCTGCCTGCGAATATTCGTTGATCAGCCCGCCGAGGATCGGGCGCCGTCGGACTCTGGCGGCGG
>NZ_JBEYTI010000054.1:0-28173 GCF_040642975.1 Micromonospora sp. NPDC047548
CGGCATGACCGGGACGTCAACGCCGCCAAGAATCTCGTTGTCGCCGCCGGGCTGGCGGAGACGAAAAACGCCTGCGGAGCGGACGTCAGACACGAAGGGCAACCTTCCGTGCAGTCTGCGATGAACCAGGAACCCTCCCGGGTGACCGGGGGAATCCCACGCCTTTAGGCGGGGGAGGATGTCAAGCCCGCTCCTCCCCCGCCACGCCCAGCCGGGCGACCAGGTCGCCCAGCGCGGCGGCGCCCCCGGCGGTCAGCCCGGGGGTGGGCAGCAGCGCGAGCACCGGCACGTCCACCCCCGCCTCGGCGTAGCGGCGCACCTGGGCGCGGCAGTGCTTGGGCGAGCCGTGCAGCACCAGCGCGTCGACCACCTCGTCGGGCACGGCCGCACCGGCGCCGCGCCGGTCCCCGGCAGCCCAGGCCGCCCACATCGCGCCGAGCGCGCTCTCCCGGCCCAGCCAGCGGTGGAACTCGGCGTACGCCGGCACGGTCAGATAGCTGCTGATCAGCCGCCGGCCGATGGTGCGGGCGTAGCCGGCGTCCTCGGTGGGGCAGACGAAGATCCGGGCGACAATCTCGAAGCCGGCGCCGCGCCCGCCCAGCTCGGCGAGGGCCTTCGGCACGTCGTCGGCGGCGAGCCAGTTGAGGATCACCCCGTCGGCCTCCGCGGCGGCCAGCCGGAGCATCCCCGGGCGCAGCGCGGCCAGCAGCACCGGCGGCGGCACCGCCGGTGGGCGTTCCAGGCTGAACCGGCGGACGGCGAAGGTGTCGAACGCCCCGTCCACGGTCTGGCCGCGCAGCGCCGCCTTGAGGAAGCGCAGCACGTCCCGGGTACGCCGGAACGGCTCGCTGAACGGGACCGCGTTCCAGTCGTTGACCAGCACCGGCGAGGAGGCGCCGATGCCCAGCGCGAAGCGCCCCGGGGCGGCCTCCGCGAGCGCGGCGGCGCTCATCGCCAGCAGCCCGGGCCCCCGGGTGAAGACCGGGGTGATCGCGGTGCCCAGGCGCAGCCGCGGCTGCCAGGCGGCGGCGAGGGCGAGCGGGGTGAACGCGTCGGCGCCGTTGACCTCCGACGACCAGACATCGGTGAAACCGGCCCCGTCGAGCGACGCGTAGACCGCGGCGTGGTCGGCGAGCGGGATACCACCCAACGGCACCGTCATGCCCCATCGGTTCGTCATCCGGTCGATCGTGCCCGCTCCCCCGCTCTGGGGACAAGAGCCGAAATCGGGCGTTGCCCACCGGTCGGGGCGGCGCAGAATGTTACGAACGCCTGTTGACATCCTCCCCCGCCTAAAGGCGGGGGATTCCCCCGGTCACCCGGGAGGGTTCCTGGTTCATCGCAGACTGCACGGAAGGTTGCCCCTCGTGTCTGACGTCCGCTCCGCAGGCGTTTTTCGTCTCCGCCAGCCCGGCGGCGACAACGAGATTCTTGGCGGCGTTGACGTCCCGGTCATGCCGGGTGCCGCAACTCGGACACGTCCAGTGACGTGTACCGAGCGAGAGTGTGGCGAGCAGATGCCCGCACGCCGAGCAGGTCTTGCTGGACGGATACCAGCGGTCCACGACGGCGAGGTGCCGGCCGTCGCGGTGCGCCTTGTAGGCCAGCAGGGTCCGGAACTCGGCCCAGCCGGTGCGGGAGATCGCCTTGGCGAGGCTGCGGTTACGGACCATGTTCGCCACCGCCAGATCCTCAACCGCGATGGCGTCGAACCGGCGCACCAAGGCTGTGCCGGTCTTATGGAGGAAGTCGCGGCGGGCATCCCGCACCCGGGAGTGCGCGCGGGCGACCTTCTGCTTGGCCTTGGCCCGGTTCGCGGAACCTTTCCGCTTGCGGGCCATCATCCGCTGGTACCGCATCAACCGGCGTTCGCGGCGCTCCATGTGCTTCGGGTGGACGATCCTGCCCTCATCGTCGGTCAGGCCCGGCACCGGCTGGGACAGTACCGCGAAGTCCGTGAGGCCGAGGTCGACGCCGACAACCCGACCGGCCGGTTCGGGGCCGTCCGGGGCGTCGACGTCGACGTCGACGGCGAAGGTGACGTACCAGCGGCCATCCGGATCACGCGACACGGTCACCGTCGACGGGTCCAGCGCGGTCACGTCCACATCCGGCCACGACCACACGACCCGCAGCGTTCCCGGGGCTTTGCCGAGAGACAGTTGCCCGTCACGCATCCGGAAGGCCGAACGGGTGTACGAGGCGCACTGGCGGCCGTGCCGCGACTTGTATCGGGGGTAGCGGGCGCGCTTGGCGAAGAACGCGGTCATCGCGGTGTGCTGGTGCCGCAACGTCTGCTGCAACGGCACGGAGCTGACTTCGTTGAGGAACGTCAACTCCGGCAGCCGCTTCATCTCGGTCAGCGCCCGGTCAGTCTCCGCGTACGACGTCGACTTGCCCTCGCCGTGGTAGCGGGCGTGGCGGGCGGCGAGGGTGCGGTTCCAGACCACACGGACACAGCCGAACGTACGGTTCAGCACGCCGGCCTGCTCCGGTGTCGGGTACGCCCGACACTTGTACGCCGTCCTCACAGGACCAATCTAACCAGAAAGGCCGATCATGGCTAAGGCAAACATGACCGCCATTCCTACCCGCCCTGAAGGACGGGGCATCCTGGCGGCAGTTCGGTGAGCTGGCGCGACGGACATCGGCGAACATGACGGGCGGCGGCGGGGGGCCTCCGCTGCCGGCGGCCGACAGCCCGCAGCGGGCGACGTTCCTCGAGCTCTTCTTCGACCTGGTGTACGTCTTCGCGCTGACCCGGATCTCGTTCCGCGCGTTCGAGGACCTCGCCCTGGAGCCGGGCGGCACCGAGGGCTGGTCCCCGGTGACCGGGGGCGGCAAGACGCTGCTGCTGGTCCTCGCGCTCTGGGCCGTCTGGCAGGGCACCGCCTGGTCGACCAGCCGCTACGACCCGCACCGCGGCTGGCTTCAGGCCATCGTGATCACGGCGCTGGTGAGCAGCATCGTGATGGGGGTGGCGATCCCCCGGGCGTTCACCCAGACCGGGCTGGCGTTCGCGCTGGCGTACGTGGTGGCGCAGGTGTCCCGGCCGGGGATCCTGCTGCTGGCGTTGGGGAGGCACCGGGACCGGCGCCTGGAACTGCGAATGCTGATCGTCCTCTGCGCGACCGGGGTGCTGTGGTTGACCGGCGCGCTGCTGCCGACCAACGCCCGGGTGGCGGTCTGGGCGCTGGCGCTCCTCCTGGAGTACCTCGCGGCCCGGTTCGGCTGGCCGGTGCCCGGGCTGGGCCGGTCCACGGTCAGCCGCTGGCGGGTCGCCGCGGAGCACCTGGCCGAGCGGTACCAGCAGTTCTTCCTGGTCGCGCTGGGCGAGACGATCCTGGTCACCAGCCTGGCGTACAGCAGCGGCGCGTTCGACCTGGCGCGGACCGCCGCGTTCGCGGTGTCGATCCTGACCTCGGTGCTGTTCTGGCGGATCTACGTGCAGCGGGCGGGGCAGATCCTGGCCGAGGCGGTGACGAAGTCCCGGCATCCGGCGAACACCGGCCGCTCCGCGGCGGACACCCACCTGGTGATGGTGGTGGGACTGGTGGCGAGCGCGATCGGCTACGAGCTGACCGTGCAGCATCCGCTCAACCGTCCCGAGGCGGCCTGGGTGGCGCTGATCCTGGGCGGTCCGCTGCTCTTCCTGCTCGGCCGGGCCCGGTTCGAGTACGAGGTCTTCGGCCGGGTGTCGCCGTCGCGCTGGGTCGCCACCGGGGTCCTGCTGGCGCTCGTGCCGGTGCTGCTGCACACCGCGCCGCTGGTCTCCGCGGCGCTGGCGTCGGTGGTGCTGGCCGGGGTGGCGGTCGCCGACGCGCGCCGCGCCCGGGGCAAGCCCCCGGAGGCGGCGTCGCCGCCGCTCTGACCGACCCGCCGGCCGACGCGGTGTCGCGACTGCCCAGGGTCGGCGGTCGGCGCTAACCTCCACGGGTGACCTTCTCCCTCGTCGCCCGGTCCGCCGACGGTCGCCTGCACGGCGTCGTGGTGGCCAGCAAGTTCCTCGCCGCCGGCGCGCTGGTGCCGGCCGCCGAGGCGGAGGTGGGCGCGCTCGCCACCCAGGCGCACGTCAACCTCGCCTACCGGCCGCAGGGGCTGGCCCTGCTGCGCAGCGGTGTCGCCGCCACCGACGTGGTCGCTGGCCTGGTCGCGGCCGACCCGGGCCGGGACGACCGCCAGCTCGGCGTGGTCGGCGGGACCGGCGACGGCGCCACCTGGACGGGCCTGCGCTGCCACGACTGGGCCGGCGGGCAGGCCGGCGACGGCTGGGCGGCCCAGGGCAACATCCTCGCCGGGCCGCACGTCATCGACGCCCTGCGCGACGCCTGGCTGGGCGGGGCGGCGCTGCCGTTCCCGCAACGGCTGCTCGCCGCGCTGCGCGCCGGCGACGAGGCCGGCGGCGACCGGCGCGGTCGGCAGAGCGCCGGCATCCTGGTGGTGCAGCGCCACGGTGGGTACGCGGGCACCGGCGACACCCTGGTCGACCTGCGGGTGGACGACCACCCCGACCCGGTCAGCGAGCTGGGACGGCTGCTGGACATCCACACGCTGCTCTTCGGCAAGCCCGACCCGGCCACCCTGCTGGACCTCACCGGCCCGCTCGCCGAGGAGGTCGCCGCCCTGCTCGGCGCCGTCGGGCACCCGGTCGACGGAGCGGGGCTGGACGACGCGCTCGCCTCCTGGGCCGGGGTGGAGAACCTGGAGGAGCGGCTGGTGCCCGGCCGGATCGACCCGATCGTCCTGGCCCACCTGCGCGCGGGCGTCCCGCACGTCCCCGCCCCCCGCACCGCGACCTGACCGACCACCCGGCCACCGGGCACCGCCTCCGGCGGCCGCACGCCGGGCTCGCCCCGGGCGGCCCACGGACACTCCGACCGGGGTCAGCTGCCGAAGGTGAGCCAGCGGAAGCCGGACGTCGCCACCTCGGCCCGTTCCGCCTCGGTGAGCGACAGCCGCCCGGTGCTCTTGCGGATCACGGTGAGCGGGTCCCAGCCGAGCCGCGCCGGGGCGGGACGGCCGCCGGTCAGCAGGTCGGCGACCACCCGGGCGGCGGTCGGGGTCAGCCACGGCCGCCGGTCCAGCGCGCCGGCCAGGTCCAGTCCGTGCACACCGACCTCGACCACCCGGGTGACCAGGAAGTCGGGCAGGGTCATCGCGTCGCCGTGCCGGGTGCGCACCACCCGGTCGACGGGCTGCGCCGCGACGGCGGAGTCGGTGCCCCGCCAGGCGGCGGTGAAGGCCGCCGCCGTCGCCGCCGCGTCGCCCGGTCGACGGGCCTCCCGGCGGGCGCTGTCCACCCGCGCGGCGTCGACCTCCGGGGTGAACTTCGCCGCGCCGAAGTAGGCCGCGGCGTCCACCTCGGCGCGGGGTGGGGCCGGCGCGGCGAGCATGTCGACCAGGCGGCCGGCGCCGGTGCTGACGTGGGCGACGAGGTCCCGTACGGCCCAGGGCGGGCAGGGGGTGGGGCGGTCCAGGTCCGCCTCGGTCAGGCTGCGCAGCACCTCGTCCAGCCGGGCGCACTCGTCCCGGAACGCCGTCCGTACCGTCTCCACCGGCCCGATCCTTTCCCCGCCGTCGCGGTCGTACCCTCGCACGCCGGTTTCGGCCGGCCGGTCGCGGGTATGCGCCGGGCCGGCGAGAGGGGGCGGGCGACAGATGGCCGGCATCATGCTGCGCAGCACCGCGTTCAACGACCACGACCAGCTGCCGGGGCGGTTCTCACGGGACGGCGGGAACGCGTCCCCGCCATTGCAGTGGTCCGACGTGCCGGAGTCGGCGACCGAACTGTTACTGCTGGTCGAGGACCCGGACGCTGGGCGGAGCCCGTTCCTGCACTGGCTGGTCACCGGGATCTCCCCGGCCTCCGGCGGGGTGGACGAGGGCATGGTCCCCGACGGCGGCCGGGAGTTGCCCAACGGCTTCGGCAACGCCGGGTGGGGCGGGCCGCACCCGCCGCAGGGCGACGAGGCGCACCGCTACTTCTTCCGGCTGTACGCGTTGCAGCGACCGATCGACCTCGCTGACGCGCCGCAGGCCGCCGACGTGCACGCGGCGCTGGCCGGCCGGGAACTGGCCAGCGGCACCATGGTCGGGACGTACCGGCGCTGATCAGCCCTTGTGGCGGGGCACCAGGCGGTGCACGGAGAGCAGCACCAGCGCGGCCACCACGCCCATCGTGCCGGCGATGCCGGCGGCGCTGCCCGCGTACCCGATGAAGAGCGGACGGCGGCTCAGCTCGTCGACCGGCACCTGCTGCTGGTCGAGCAGCCAGGACAGGGCCAGCCCGGAGGCGAGGACGACCGCCAACCCGCCCAGCCCGAGCACGGCGGCGGCGACCCGGTGCGCGTCCTCGGCAAAGACCTGCGCCCGCTCCCGCTGGAAGACCAGCAGGAGCAGCCCGGCCAACGCGGCCCAGACCCCGGCCACCAGGAACGCCGCCACGGCATCGCTGGGCCGGTGCCAGCCGGCGGAGAGGGTGGCCACGCCGGCGCTCGCGGCGTACGCGACGCCGAGGAACGCCCCGAGCGGACGCGCCTTGGGCGGCAGCACCAGGACCAGCGCCAGCGCCACCGACGCGGCGATGGTGGCGTGCCCGCTGGGCAGGCTGTTGCCGGCGGCGTCCCGTTCGGGGTCGATGCCGAGCGCTGGCCGGTCGAGGGTGTACTTGAGCAGTTGCGTGCTGGCGTTCGCGCCGGCGATCAGCAGGGTGGCCGCGACGGCGAGCGCCTTGCGCCCGCGGATCAGCGCGATGAAGCCGATCGCCGCCGTGGCGGCGAGCAGCGACACCACCGACATCGCGTTGAGGATCCGGTCGACCGGCCCCTCGATGCGGTCCTGGCCGATCCGGTTGCCGGTCAACGCGACCGTGTCGAGCCACTGGCCCGTCCCGGTGTGCACGGCGAAGCGCCACACCACAACGAGTGCGGTCGCCTGGACCAGACCCAGCACGACCAACCAGACCGCGGTCCAACCCCTTGCCGTCGCGAGCACCCGCACACCGTAACGGCAAGCCCGGCAGGTCGCTCGCTGGGCCACCGGTGCATCCCGACTATGTTGGGGCCGGACCTCGGGAGGTGACGGTGGGCGGTACGGCGGAACGGGAACCGGCGGTCGCTGATCGACCGGAGTCGCTGGCGGACCTGCTGGGCGGGCGGCGTGGCGCGGTGGACGCCACGCTGCCGCCGGTGGCGTTCACCCTCGGCTGGCTGCTGACCGGGCGGTCCATCGCCGGCGGGGTGGCGGCGGCCGTGCTGACCGGCATGGCGGTGGCCGGGTGGCGGCTGCGCCGGGGCGACCGGCCGAGGTCGGTGCTGATCGGGTTGCTCGCTGTCTGCGTCGCCGCGTTGATCGCGCTCTACACCGGACGGGCGGCCGACTTCTTCCTGGTGCAGGTCTTCTCCAACGCGGCCAGCGCGCTGGTCTGGGTGGTCAGCATCGTGGTGCGCTGGCCGCTGCTGGGGGTGGTGGTCGGGGTGGCGTTGCGGCAGCGGGGCCGGTGGCGGCGGGACCGGGCGCTGTTGCGGGCGTACTCGCGGGGCAGCTGGGTCTGGGCCGCGACGTACGCGTTGCGGGTGGCCGTGTTCCTGCCGCTCTACTTCGGTGGTCAGGTGGTCGCGCTGACGGTGGCGCGGGCGGCGCTGACCTGGCCGCTGGTGGCGGCGGCGCTGACGGTGAGCTGGGTGCTGATCCGGCGGTCGCTGCCGGCCGGCCACCCGGGGTTGCGGCATCCGGTGACCACGGGCGGAAGCTGACCACGGGCGGAAAGATTAAGGGAGAGGCCGCCACGGGGGGAGCGGCCTCTCCGAGAAATACGGTACTCCGTCGCGCGGTGCCGTGTGATCCCACGACGCCCACTTTTTTCGCGGCTTTTCCATGACAGCAGGGACAGCGGGCGGTGTGGTGGGCCTCCCGATCCGCTGGGTCGACCGGCCGGCCGACCCACCCCGGCCCGATCGTGGGAGCCCGGCCGCCCGCCGACCGGGCGGTCCGCTCCCCCGGGCCTGGCCGGGCCCCGGGTGGGTGGCGCCGCGCCACCCACCCGGGAGGATCAGCTCTGCTGCCAGTCGGCGAGGCGCCTCCGCCCGCCCGGCCGGCCTCGCTTGCTGTCTGCGTCCCGCCCGGCGCGCGTCGACGCCCCACCGGCGCCCGTCACCTTCACTTCCCCCATCCCGGCCGCCTCCGCGCGGCCCTCTAGGCTGGTGGTCCGCCCCGAGGCGGCCGGAACGCCGCATGCCGGTGCTGGGAGCGCTCCCGCCTGTCGGGGCGGCCCGCACCCTGAGGAGAAATGCTCATGTCGATACTCACCCGGCGGCGACTGCTCCGCCGCGCCGCGCTCTCCGCCACCGCCACCGCCGGGTTCTCCCCGGCCGGGGCGGCCGTGGCCGCTGCGGCCGCCGCCGTGACGGCCGGCTGCGACACCCCGCCGGGCGGGGACCCGGCCGCCACCCTTGGCGCGGGCAGCCTGCGCTTCCCGCGTGACTTCGGCTGGGGCGCGGCCACCTCGGCGTACCAGATCGAAGGCGCCGCCAAGGAGGACGGGCGGGGCGAGTCGATCTGGGACACCTTCAGCCGTACGCCGGGGCGTACCCGCAACGGCGACACCGGCGACGTGGCCGCGGACCACTACCACCGCTGGGCGGAGGACCTGGACCTGATGCGCGACCTCGGCCTGCGCAGCTACCGGTTCTCCGTCTCCTGGCCCCGCATCCAGGCCGACGGCACCGGCGGACCCAACCAGCGCGGCCTGGACTTCTACCGCCGGCTCGTCGACGGCCTGCACGAGCGCGGGATCGCGCCCATGGTCACCCTCTTCCACTGGGACCTGCCCCAGTCGCTGCAGGACGCCGGCGGCTGGGAGAACCGGGACACCGCGTACCGCTTCGCCGACTACGCCGACGCCATGTTCCGGGGCCTGGGCGACCAGGTGCCGGTCTGGCTGACCGTCAACGAGCCGAAGACCGTGGTGCAGAACGGCTACCTCGGGGGGCACCACGCCCCCGGCCGGCGGGACCCGGCCGCCGCCTACCTGGTCGCCCACCACCTCCAGCTCGCGCACGGCCTGGCGGTACGCGCCCTGCGCGCCACCGGCTCCACCGCACGGATCGGCCCGGCGTTCAACCTGCACCCGTGCTACCCGGCCGACGACACCCCGGCCGCCGCCGCGGCCACCCGGCTCTACGACGGGTACGAGAACCGGCTCTACCTGGACTCCGTCCTCACCGGCGCCTACCCCGCCGACGTGCTGGCCGACCTCGGCGAGGACAGCCGGATGGCACGCGGCATCACCGACGGCGACCTGGAGATCATCTCCAGCCCGGTCGACCTGCTGGCCGTGCAGTACTACACGCCGATCTACGTCACCGCCGACGGTCGCACCGTCCGGCGCTGGGCCACCTCCGAGGCGCATTGGCAGCAGATCTACCCGGAGGGGATGTACGACATCCTGACCCGGGTCACCCGCGACTACGGCCCCGTCCCGATCACCGTCACCGAGAACGGCCTGCCCTGCCCGGACGTCCTGGGCGCCGACGGCACCGTCGACGACGCCGGCCGGATCGCCTTCCTGCGGGACCACTTCGCCGCCGCGCACCGCGCGATCGTCGACGGCGTGCCGCTGGAGAGCTACCACGTCTGGTCGCTGCTGGACAACTTCGAGTGGGCCGAGGGGTACGACCAGCGCTGGGGACTGGTCTACGTGGACTACCCCACCCAGCGTCGCATCCCCAAGCACAGCGCGCACTGGTACCGGCAGGTGATCAGCGACAACGGCCTCTGAACCCCCACCGGCCGGGGCCGGCGCGCCGGACCGCGTGGGGGCGGTCCGATGGACCGACCCATCCCGGCCGGACGGGCCCGGCCCGCGGGCGCCGGTCCGGGCCGAGCGGGGGCCATCGGTCAGCGGGGGCGCTCGGTCAGCGGGGCAGCGCCTGCTGCAACTCGGCGCGGAGCGCCGGGGTGAGCATCTCACCGGCCTGCTTGGCCAGCCGGGCCATCTCGTAGCCGACCACGCCGATGTCGGCGTCCGCCCCGGCCAGCGTGGCCAGGATGGAGCCGTCGCGGATCTGCATCACCAGGAAGTAGCCGCGCCCCATCTCGACGACCGTCTGCTTGACGACGTCGCCGTCGAACATCTGGGCAGCCCCCGCGGTGATGCTCATCAGCCCGGAGGTCACCGCGGCGAGCTTGTCGGCGTGGTCCCGGGGCAGGTGTGCCGAGACCGCCACCAGCAGCCCGTCGGAGGAGACCACCACCGCGTGGGCCACCCCCGGCACCCGCTCCGCGAACGCGTTCACCAGCCAGCTCAGGTCCTGCGCCTCCTGGCTCAACGTCATCACTGTCGTCCTGCTTCCTACTCGTTGCTCATAGCTGAGCAGTTCGGATGATTCGCTCTCCGCCCAGCGGTGGCTGGGTTGGAGTCCTGGACCGGCAGTCTGGTCCGGTGGCGATCGGTCCGGTCCTGCAGGATCTGCTTCACCGTGTGGTGTGGGGTGTGCAGGGCGATGTCGGGGTCGCCGGCTCGGTGCAGGATGTTGATCGCGGCGTTCACGTCGGCCTGCCACACCACCCCGCACGGAGTGCAGTGAAACCGGTCCCCGCTACGTCGGCCGAAGGCGCCGCAGCGGTGACAGGTTTGTGAGGTGTAGGCGGCGTTGACGGGAACGAGCGTAGAACCTCTACGCTCCGACACGCTTTTCAGGGCCTCGGCGGTGACTCCTTTGGTCCATGCGGCGAGACGCCGGTTGATGTTCTTAGGAAGCTTCTTGCGTCCGGTGAAGCGTTTGGTGAGATCCTCGGCGATCACGGTGACGGCCTCGTCGACGACCTCGTGCACGGCGGTGAAGATCTCCGTACGCACCCGCGCCCGATGCCGGGCCGCCTGCCGATCCCGCTTCACCGTGCCGAGATTGTCGACCTTGATCCGGTGCGCTTTCGCGTGGTCACCACGCAGGGCGGCGGTGTTCGCAATCGAGCGCAGCTTCGCCCGACGCCGGTTACGTTCCTTCAACCGATCCGACTGGGCGGTCAGCAGCACGCCGAGCCCTGCACCGTGGGGCTGGCCGTCGGAGTCGGTCAGGGCTTCGGTGTAGCCCTTGTCCACACCCAACGTCCGGTCGCCGCACGGCCGCTGCGACGACCGCATCTGCGCCGCGTCGATCTGGTAGTGCACCTCGACCCGGCCGCTGCGCAGGATCAGCCGCAAGGTACCCGTCGGCGCGACCGTCGTGGACAACGGGATCCTGACCATCTTGCGGGGCTCGAGGCCGGGAATCGCCAGCCACAACCGGCCCCGCCCGTCAACGAGCGTGTTGTACTTGTCGGCGCGCACCACGATCTGATCGTGTGTGCGGTTGCGGCCCCGCTTCCAATGCTTACGCATCTGCCGGGCCAGGAACGGGTCACTGGCCCACTGGTCCGCCTTCAGCGCGGTGAACATCCGCTTACGCTCGGCCGGATCGTTGGTGCGTCGGCTGATCGCCCGCCGGACGTCGACCTTGGCCGCCTCCAGGTTCGCTGCGATGTCGGCCATGGCGTCGCGGACGGTTTCCTTCCACGCATTTGCCAGCACACCAAACAACGCGTGTGTGCCGTCGGCCAGCCACCGGTCCCGCACTTGCCGGTCTCTCAACCCGGACCCGACTCCGAGGACCGAGCCGTACCGCTGCCACACCTCGCTGCGCACCCGACCCAACCGACAGGCCTGCTCCACCAGGACGGCATACCTGCCCGAATTCAGGCGGGCCGAGTAGGCGATCCGGGTGACCTTCACCGGTCACCCTCCATGGCCAAGTCCGCCCTTTTCAACTCCTTCTCGTAGCGGCGCAGACCATACAGCCGGCACGAGAAGGAGTGCACGATGTCCAGGAAGTCCTCGACCAACTCCTGCCGCGGGGACAGGGACTCCTGGTTGGCCACCACGATCTCGCAGCCGCCACGCGCCGCCACATGCTCCAGCAAATCGAACCCGAACCGGGCCAACCGGTCCTCGTGCGCCACCACCACAGTGGCGACCTCACCCCGGTCGACGGCGTCCATCAACGCCAGGAACTTCTCACGGCGAAGATTCATCCCACCGCCGACCTCGCTGATCCACTCATCCACAGCCAGACCACGAGCGAGACAGAACTGTTGCATCGCCGCCACCTGCGAGGCCAAATCCGGCTTCTGACCCGGCGACGAGACCCGGCAGTACACCACAACCTTCCGCCGGTCGGCGTCGAAACCCGACTGCAGCACCCTACGCACATCCGAATCGTCGAAATACCGCTGCCCGGACGGCAAACGACGGGCCGCAATCCGGCCCTCCGCCTCCCACCGACGCACCGTGCTCACCGAGCGACCCACCCGCCTGGCAAACTCGCCGATCCGATAAACACTACCCACGACAGTCAATTATGGACAGCTCTAAAAAGGAAAGCAACCACTAGTAGCTGCTCCTTCGCCGTGCCCACCCGCGGGCGGCAAGATTGTCTCCCGGGTCTCCTCGATCTCCGCCCGGCGGACCCCGCTGTACAGCCGCGACAGCATCCCGCCGACCGCCTCCGGGTCCGGGTCCTCCCGGAACCCGGAAACGCTCGGACGGGCCGGCTCGATGACGGCGGAGAGCTGCGCCATCGGCACCCGCACCGGGAGGCCACGATGGTTGGTGCCCCCGGTGACCGGTGACGCGGGAGGTGGCGTCACCCCACCGGTCGACACCGGTGCGGAGGGCATCGGCCCCTGGCGGGACCACCAGACACCCCCGGCCGCCGGGGCGCCGGCGGCCGGCGACAACACGTCCTCGGCGCGGACCGGCACCGGCCGCCACTGGGCGGGCGCCACCGGAGCCGGGGCGGGGCGACGGCCCGCCACCGGCAACTCCGGCGAAGCCGGCGGACCGGCCGGACGGATCGGCCCACCGGGCCCGGTCGCGCCGGCGACCGCCGTGGTGAGCATCCGCGGCGACACCGGCGCGTCCAGCTGCGCCGAAGGCCGAGCGGCCAACAGCGTGACGGGGAGCTGAATCCGGGCGGCCAGGCCCTGGGCGCCGCCGCTGAGGCGTACCCGGATGCCGTGCCGGGCGGCGAGGTGACTGACCACGAACAGGCCCATCCGCTCCGAGGCGGCGACGTCGGCGGCCGGCGGGGAGGCCAGCAGCGTGTTGGCGTGGTCCAGTGCGGCCGGGCTCATCCCGAGCCCCTGGTCGGCGATCTCCAGCAGTGCGCCGCCGCCCTCGGCGCGGGCGTTCACCCGGACCACGGTGTCCGGCCGGGAGAAGGCGGTGGCGTTCTCCAGCAGCTCGGCCAGCAGGTGCACCAGTTCCCCGACGACGTGCCCGACCACGTGCAGGTCGGCCACCGACTCGCGGCGGACCCGCTGGTACTGCTCGATCTCCGCGCTGGCGGCGAGGAGCACCGCCCCGAGACCGACCGGGCGGTTCCACCGCCGGGTGGACTCGGTGCCGGCCAACACCAGCAGGCTCTCGTCGTTACGGCGCATCCGGGCGGCCAGATGATCCAGCTTGAACAGGTTCTCCAGCTGGACCGGGTCGGCCTCCTCCCGTTCCAGGTCGTCGAGCAACTCCAGCTGCCGCTCCACCAGCACCTGGCTGCGTCGGGCCAGGTTGACGAACATCGCGTTGACGGTGCGCCGCGTCTCCGCCTGCTCCATCGCGACGCTGACCGCGCTGCGGTGCACGGCGACGAACGCCTCGGCCAACTCGCCGATCTCGTCGCGGGCACGGACGACCGGGGGTGGCACGTCGATCGTGGGGACGCCGCCCTGCACGGACCGGAGCCGGTCCAGCGCGTCCGGCAGCTCGATGTGCGCGATCCGCAGGGCCTGGCCGCGCAACCGCTGCATCGAGTTGGCGATGGACCGGCCGATCAGCAGGGCGAGCAGCACGGCGAGCCCGAGCACCACGACGATGCCGCCGGCCACCAGCAGGGTGGTACGCAGCCGGTCGCCGCTGACCTCGTCGGCCTGGGTCACCGCGTCGTCCAGCACCCGCGCCTCCAGCTGGCGCAGCAGCTCCTGCCGCGCCTCGCTGGCAGCCCACCACTGGGCCGCGGGCAGCACCTCCGCCCGGGCGTCGCCGGTGGGCAGGCTCCTCTCCTCCAGCTTCATCGCGCCGACGAACGCGGGATCGACCGAGGTCCGGTCGTAGAGCTGGACCTGCCCGTTGGTGGCGGCGACCCGGAACGCGCCGAGCGCGGCCAGCTGCTGGGCCCGCAGGTCGGTGAGAGTGACCTCGTCGTCCAGGTCGTACCGGTCGGCCCGGGCGGCCGCGTAGAGCTGCCCGCGGATCCGGGACGACAGCTCCTTGACCCGGGCCAGCTGCACGTAGCGCAGCACGGCGTCGGTGAGGGCGCGCTGCCCCTCCCCGGGCGAGGGCTCCGCCAGCAGGTTGAGCAGCGCGTCGATGGCCCGGTGGTAGTTGCTCAGGATGGTGTCGCTGCTCAGCACCGCCGGCGGCACCGTGGGCCGGATGTAGACCACCTGGTCGTACGCCCTCAGTGCCTCCCCGTACGCCACCCGCCAGGACGCGTCGGCGTCGGCCAGCGGCTGCGCCGCCCCGCGCAGGTCGGTGACGGCCTCGTCGGTGGCCACCTGCAACGGCCGCAGCGCGTTGATCGCGGCGTCCCGGTCGGCCCCGGCCCCGACCCGGCGCAGCTCGGCCAGCTCCCCCGCCGAGCGGTCCCGCTCCTGCTGGAGCCGGTCCACCACGGTGATGATCTGCCGGCCGATGCCGACCTGCCGGGCGAAGTCGCTCAGCACGGTGGTCTGCCCGACCAGCGCCGCGGTCTGCACCCCGGCGAGCACCAGGAAGGCCACGGACGGAATGACCAGTACCGTGGCGAGCTTGGTGCGCATCCGCCAGTCGCGCAGCCGGAACGGCGAGCGCCGCCGGTGGGGGACGGCCTGGACGTCCCACCGGCTCCGACCCGGCTGCTCGCCCCGCGTCCGGTCGGGACCTGCGCCCACACCTGCCTCCTCGGTCCCCGCCTCCCCGCGTCAGGGATCGGGTCCATCCAACCAGGCCCGCGAGCTGTGTCAACGGGCCATGAGGCACGTCTGTCAGGAAGCGGCGCCGGAGGGCTCGGGCGCGCGCTCCCCGCCGATCCGGTCGGCCACCGGCAGCCGGTCCGCCTCGGCCACCCGGCCCAGCGCCACCAGCGCCGCCCCGATGGCACCGATCTCCGGCTCGGCGCGATGCCGTACCGGCCGGGGGGCCAGCGCCGCGGCGAACGCCGCGCGCCACCAGGCGGAGGCCGCCAACGCTCCCCCGCCCAGCACCACCTCGACCGGTGCGTCCGCGGTGGACTCCAGCACAGCCAGGTCGTCGGCGGACATCCGGCACAGGCCGGCCATCAGTCCGGCCAGGATCTCGACGCCGGCGGTGGAGAAGCTGAGCCCACGCAGCAGGCCCACGCCGGCCGGGGCGACGCCGGGCGGCCGGTCGCCGCCGAGGCGGGGGTCCGCCACCACCCCGCCGCCGTCCGGCGGCACGCGGGCCAGCGCGGCCGCCAACTCCGGGCCCTCGGGCAGCCGCAGCTCCCGGTTGGCCCAGGCGAACAGGTTGCCGCCGCAGGAGTAGGCCGCCCCGGTCACGATGTACTCGTGGTCCACCCGGTAGCGCCAGAGCTGCTCCGGCAGCGGCGGGAGCCGTTCCCCGGCCGGGAGCCGTTGCAGCAGGCGGATCGCGGCGGAGGTGCCCACGGTCACCGCGGCGCGCCGCCGGTCCACGCAACCGGAGCCCACGTTGGACGCGGCCCCGTCACCAACCGGGGCGGCCCAGGCCGCAGCAACCAGCTGCGGCCACCGGCGGGCGTGCTCCGGGCGCAGCCTCCCGCGCCACCGCGTCGGCGCCAGCTCGGGCAGCTCGCCCGGGCGCAGGCCGGCCAGGTCGCAGGCCTCGGCGTCCCAGCTCAGCGCGCGCAGGTCGAGCAGCCCGGTGCCGGAGGCCATGGAGACCGACATCGGCGCGGCGTCGAGCAGCTCGCCGAGGACGTACTCGACCAGGCCGGCGAACCGGGCGACCGGGGTGCCGGACCGCGCCCGCAGCCAGGGCAGCCGGACCGGCCAGTAGCAGCGGTGCCACCACGCGCCGGTGCGTTCGTGGTAGGCGTCCGGATCGGCCGGTCCGGCAGCGCCAGGGGCCGGCGCTGGGCGGGTGTCCAGCCAGGTGAGGACCGGTCCGAGTGGCGCACCGGTGTGGTCCAGCGGCAGCACCGAGTGCCACTGCGCCGAGATCGCGACCAGCTCCACCTCCCGCAGGTGCCCGGCGGCGGCGAGCTCGTCCAGGCACTCCGCCAGGCAGGCCAGGTAACGCGCGGCGTCGAGGGTGCCGGTGCCGTCGTCACCGACGCTCAGGTGCACCTTGCGGCGGGCCAGCGCGCCCGGCCGCGGTTCCGCGTCGGCGTCCAGCACGAGCCCGCGTACCGAGGACGTGCCGAGGTCGAGAGCGAGAATGTTCATCGCGGGTCACGGTACCCGCCGGTCGGGCCGACGAAGCCTCGATCAGTGGCCGGCGCGTGACCGCGTACCCCGGACGGCTTCCGTGCCCGGCGGCGGACGCGTAGGGTGGTCGGCATGCTCGCGCACCTGTCCTGCTGGTGGCCCGCCGACCCGGCGGCCTCCTTCCGCGCGTAGCTTTCCCCGCGGCCGCCCGACGAGGCGGCCGCCGGTACATCCCCGGCTCCCCGGACCGCCTCGAACGGGCGGCGCCGACGGCCCGGAGGAGAACCGACCTTCACCGGGATGCTCGCCCACCAGCTCGGCGCCCTGAGCCTCACCGTGGACGTCCGTCCGTGGCAGCGGGCCGCCCCGCTCGACGGGTACGACCTGGTGGTGGTGGGGCCCGGGCCGGGCGACCCGGGCGCGGTCACCGAGCCGAAGATGGCGGCGCTGTGCGCGCTGCTGGCCGACCGGCTGGCCGCCGGGCTGCCGACGCTCGCGGTCTGCCTCGGCCACCAGCTGCTCGCTCGCCTGCTGGCACTGCCGCTGCACCGGCGGCAGGCGCCGTACCAGGGGTTGCAGCGGGACGTGTCGGTCTTCGGCTGGGCGGCCCCGGTTTCGCCGGGGTGCAGTTCCACCCGGAGTCGGTGCTCAGCCGGGACGGCATGGCGGTCCTGGCGGATCTGCTCGGGCACCTGCTGGCCCGTCCGGCGCTGACCGCGCATGGTCCGACCGATCGCGGGTAGGGGTTGCGGCGACCGGTGGACCGGACGGGTCGAGAGCCCCCGCCCGGGCCACCGGTCGCCTCGTGCGTCAGCTCGCCGCCATGCCGCGCTTGACCGCCGCGCCGAGGCGCACCGCCCGCTTGGCGGTCAGGGCGGTGGCGGCCAACGCCAGGTGGTCCGGGGCGATCTCCCCGTTGTTGCTGGTGTGCGAGGCGCCGTACGGGTTGCCCGCGACGAACTGGCTGGGGTCGGTGTAGCCGGGGGTCACCACGATGCCGCCCCAGTGGTAGAAGATCGTGAACAGGGACAACAGGGTGGACTCCTGCCCACCGTGGGAGGTGGCGGTGGAGGTGAAGGCGCTGTAGACCTTGTCGGCCAGGGCGCCCTGCGACCAGAGCGGGCCGGTGGTGTCGATGAACTGCTTGAGCTGAGCGGCGACCATGCCGTAACGGGTGGGCGAGCCGAAAATGAGCACATCGGCCCAGGACAGGTCGTCGAGCTGGGCCTCGGGGACGTCCTGCGTCTCCAGGTGGTGGGCCTGCCAGCCCGAGTTGGACCGGATCGCCTCGTCCGGCGCCAGCTCGTGCACCTTCCGCAGGCGCACCTCCGCGCCGGCCTCGCCGGCGGCCTCGCAGGCCGCCTGCGCCATCTGGTAGGTGATGCCGGTCGCGCTGTAGTAGATCACCGCTACCTTGACCTGGCCGTCCATCGACACGTCCCTCCTCAATTCGGATCAGCTCCCGCGACTACCCGTTACTTGCGGGGTGAAACTGCGCAGGTCGGCCGATCCGGTCCGGCTGTGGCACGGATGGGGGCTCCGCCACCGGGTCGGCGGCCTGAGCGTCCGGCTCAGTGTCGGTGCCGCCACCTAGGCTGGCCGTCGTTCTCGGCGGAAGGGCGGCGACGTGCGGTTGACCGGTGGCGAGGCGTTGGCGTTGCGGATGAGCAGCCTGCTGTTGCGGGAGCACCCGCGCGGCCGGCCGCGGGACGTCGCCGGCGTGGTCGGGTGGTTCGGCGCGATGCAGGCCCAGGACGTGGCGAGCGGCATGTGGTCGCTGGGCGCGCGGCTGCCCGGGTGGACGGCGGCGGACGTGCGGGCGGCGCTGGAACGCCGGGAGGCGTTGCGGACCTGGCCGATGCGGGGCACCGTGCACCTCGTACCCCCGCGGGACGCCCGCTGGATGTTGGAGCTGACCGGCGTGCGGGCGCTGACCGGTGCGGCGGCCCGCCGGGCCGCGCTCGGCCTCACCGAGGCCGAGGCCGACCGGGCGGCCGAGGTGCTCGGCGCCGCGCTGGCCGGCGGCGGCCGGCTCACCCGCGCACAGTGCCTGGCCACCCTGGCCGCCGCCGGCATCGACACCGCCGGGCAGCGCGGCTACCACCTGCTCTGGTACGCCAGCCAGCGCGGCGTCACCTGCATCGCGCCGCACGTCGGCACCGAGCAGACCTTCGCCCTGCTTGCCGAGTGGGCGCCCGCGCCACACCGCCCGGAGCGCGACGAGGCGCTCGGCCTGCTGGCGCTGCGCTACTTCCGCAGCCACGGGCCGACCACCCGGCAGGACTTTGCCGGTTGGACGGGGCTGACCGCCGCCGACGCCAGGCGGGGCATCGCGGTGGCCGGCGACGAACTGGCGACCGTGGAGGTCGACGGGGTGCCGGCCGTCGTCGACACGGCCCTGCTCGATGCGCCCCGCACGCCGCGCGACGACGTGCTGGCGCTGCCCGGGTTCGACGAATACCTGCTCGGCTACAAGGACCGCACGCTGATGCTCGACCCGGCGCACCGGCAGGCCGTGGTCCCTGGCGGCAACGGTGTCTTCCAGTCCACGATCGTGCGCGGCGGCCGGGTGGTCGGCACCTGGAAGCGCACCGTCGGCCGGGCCCGGGTCACCGCGACGGTGCGGCCGCTGGCCCCGTTCGACGCGGCGGTGCGCGGGCGGGTCGAGGCGGCGCTGGAGGGGTACGCCCACTTCCTCGGCCTGCCCCTTCGTCACTCCTGGTGACAGCGATTCCGCGCGGCGCGGGTCGTCACGTTCCGTCATCGGGCTGACGCCTCATCAAGACCCGCTCCCGCCGCCGAGTACAGCCCAGCCTCCTGACCGGCCACGATGCCGAACGCCGCGCCCGTCCCGCCACCCTCCCTCGCACGCTTTGCTCTGCTGCCCTCCCCGCAACAGAAACCGACAGTCACTGTTGCCTGCGCGGCAGCAGAGCAAAGCGTGCGGCTGAGGTACCCACCGCAGGAGCCGGTCGTAACCTGCGGTAACGGTGCCGGAGCGCGGCCCGGGGCCGGTGCGGCGCCGAGGTCGGTGACTTGCCGGTGCGGCGACCGGTGCGGTGCACGCGCGAGGGGCCGTCGGCCAAGGCGCCCGCGACCCGGCCGCAACCCGATCATGGGCCGACCACAGCCCGCCGCACCGCCAGCCGGTTCGCCGCGCGGTGCGCCGTCGGGCCACACGCGGGGCGGCGTGATGTCGGGGCCGGCGGGCATGATGACCGGATGATCGCGCGCTTCAAGGACCTCTGCATGGACGCCGCCGACCCCCACTCGCTGGGCGGGTTCTGGGCCCGGATCCTCGGTGGCGAGGTGATCGACACCGGCGACGGGGACGTCCGGGTCGACCCGCGGCCGGCCGGGGCCGGGCCGGAGTCGATCTGGGTCAACCGGGTGCCCGAACCGCGTACCGGCAAGACCCGGGTCCACCTGGACCTGCGGCTGGCCGACGCCGACCCGGCGGCGCTGCTGGCCGCCGGCGCCCGGCTGGTGCAGGAGCCGGACGCCGAGGTCAGCTGGTGGGTCCTCGCCGACCCGGAGGGCAACCAGTTCTGCGCGTTCGCGCCCCGGGAGGGCGCCCGGCCCGGGCCGTTCGAGCTGGTGGTGGACAGCGCCGACCCGATCGCCCAGGCCACCTGGTGGGCGGGCGTGGTGGGCGGGCGGGTGGAGACCTCGGAGGAGGGCCACGCCTCGGTGGTCGGCGCGGCCGGCTTCCCGTGGGACTACTGGGTCTTCGACCCGGTGCCCGAGCGGAAGCGGGTGAAGAACCGGGTGCACTGGGACGTCGACCTGCCCGGCCGGGACGCCACCGCGCTGATCGCCGCCGGGGCGACGCTGCTACGCGAGCCCGACGAGACGGTCGGCTGGTGGGTGCTCGCCGACCCGGAAGGCAACGAGTTCTGCGCCTTCGCCCCGCGCCCCGCGGCCTGACCGGCGGCCGTCCCAGCAGGTGGGCGCGGCGGGGCTACCCTGCGCCCAACGGGTCAGCTAGCGTTTGGACGACTCCCCGAGCCAGCGCGTCGCCGTCGAAGTCGATACGCCTCTGGCCGACCCACAACCCGCCCGATCGGTTGGTTCTCGCGCGAACTTCCCTCTGCCGGTCCACCGGTTGGGCAGGATCGTCCCCACGAGGAGGTGCCGTCGTGCAGGACACCCGCGCACTCGCCCTGACGTTCGAGGTGAGCGGCCTGCCACCGGTCAAGACCGAAGCGCTGTCCATCTTCGCCGCCGGGCATCGGCAGGCGACGAGGGTCCGCGCCCTGCTCCAGGCGGCCTGCGCCGCGGCTCAGCACACCGGCTGGACGCCGCTGGCCGGGCCGGTCGAGGTCGACCTGACCATGCGCTGCCCGCCGGGACACCGCACCTCGGACGCCAGCAGCCTGCTCGGCGGCGTGTGCGCCGTGCTCCAGGACAAGAAGCGGGTCGCCAACATCGGGCTGGCCCACCTCGGCGTCCTGGTCGACGTGGCGCTCTACGCAAACGACCGGCAGATCCGGCGGCTGTCGTACGTGGAGGAGTCCGCGGAGGACTTCTCGTACCAGGTTCGGGTGGCCGCCGTACCGGCCGGGGTTTGACCGACGACCGCGGTGGGGTACCGCGGACGCCGACGAAGGGAGCGCCGATGTCGGAGCCACATGTCACGCTCGACCCGAGCGGGCTCGACCCCGTGCAGCAGAAGCTGCGCGGCCCGCTGGAGGATCAGCTGACCTCGGCCCTGCAGGCGGCCACCGACCGGGTCCGCGCCAGCTATGCGGGCGAGCCGGTCGAGCAGGTCTGCCAGCGGCTGCTCGACGAGACCCGCGCCGGGCTGCACCCGGACATCGCCGCCGGGTTCAACCCGGACATGGACGAGTTCTGCCGGGTGGCGGTGGCGATCGTCCGCGAGGTCTCCTGAGGTCGTCTCGCACCAGTCCCCCGCCGCCAGCGCCGGCCTGGGCCAGAGCGATGGTCTGGTCAGCGGGTGTCGGTGATCGGTCAGGCGGCCAGGGGGTCGCCCCGCCGGCCGGTCAGCGGGTGCGCCAGGACGGTCGGCACGTCGGCCAGCTCGGCGGCGTACTCCCGGACCAGCGCCGGCAGCCGGTAGCCGCCGGGCTCGTCCCGCTGGACCAGATGCGCGTCCAACAGGTCGTCCAGGGTACGGCGCAGCCGCGTGCCGGTGATCCCGAGCTGCCGGGCGACCCGCTCGGGCCGGCGCAGGGCGTCGGGCGCCGCGCCAAGCAGGGTGAGGAGCCGCGCGGCCGCCTCGTCGTCGCTGCGGACGGCGGCGACGACGGTGGCCAGGCTGGCCCGCACCGACAGGTCCTCGTAGTCCAGCAGGTCCAGCCGTTCCCGCCCGTCGGCGAGCTGGCCGACCAACGCACCCACCGACATGTCCGGCCGGGCCGCCAGGCGCGTGCCGGCAACCCGCAGGGCGAGCACCGACCCGGTGCAGAGACGTACCAGCTCGCCGGTGGCCGCCGGGACGACGGCCAGCCGCTCCGGGCCGGCGAGAGCCACCAGCAGGTCGCGCGCGTCAGCGGCGACGAGCGGGCGGAGGCTCACCCGCCGTACCCCGTCCAGGCTGCCCAACCGGCGCTGGCCGATCACGACGAGGGCGGGGCCGGGACCGGCCGGGAGCAGCGGTCGCACCTGGGCGGCACGGGTGACCCCGTCCACCACCAGCAGCAGCCGTCGCCCGGCGACCAGCGACCGGAACCACCCGGCCCGCTCGTCGGTGTTCTCCGGTACGTCGGCGGGGGCGACCCCGAGCGCGCGCAGTACCCGGCCCAGCACCTCACCCGAGGTCACCGGGGTCCGGTTGCCGAGGTCGACGAAGACCTGTCCGTCCGGGAAGTCGGCGGCGACGGCGTGCGCGGCGCGTACCGCCAGGGCGGTCTTGCCGCTGCCGAACGCGCCGGTGACGACCACGGCGGCGCGGGTCGTACCCCGGAGGGTGGTGACCACCTCGCTGGTCTCCCGGCCCCGGCCGACGAAGGTGACCAGACCGGCCGGCAGCTCGCGGGGCACCGCCCAGCCGGCGCCCCCGGCCGGCCTGGCCGGCGAGGTCGGCGGCGGCGCAGCGGCGACGGTCGGAGCCGGCGGTGGGGTCGCGGTGGCGATCGGCGCGCACGGCGGGGTGTACGCCAGCTCGGACGCCCGGTCGAGCATCGCGCGGTGCATGCTGGCCAGCTCCTCGCCGGGCTCGATGCCGAGCTGCTCGTCGAGTACGGCCCGGGCGTCCCGGTAGACGGTGAGCGCCGCCGGGACGTCCCCGCAGCGGTAGAGGGCAAGCATGAGCTGCCCCCAGGCGCGCTCACGCAGCGGCTGGGCGGCGAGGTGGCCGCGCAGCTCGGTCAGGAGATGCTGGTGCTCGCCGGCGGCCAGGCGCGCCTCGGCGAGCTCTTCGAACACCTGGAGCCGCTGTTCGTCGAGGCTGGCCCACCGGTTGTCCAGTGCGGTGCCTCGGGGCAGGCCGTCACCCGACGCCCCGCGCCAGTGGGCCAGCGCGGCGGTGAGGGTGGCGACGGCGCCGGCGGGGTCGGGCGTCGCGAGCAGGGACCGCCCCTCACCCGCGAGCCGGTGGAACTCCGTGACGTCCAGCTCGTGCGGCGACAGCCGCAGCTCGTAGGCGTTGGGGCGGGCGACCAGCCGGTCACCCAGCGTCCGGCGCAGCCCGGCGGCGTGGGACCGCAGATTCGCCACCGCAGAGGCGGGTGGGACGTCGGACCAGACCATGTCGACGAGTCGCGGCAACGAGACCGAGTGGTTGGCCTCCAGCGCCAGACCGGCGAGGACGGCCCTTCGCTTGGCCGCCCCCGGCGTGACGACCTGGTCGTCGACGCGCAGCTCCACGCTGCCCAGCAGCCGAATCTGCAGTCTCACTTTGCCGCTCCCCCCGTTGAATCTCGAGCGCGCCCAGGCTAAGTGGACGGTTCGAGTGCAACAAGGCAGAAAGCCGACATCCGAGGGTGACGAACATCAATGCCGCTAAACGGCGTGTCGCCGTAACAGAATGAGAACCGGAAACGCTCGCGGAGGTTCGTCACCCGGCGTGACCGTCGACGCGGTGAACGGACCTGGTCACAGATCAGTTAAGTACCCCAACGTTGCCAGCGTGAAACAACGATCGGAGCGATCTGTATCAGTCCACACCCGAGCCCGCGCTCGGCCAAGCGGCCGGACGGGCGAGGGGCGGACCACTCCGGTGAGTCACGTGCCCCGACCGGCGAGCCGCGATGATCTACTCGACAGGGCACGGTGACCGATCATTCGGCACCTTCTCGGCCGAACGGCCGACAGGGGCCATCGGCCACGCGCCGGCCGCTCCGCTCCCCTGACCGGCACTCCCCGGGATGTTGCCACCGGCGGAGGCCGAGGTCGAGCCGAAGCTCTTCGGCCCAGCGCCGTCAGAGCCACCCGTTCCCACCTGAGGGATCCACCTCCTCAGGTCAGAACCGGAGTCCTGCCTCGACGGATCATCGTGCTTGCTCAAGAGCGCCAGGATCTACTGATCAATCCCGGTCAGGCAGCAGCAGGAGCGGGTGCTTGCGCTGGCCGGTTGCGGTGATCCCCCGACCATCGTCACGTCCGGGTCGACCCGTCCGCACCTGTGGAGACGCATCGGGACGGCGCCGACTCGTAGGCTCGCGGGGTGACCGTCTACGACACGGCTGCCAAGCTGCCACCCATCGATGTGGTGCGCGACCGCTCCCGAGCCCTGGCGATGCTCGACTCCATCGTCGATGGCGTCTACTACGACTACAGCCGCGGACGGGGCGAGCGCGCGAAGCGGCGTCGATGCGCAACGGCAGCGGCGAGGAGCACGACATCGTCCTCACCGCCGACGGTGCTTTCATCCGCGGCGTCTACCACGATTCACCAATGCACAACCACACCGGCGGCCAACTATGGCCCGGCCTGCTGGAGGGGCTGCCCGAACAGTTCGCGCCGCTGGTGCACGAGCCCACGTTCTGCCACGAGGATGGCACGCTCGACGCCACGTTCGTGCTCTGGCGACGGTCCGGGGACGACCGGTGGCACGCCGGCGACGGGATCGACCTCTCGCCCGCCGACGACGAGGAGTCCGATCCCGACGGGGCCTGGCTGCTCGACATCCTGTGCGACGGCGCAGCGGAGGAATACCTGGAACATGCCTGGTCGGTCTACGAGGTCGAGCTGGACAGAACCGTGGTCGAGCAGATCCTCGCGCTGCAGCCCCTGACCGATGAGGTCATCCGGGCGCTCAATCCGCAGAAGCGACTGGCTGACCTGCGGGAGCGGGCGGCGAAGCTGGACTACTCGGTCGCGGCCTGACCTCGTAGGAGATGGGACATTTTTGACCAGGTGTCCCCAGCCGAGAGATTGTCCTGGTCGTCCGTTTGAGTTGGTCGGGCCCACGAGCAGGGTCATTGCGTAGTTGGGTAGCTGCTGGTCACGGTGGTGATGAGGTCGTGGGGGCGTCGGTTGGCGCGTCGGGTGGCTCTGGCGATGTTGGTCTCGCCGTTGCCGCAGTGGAATCCGATGGCGGTGTTGCGTAGGACCGCTACGACGGCGGGTCCGTTGCCGGTACGTGCCCGGTGGGCGTCCTCGTGGAAGGTCACGTCCCGGGTCCGTGCGCCGTGAGGCGCTGTTGTTTCGAGTGGAGGTGAGAGACCTTCGCCGCTGGCCCTGTCGCAGCAGGGCGGTGGAGCTGAGGGCAGCCTGACCCGGGAGGTGCCGGGGAGGGTGGGAGCAGCCCTGACAAAG
Source organism: Micromonospora sp. NPDC047548 (assembly GCF_040642975.1). Lineage (NCBI taxonomy): Bacteria > Bacillati > Actinomycetota > Actinomycetes > Micromonosporales > Micromonosporaceae > Micromonospora > Micromonospora sp. NPDC047548. Next base: position 25,162 of record NZ_JBEYTI010000054.1, read on the forward strand.
CCGGGACGTGCCAGGACTGCCAGATGGTGCGGGTTCGGTGAGCAGGACGGAGAGGAGTACGCGAGGAACCTGTGTTCTTACGCCCCTCAAGATGTAACCGACTCTGAATCTGGCGGATGCGGGTCGGATGCGGTGCGCACCCTCGACTACGTGTCGTAGGGGAACTCCTGGGTGGTTCTGGGTTCGGCTGCCGGGAGGCCGCGGTGAAGTGCTGCGGGGTAGCCGTGGCGATGCCGCTGGGGCATAGCAGGGCTCCTCCTTCGTCGAGCGAACAGCAGTGAACACGGGAACCACCTCGGTTCTGCCCGGCCAGCGTGTAGCCAGCGCGTGGGGCGGGCTGGGTCCACCGTCGACCGATCGGATCGGGGTGGGGCGGAGCCGTCGTAGTACTCCGAGGCCGGGAGAGCCGGTCACATGGGGAAGGGCGGCAGCGGTTGTAGAAGGGAAGGAGGCTGCAATGCCGAAAGATCCGCCGGGGAATCCCGGCGGTCCTGGTGAAGGGTGGTATCCGTTCGCCAGGGTATCGGGGATGCAGGCCAAGCTTCACCGTTGGGCGGCGGCCGATCGAGGCCGCCGGTTCGATGACCTGTTCAATCTCGTGCACGACCCGGCGACGCTGATCGTGGCGTTCGGCCGGGTCGCGGGTAACCGGGGTGCTCGCTCCGCTGGCGTCGATGGCCTGACGGTCGCTGACGTCGAGGAGCAGACGGGCGTGCCGGGCTTCCTGGACGACCTGCGTTCTCAGTTGAAGGCGGGAACGTTCCGGCCGCTGCCGGTGCGGGAACGCGCCATCCCCAAACCGGGAGGGTCGGGCAAGGTACGTCGCCTCGGCATACCGACCGTGGCGGACCGGGTCGTGCAGGCGGCGCTGAAGCTGGTGCTGGAGCCGATTTTCGAGGCCGACTTCGAGCCGGTCTCGTATGGTTTCGTGCGCCACGAGGTGCGTGGCATCGAGGGAGGTGGGAGACCTTCCCGCCGCATCGTCGCAGCGGTGTGGTGCAGCTGGGGGCAGCCTGAGCCGGGGAACGCCGGGGAGGGCGGGAAGCAGCCCCGACAACGCCGGGACGGCCTGGTACTGCCAGACGGGCTGGGTTCGGCAAGCGAGATCAGAAGGTGGAACGTGAGTGAATCAGTGGTTGAAGCCCCGTAAGAAGAGTGCCGGCTCAAATCTGGTGGATATGGGCCGGGGTGCAGTGCGTGACCCCCTGCGTTGACGTCGGGGGTCAACTCCGAAGCCGAGTGAATCCGTCGGTGGGGAGGCCACGCTGAAGGTCTGCGGCGTAGGCGTGGCGATGCTGTCGGGGTAGAGCTGGCCACCGACCTGGTCAATCGATGTCACGTGAACGTGGGAACTATCCGCGGTCGCCCGTTCCGCTGTCCATCCAGGGCGGTGGTGGGCAGGCTCGTTGCCGGCTGATGGCTGTCGGGTAGGGCGGAGGCTCCGTAGTAGTCCGGGCGCGCGAGAGGCGCGTACATGGCGAAGGGGGCCAGCAAGTCAGCAGAGCGGACGCTGGAATGTCGGGAGGTTCGTCGGTGAATACCGATGAGTTGGAGTCGGCGCTGTTACGCGCCGAGCTTCGGGTACTGAAGATCCAGACCAAGCTGCACCGTTGGGCCGGTGATGATCCTCATCGCAGGTTCGATGATCTGTTCAATCTCGTCGCCGATCCCGCCTTCCTGTTGGTGGCGTGGGATCGGGTGCGGGGCAACAAAGGGGCACGCACGGCCGGGGTGGATGGGCAAACCGCCGTATCCATCCAGGTCGGGCTGGGTGTCGAGGAGTTCCTCGACGGGCTGCGGACCTCGTTGAAGGACCGCAGTTTCCGTCCGTTGCCGGTGCGGGAGCGGATGATCCCCAAGACCGGCGGCAAGCTGCGTCGCCTGGGGATCGCCACCATCACCGACCGGGTGGTCCAAGCATCCTTGAAGCTGGTGCTGGAGCCGATTTTTGAGGCGGATTTCCTCCCGTGTAGTTACGGGTTCCGTCCCGGACGCCGGGCTCACGACGCGATCGCCGAGACGGTCATGTTCGTCAACAACACCTACGAGTGGATTGTCGAAGGTGACATCACGGCATGTTTCGACGAGATCGCGCACGCTCCTCTTCTGGAGCGGGTGCGTCATCGGATCGGAGACAGACGTGTCCTGGCCTTGGTGAAGGCGTTCCTCAAGGCGGGCATCCTCGGTGAGGACGGCGCGCTACGGGACAGTCGCACCGGTGCCCCGCAAGGGGGCATTCTCTCGCCGTTGCTATCGAACGTTGCCCTGTCGGTGCTGGACGAGCACGTCGCCCAGCTTCCCGGCGGTCCACGTTCCAACACGGTCGAGCGGGCCAAACGCAAACGTCACGGGCTGAGCAACTACCGCCTGATCAGGTACGCAGACGACTGGCTGCTCCTCGTGACCGGCGGCCGTGAGCATGCGATCAGCGTGCGCGACCAAGCGGCGGCGATACTCGCGCCGATGGGCCTGCGCCTGTCGGTGGAGAAAACAAAGATTACCCACATCGACGAGGGTGTCGACTTTCTGGGGTGGCGCATCCAGCGGCACCGCAAGCGCGGCACCAACCGGCGCTACATCTACTGGTATCCCTCCCGCAAGGCCGTCAAGGCCATCACGGGCAAGGTGAAGATGTTGTGCCGGCGAATGGACACCAACGAACCCTTGGATGCCCTGCTGCGCCAGCTCAACGCGGCGCTTCGGGGCTGGTGCACCTACTTCCGGCCCGGCATGTCCGCACGCACCTTCTGCTACCTCAGCGCCTACCTCTGGGGCCGAGTCATAGCGTGGCTGCGACGGAAACATCGCCGGATCACCTGGAGAGACCTGCGCCGCCGCTACTGCGGCGGCAGGTGGTGGCCATCCGGCAAGGAACAGGGGATGTTCAACCCCGCCAAGGTGCGCACCACGCGCTACCGGGGCGGATTCAAGTGATCATGGCGACACTGCGTTCCTTACCAAATCGCTGAACACTTCGATCGGTTTGAGCCAGTTCAACGTTTCACGCGGTCT
>NZ_JBEYTI010000055.1:0-26106 GCF_040642975.1 Micromonospora sp. NPDC047548
AGACGGAGATCACCTGACCGCCCAACAGGATTTCTGCTGTCCGCGAGCAGGGACTCAACTGTCCGCCAACAAGGATTTTCCAGCGTCCGCTAGCATCGGTAGCCTCGCTCACGAAGCTGACAGTCGCGTTGCCGCCATGACCCGCGCTTGGGGTCGGCGGCTGAGGGCCGTCAGTCTTTCCCAGGTCATTCAGCAGCTCGTCCAACTGGTCGGGGGTGACCTGAAGCGCCTCCGCAAGTCCGAGCCGGACCCACGGTTGAGGTGCCGACTCGGCGCGTTCCCAACGAACGATGGTGGTCCGGTCGACGCCGAGCTTCTCCGCGAGGCTCTCCTGGGTGTGGCCGACCGTCTTCCGCCGCTGGGCAAGGCGGTGTCGCTTCAGGGCCATGACGGCACCTTCCGTTGCGGACTGTCACTGAATAGCACTACACAGTTACTCCGATCGGTGATCGTGATGCAACACTTTCGCGCCTCTTTCGCCGAGTTCCTGCCCTGGGGCGGGAGCCCGCCGGCCGGGAGGTTGGACGCATGGCCTGGGGCGGGTGCTGGGCTCCGGTGGAGCGTTACCCCCGAAGCGCATCCGCCGTCCCCGCCCGCCCCGGCGCCACTCCATCTCTCGATCTCGACGGAAGGGCTCTCGATGGCAGCGGTGCTGGACGACTTCCCGGTGCTCACTCCGGTCAGCGACGATGACGTGGCGCTGGCCGTACGGGCGGTGCTGGTGCACGCGCCGGAGCGGTGGCCGGCGGGTCCACTGTGCCGCAGTGAGCGGGTGCCGCATCCGTGCCGGCTGGCCCGCTGGGGCCGGGGCACGCTGCGGGCGGCCGGCGTCACCGAGGCGCGGGTCGATGAGCTGGTCGCCGCCGGCGACCCGGACGCCTTGCCGTGGGCGTGACCGGGCTCGGGGCGTACCCGATGGAGGGCTGGCTGGGGCCGGCGGGGGTGCGCGACGCGGTGGCCCGGTGGCTGCGGCTGGTGGCGGCGGACGCCGAGCTGGCGCCGTACCTGATCGGGGTTGATCAGGCCCGGCTCGCAGGGCACCTGGCGCTGACTCTCACCGCGGCGCTCGGCGGGCCGGCCGGCGACATCGCCCGACCGGCTGCCGGGGCGTGGCGCGGCCTGGGCCTGACCGAGGCGCAGCACCGCCGGGTGGTCGACTATCTGGCCGGGGTGCTCCGGGCGCTCGATGTGCCGGCCGGCACGGTGGCCGCGGCCGGGCGGGCCTTCGCGGACGAGGCCAGCTCGTGACCGCCGCCCTCGCCGCGTCGTGGACAACCACCATGCGGTACGCCCGCCCGGCGGCCGACCACTTCTGGTGCACCGTCGAGGAGCGCTGCCCGGGGCTGCTGCCGGAGCGGGAGGCGGCCGTGTTCCTCGCCGCGCTGGGGCGGCTGGCCAGCGGCGGCGACGACCCGGCCGGGCGGGCGGCGCTGCTGGCCGTGCTCGGCCGGGCGTACCACCGCTACCGTCTGCTGCCGCACCAGCCGGCCATCGCGGACGCGTTGACCGCAACCGTCGCCCGACACGCCGCAGCACAGTGGACGCCCGAGCTGGCGGCGGCGTGGGAGCGGGCCAGCCAGCGTGCGTCGGCGGCCGCGGCCCGCTGCGCCGAGCGGGTCGGGGACAGCCCGGCCTGCTGGCCGGCCCAGGCCATCGGCCACGACCGGGCCGCCGACGGCATCGCCATCCTGACCGTACGCCCCTGGCGGCGCCTGCCCTTCCAGCCCGGCCAGGCGGTGCCCCTCTGCACCGAGCGCTGGCCCGGCCGGTGGCGCTGGTACTCGCCGGCCAACGCCCCGCGCCCGGACGGCACCCTGGAGTTCCACGTCCGCGCCGTCGCCGCCGGCACCGTCTCCCGCGCCCTGGTCGACGCGGTACGCCCCGGCGACCAGCTCTGGCTCGGCCCGCCGTACGGCACCGGCCTGGCCCTCGACCCGGCGTCGCCGGCGGACCTGCTGCTGGTGGCCGGGGGCACCGGGCTGGCGCCGCTACGCGCCCTGGTCGAGCAGGTCGCCGCGTCGCCGGCCGGCCGGCGGGTGACCCTGGTCGCCGGCGCCCGCACTCTCGCCGATCTCTACGACTCCATCAGCCTGGACAAGCTGCAGTGCGCCCACGACTGGCTGACCATCGTGCCCGTCTTCTCCCACGACGCCGCCGCCGAGCCGGGGGAGCGGGGTGACGCGCTCACCGTGGCCCTGGACCATCACCGGCCCGGCCAGGAGGTCTACCTCTGCGGGCCGCCAGCGATGGTCGCCGGGTCGCGGCTGCGGCTGCTTGCCGCCGGGGTCCCGGCCGAGCGGATCCACCTACCCGACCGGTTCGCCGGCTGATGGCCACCTACCGCAGCCGCAACGCCCTGGCCGGTCCGCTCGTCCCTGACCGGCTCGCCACCGTCGAGCTGCCACGCACTCCGCTCGGTCGGCGCGGCTACCAGCCGGAGGCCGTCGACGCGTTGCTCCACCGGCTCGCCTACGAGCTGGGGGAGCGGACCCGCCAGCTCGACCAGACCCGCGCCGAGAACGACCGCATCAAGCGGGCCCTGCGCACCTGGCAGGCCACCGTGCGGAATGCTTCGGCGTGACGTCGCGGATCCATGTGGTCCGTTTATCGGCGCCGCCTGGTCTCCAGCGGCCATTCCAGGCCGACCTTTCGTCCCGACCGTTGGCCGCCGCGCCCCAGCCGGTGCGCGTCGGTCGTCTCAAGATCGGCCTGGCTGGGGGGCTTAGTCGCTGAGGGCAGGGTTCGAGCGAGAGACTTGCCAAGGAAATCCGCTACATATGGCGGACACGTGTATAGAGTTTCCCTGTGGGGTCTGCGGAGAGGTCAAGGCCAAAGGCCGAGAGTGCGTGGCTTGACGCGCTCCCGGCCACCTTCCGCTACTCGCAGGCCCTCGACGCTGGCCTCTCCGAGTGGCAGCTGTACCGGCTACGTGACCGCGGGCTCATCGAGCCCGTCGGCCGAGGCCTCTACCGGCGCCATGACGCGGAGGCGGCGGACATCGATCTCATCGAGGTCGCCCGCCGCGCCCCCTCGGCCACGCTCTGCCTGGCCACGGCGCTGGCGCGGCACGGCCTCACCGACGAGATCCCGTCCCGCATCGACGTCGCGCTGCCTCGCGGGCGGCATCGACCGGCCACCACCGCGCCGGTCGCCTGGCACTGGTTCGATCCCGCCACCTTCGAGGTCGGGCGCACCGAGCTGCCACTCGACCCGGAAACCTTGATCGGGCTCTACAACCCGGAACGCAGCATCATCGACGCCGTCCGCCTGCGGCACCGGGAGGGGCCGGATTTGGCGTACGCGGCCCTCAGGCGATGGCTGAGGCAGCGCGGCGCGTCACCGTCGAAACTGCTGACCATGGCTCGGCACTTCCCCAAGGCCGAGCGGCCACTCCGAGAGGCGCTGGAGATCCTCCTGTGACCGTACGTCCGACGCGGGCCACTGTCGCTGGCCGCGTCTATCTCGACCTTCAGAACCTCGCCCGCCGCACCGATCGTCCGACGGACGAGCTGCACCAGGTTTACGCCCTGGAGGGCTTCCTTGCCCGCCTGGCCCACTCCCCGTACGCCGACAAGCTTGTGCTCAAGGGCGGTGTGCTGCTGGCCGCCTACTCCGCTCGTAGGCCCACCCGCGACGTGGATCTTCAGGGCCGATGGATCTCGAATGACATCGATCAGGTGCTCGCCATCGTCCGCAACGTGGCGAGTAGGCATCTCGATGACGGCCTGGTCTTCGACGCGACCGCCGCAACTGCCGAGACGATCCGGGACGACGACCTCTATGCCGGCGTGCGTGTCAGCCTTACCGGCAGCCTCTCCGCCGCGCGGTTGGCATTCCACGTCGACGTCAACGTAGGCGACCCGATCTGGCCCGACCCGCAGCTGATCAAGCTGCCGCGCCTGCTCGACGGGGAAATCGTGGTGACCGGCTATCCGCTCCCCATGGTGTACGCCGAGAAGTTGGTGACGGCGTTGCAGCGCGGCGTGGCAAACACCCGTTGGCGCGACTTCGCCGACGTCTACCTGCTGGCGGGTCGGCACGATGTCGACGGCGACGAGCTGGCGGCGGCTGTGCGGCGGGTGGCCGAGTATCGCGAGGCGACGCTCGAGCCGCTGAGTCAGGCCCTCGACGGCTATGCGACGCTGGCGCAGCCACGGTGGGCGGCCTGGCGGCGTAAGCATCGCCTCGATGATCGGCTTCCTCGCGACTTCGGTGAGGTGTTGCAGCGGGTGTTCACGCTTGCCGACCCTGCCTTGACCGGGCTCTCCGGTGGCCGGACCTGGATCCCGACGGCCGCGGGTTGGACGGCTATGTGACAGACGCCAGCCCTCGCCGGGCTTGTCGGCGTGGAGACAGGTCTATGCCTCGGCGTTTCACGATCTTGGGCACATCGGCGTGTGCGGATAGCTGGTCGTTGTGGGGTGTGGTTTGCGGTGGGTGGGCATGCCGGTGGTACCGAGTGTCGCCTCGGGGGGCGGCGTTCTCCAGGCGGTGGTTTCCGTTCTCGGTCCGATGGTGGAGCGGGGTCAGGCCGGGGCTGGTAGGGCGAGGAGTCGTTGGAAGATCGCTTTGATGTGGTCGGTCCAGGGCCAGTGGGGTGGGAGTTGAGTCGCCGTTGTCGGCTGCCGTGGGTGAGGGTGGCCGGGGTGTGGAACACCTGGTGTTGCAGGGTGCGAGGTTCGGCTCGGGCGTGGTGGCCGTCGCAGCCGAGCAGTTGCAGCCAGGCGATCAGGTCGCAGGCGATGACTTGGGTGCGGTACCAGGCGGTGTTGACGGCGAAGCGTTGGGAGGGCAGCCGGTCGGCTCCGGTGGTGTTGCCGACCCGGAAGCGGTCTTCGACGCGGGCGTGGGCGCGGTGGCGGCCGTCGAGGCAGGCGGTGATCTCGTGCGGGTCTTCGTGGGGTTGGGCTGGTGGGCTGTTGGTGGCGAAGGCTTCGTAGCGCCAGCCGGCGGCGCGGGTCTGTAGGTCGAGTTCGAGTTGTCCGGTGCCGGGCAGCGGCTTGGGGGTGGTGTCGCGCAGCGGCTTGATCCGGCGGGCGAACACCCGCAGCCCGGGTGGCCAGTGCCGCAGGTGTGCCAGCAGGTGGGTGATCTCGGCGACCTCGCCGACGGTGTCCCGGCCGGAGGCGGCGTCGAGGGTGGCGGGGATGCCGGGTGCGCCGTCGACGGCGAGCATCGGCGTCCACGCTTCGGGTGGCAGCAGCGCGATGGCGCGGCCGGTGTGCTTGTCCACCGGCCAGCCGACGGAGTACTCCACGCGCATGCCGGGATCGTCGCCGTCGGGTTCGCGGTTGAGGCTGGTGATCCAGTTCAGGAGTTTGTGGGTGGCGCCGGCACCGTCGGCGGTGATGAGCAGGTTGTGCCGCCAGGCCGGTGGGATCTGGGCGATGGCGCGGGTCAGCAGGGCGATGTGGTCGTCGGCGTCGTTGGCGCCGGCGGCGCCGGGCCGTAGTTGCTCGGCCAGGCACTCGCCGGTGTTGTCGCAGATGACCGCCATGGGGTGCAGCCCGTAGCGGCCGCGTAACCTGCCGGCCTGCTCCTTGCGCGAGTACACGTCGATGAAGTGGGCGTCGATGCGCAGCACGATCGTGTCGCCGAGGTCGCCGTTGGGTACCCGGGCCGCCGGGATCCGGCCGTGCCGGGCGGCGACCAGGTCCCAGACCCGGGCGCGGACCGCGGCGCGGGCGGCGTCGATGCGCTCCAGGACGGCCTGGTCGACCTCGCCCAACGCCCTGCTCAGCGTGGGCGCCGACGCCACCTCGCCGAGCAGATCGGGCTGGTGGCGCAGTACATCGATACCCCGCACCGTCTTGCCGCCGTCGGCCATCATCACCGCCGCGTCCGCCAGGACCCGGCCCCGGTCGTGGCCGGGGGTGAAATCCTCGCGGCGCAGCGCCTGTGACAGGGCCCCGGTCAAACCCGTGCGGTCAGCGGTCAGCCGCAACGCGACCGCGCCCGCGTGCGAAACCACACCCTTACCGGCGGTCTCCGGCTGCGCCTTGCGCACGGCGTGCGTCTGCAGCCGTGGGTTGCCGAACGGCCTGACCGCAAGCTCGGTCAACGTCTGCGAGAGCGCGGCGAGAACCTCTGGGCGGGACTGGTAGCGCTGGACGCAGTCGTTGAAGCTCGGAGTGAAGCGGTGGTCGTACATCCGGCTGTCCGTCTTTCGTGCCCCTGCGTCCGGGACTTCGCCCAGAGCGTCCGCCGCACCGATCCTATGCGGAAGCACGGTTCCTCTGCCGCATCATGATCTTGGTTCGACTGGGGCGGGGAACTGGCCGCCGAAGTGCCCCGGTCGACTGCCCGTCCTCACCGTCCGGCGGGGCATGTGGTGGCCCATACTTGCCGGGTGTTCACTCTTGCCCAGGCACGGCACCTGGTGGCCACCCTGCGTCCCCGCGTCGACGAGCTGATCCGGCTCCGCGCCGACCTCGCCGAGCTCCGCGCCGACCTGGCCGTGTCCGGTGTCTCGGCCCTCGGCGGACGGGCCGAGCTGAAGGCCCTGGAGGCCCGGCTGCACGCCGTGCTGGAGGAGTTGAACGGGCACGACATCCAGGTCAAGGGCATCGCCCCGGTGCTGCTGGACTTCCCCGGCGAACGCGAGGGCCGGCCGGTGCTCTGGTGCTGGCTGGAGGGGGACACCGACGTGCGCTGGTACCACCGGGCCGAGTGCGGCTTCGCCGGCCGCCGACCTCTCTGACGCGCTACGAACCCGCTCGCTGCCGGGTGAGCTGCCCGGGTGGGCCGCCGGGATCGCCTGCCCCGCCCGGCCGCCGCGGGTTGCGGTAGCGTCCGATCGTGATCAAGGTACGTCGGGCCGGGCCCGGGGACGCGGCGGAGATCGTCCGGCTGCGCGGGGTGATGCTGGCGTCGATCGAGGGGGCCGAGCCGCCGCCCGGGCCGTGGCAGCCGGCCGCCCGGGAGGTGCTGCGCGAGCGGCTGGCCGATCCGGCGGACCTGATGGCCGTGTTCGTGGTGGACGCCCCCGACCGGCCCGGTCTCCTCGCCGCCTGCGCGATCGGCACCGTCGAGCGCAGGCTGGGCGGGCCGGGCAACCCCAGCGGCCTGACCGGCTACGTCTTCAACGTCGTAACCGACCCGGGGTACCGGCGGCGGGGCTACTCCCGGGCCTGCCTGACCGGCCTGCTGGACTGGTACCGGGACCGCGGCGTACTCAAGATCGACCTGCGGGCGTCGGCGGAGGGCGAGGGGCTCTACCGTTCGCTCGGCTTCCGGGACACCCACGGCCCCACCCTGCGCCTGAGCCTGCCCACCACACCGTCCTGAGGAGCCGCCGTGTTCGCCCTGCCGTTGACCGAGACCGCCCAGCTGCGACCGCTGCTGCCCTGGCACGCCGACGAGTTCCTGGCCAACCTCGACCGGGCCCGGGAGCACATCTCGCCCTGGGTGGCATCGGCCTTCGTGGCCACCGACCTCGACTCGGCGCGGGCCGTGCTGAGCCGCTACGCCGACCGGTGGGCGCGCGACGCCGGCGGCATCTGGGGCATCTGGGACGGCGGCACCCTGGTCGGCGGGGTGATGTTCGTGTCGTTCGACGCCACGCTCGGCGTCTGCGAGGCGGGCTGCTGGCTGGAGCCGGCGGCCGAGGGCCGGGGACTGGTCACCCGTGCGGCCGGCCGGATCCTCGACTGGGCGGTGAACGAGCGGGGCATCCAGCGGGTGGAGTGGCGCACCAACGCCCGTAACGCGCGCAGCATCGCGGTGGCCCGACGGCTGGGCATGCGCCGGGACGGCACGCTGCGGCAGGTCTACCCGGGGCCGGCGGGGCGGATCGACATCGAGGTGTGGTCGGTGCTCGCCGGCGAGTGGCGCTCCCCGGCCTGACCGCGCGGCCCGTCCGCCGCGTGATCCGCTCTCCGGCGTTGCAGCGAAGTCCGCGCGGGCGAATCCGCGAGGCTGGCGCGGTGCCGGCGAGGCGGCGGTGCCGGACCGGGTCCGACACCGCCACCTCGCCGCCGGTGGCGTGGACCGCCGCCGATCAGCTGTCGGCGTAGCGGCGGGCGGCGGCCAGCGCGGCGCGGACCTGATCCGCGCCGGTCGGGGCGGGCCGCTCCCAGTCGGCCGGGTCGGCCGAGTAGATGCCGGCGTACGCGGCGGTGTCCCGCTGGAACCGCCAGCCCTCGGCCAGCGGCCCGACGTCGACGGCGTCGTACCCGAGAGAGTCCAGGAACGCGGTCACCGCAGCCTTGGCCCCGGCGTCGTCACCGGCGATCGGCAGCGCGCTGCGGTCGGCGGCCCCGGCCGGGCGGCCGAGGGCGAGCAGGTGCTTGAAGTAGATGTTGTTGAAGGTCTTGACCACCGTGGACTCGGGCAGGTGCCGCTGGAGCAGCTCGCTGGTGGTGGTCGACTCGTCGTCGAGCTCCGGGAAGCGCCCGTCCCGCTCCGGGTAGTAGTTGTTGGTGTCGATGACCGTCTTGCCGGCCAGCGGCGCGGCGGGCACCTCGCGGTAGGCCCGCAGCGGAATGGTGACCACGACCAGGTCGCCCGCCGCGGCGGCCTGGCCCGGCGTGGCCGCCCGGGCCCGCGGGCCCAGCTCCTCCACCAGGTCCTTCAGCGTCTCCGGTCCGCGCGAGTTGCTGAGCACCACGTCGTGGCCGGCGGCCACCGCCAGTCGGGCCACGGTGCCGCCGATGTTGCCGCTGCCGATCAGTCCCACAGTTGTCATGTCCGTTGCCAACTCCATCGGGGACGGTGGCATTCCCCACCTTCACGCTTGGTTATTCGGCCGGCGCGCGGACGGATCATCCGGTGGCGGAATCCTTCATCATCGATCGCGCCACTGGCACTGATTTGTATCGGTAAGTATCAATCGGCGCCTGCCGCACAATCGGTGATCTTCCGGCCGGCGTAGATTCGTTGATATCTATCTCCCACCACCACTTCCCACCCCCAGGAGTGCGACGTGCGGAGATCCCGTTTCGTGACCCTCGCCCTGAGCCTCGCCGCGTCCCTCGGCGTCATGCTCGGCATCGCGGTGCCCGCCCAGGCATCCCCCAGCGACCAGTACGTCGCCCTCGGCGACTCGTACGCCTCCGGCGTCGGCGCCGGCAACTACACCGCCGAGAGCGGTTCCTGTCAGCGCAGCACCAGCGCGTACCCGGCGCTGTACAACACCAACATCAAGCCCTCCTCGTACCGCTCGGTGGCCTGCTCGGGAGCGACCACCGCGAGCGTGGTCAACACTCAGCTCTCCGCGCTCTCGACGAGCACCTCGCTGGTCAGCGTCACCGTCGGCGGCAACGACGTCGGCTTCGCCAACATCATGACCACCTGTGTGCTCTACGGAGAGACGGAGTGCGTGGCGGCGGTGCAGGCCGCCCAGGACAAGGCCCGGGCGCAGCTGCCCGGCCTGCTCGCCAACGTCTACAACGGCATCCGGGGCCGGGCCCCGTCCGCCCGGGTCGTGGTCGTCGGCTACCCGGTCTTCTACCAGCTCGGCACGTTCTGTGTGGGGCTCAGCGCCAACTCCCGCGCGAAGATCAACGAGGGCATCAACCTGGTCGACGACATCACCCGCAGCGCCGCCGTCGCCGCCGGCTTCACCTTCGCCGACGTCCGGTCGATCTTCGTCGGGCACCAGCTGTGCAGCTACGGGGAGAAGTGGCTGCACGCATTGAACTACCTCGACATCGGCATTTCGTACCACCCGACGGCGGCCGGCCAGTCCGGCGGCTACTACCCGGTGTTCCGCTCCGCGGCCGGCTGACGGGCCACCTCGTCACCCGACGGTGCCGCGCCGCCCACCGATCGGTGGGCGGCGCGGTCGTGCGCCCACGGCGGCCGGTGCCGCGCCCCGGTCTGTCGCCGGGTGGCCGGCTCAGGCCGGCAGGACCTTCTCGATGCCGGCGCGCAGCTCGGCGGAGTCCGGGGTGACCGTCGGGGCGAACCGGGCCGCCACCGTGCCGTCCGGCGCGACGAGGAACTTCTCGAAGTTCCACCGCACGTCCCCGGCGTGCCCCTCGGCGTCCGGGGTGGTGACCAGCTCCGCGTAGAGCGGGTGCCGCGCCGGCCCGTTCACGTCGACCTTTTCGGTCAGCGGGAAGGTAACCCCATAGTTGACCTGGCAGAACTCGCCGATCTCGTCGGCCGTGCCCGGCTCCTGCCCGGCGAACTGGTTGCACGGCACCCCGAGCACGACCAGGCCCCGGTCGGCGTAGGTGGTGTGCAGCTCCTGGAGGCTGGCGTACTGCGGGGTGAGACCGCACCGGGAGGCCACGTTCACCACCAGCAGCGCCCTGCCCTGGTATGCGGCCAGGTCGGCCGGGCCGCCGGCCAGGGCGTCGATCTCGATGTCGAAGACGGTCATGCCGCGAGGTTACGCGTCCGGGCCGGCGTCCCGGCGCGACGCCCGAGGAAATCGATAGATGCGCATCTTGACGAAGTGATGACGGCCTGAGTAGCGTCTCCCCATCTTCTGGAAAGTTTCCTAACTGTTTGAGGAGGTGCCACATGAAGAGATCGCTCCGCCGCGCCCTCTGGGCCGGCGCCGTGGTCGCGCTGACCGCCGCTGCGGTGCCGGTGACCTCGGCGTTCGGCGCCGGTAGCGTGACCGCCACGTTCGCCAAGGTGCAGGACTGGGGGACCGGCCACGAAACGCGGGTGACTGTCGCCAACGGCTCCAGCGCCAGCGTCGACACCTGGCGCATCGAGTTCGACCTGCCATCCGGCACCACCATCGGCACGTTCTGGGACGCCGACGTCACCAGCAGCGGCAACCACTACGTCGCGGTCAAGAAGAGCTGGGCCGGCCCGCTCGCCCCCGGCGCCAGCTTCAGTTGGGGCTACAACGGCACCGGGGCGTACCAGGCGCCGCTGAACTGCACCGTCAACGGCGCGCCGTGCGGCGGTGGCACCCCGCCGCCCACCACCACGCCGCCGCCCACGACCCCGCCGCCGACGACGCCGCCGCCCACCACCCCGCCGCCCACGACGCCGCCGCCCACCACCCCGCCGCCGACCGGGGACAAGAAGGTTGTCGGGTACTTCGCCGAGTGGGGCGTCTACGGCCGCAACTACCACGTCAAGAACATCCACACCAGCGGGTCCGCGGCCAAGCTGACCCACATCCTGTACGCCTTCGGCAACACCACCGGCGGGCGCTGCACCATCGGTGACAGCTACGCCGACTACGACAAGGCGTACCCGGCGGCCGACAGCGTGGACGGGGTCGCGGACACCTGGGACCAGCCGCTGCGCGGCAGCTTCAACCAGCTGCGCAAGCTCAAGAGGATGTACCCGCACCTGAAGGTGATCTGGTCCTTCGGCGGTTGGACCTGGTCGGGCGGCTTCACCCAGGCCGCGCAGAACCCGGCCGCCTTCGCCGACAGCTGCTACAGCCTGGTCGAGGACCCGCGCTGGGCGGACGTCTTCGACGGCATCGACGTCGACTGGGAGTACCCCAACGCCTGCGGCCTGCAGTGCGACAGCAGCGGGCCGAACGCCTTCAAGAACGTGGTCAGCGCCCTGCGGTCGAAGTTCGGCTCCAGCGCGCTGGTCACCGCCGCCATCACCGCCGACGGCAGCACCGGTGGCAAGATCGACGCCGCCGACTACGCCGGCGCGGTGCCGTCGCTGAACTGGCTCATGCCGATGACGTACGACTACTTCGGCGCCTTCAGCCCGCAGGGTCCCACGGCCCCGCACTCGCCGCTCACCTCGTACGCCGGGATCCCGCAGCAGGGCTTCAACTCCGACGCCGCGATCCAGAAGCTCAAGGCCAAGGGCGTGCCGGCCAGCAAGCTGCTGCTCGGCATCGGCTTCTACGGGCGGGGCTGGACCGGGGTCACCCAGACCGCCCCGGGCGGCACGGCCACCGGCCCGGCGCCGGGCACCTACGAGCAGGGCATCGAGGACTACAAGGTCCTGAAGAACACCTGCCCGGCCACCGGCACCGTCGGCGGCACCGCCTACGCCAAGTGCGGCAGCAACTGGTGGAGCTACGACACCCCGTCCACCATCGGCGGCAAGATGACCTACGCCAAGAACCAGGGCCTCGGTGGTGCGTTCTTCTGGGAGCTCTCCGGTGACACCGGCAACGGCGAGCTGATCGGCGCCATCAAGGGCGGTCTCGGCTGAGCCGAGCGCCGACGCACCACCCACACGGCGGGGAGGGACACCCACGGTCCCTCCCCGCCCGCGTGTGCACGGCCCCGGGGCGCCACTCATGGTGCTTACGGGTTGCTCCTCCTCAATCGTAAATATTGTTAACTGATGAGGCTCGGGCGTGACGGCATGCCATGCAAGGGCGTCGATGTGACAGACTCGCCGCTCGGCATCTGCCGATGTCCGCAGCGAGGGAGGACCCATGCGCCCGAGGCACCGCGTCGCCGGCGTTGCCGCGCTGGCACTGCTGCCGCTGTCCCTGCTCGGCTGCGGGATCGGTGGCGACGACGCGGACGACGGCCCCGCCGTCGGGCGTGCCCCCGCCGAGGAGGCGGCCACCAAGTCCCGCGAGCGGGTGCAGGCCTACCTCGACGCGATGACCGCCAAGGACGTCACCGCCGGCCGCAGCCAGCTCTGCGCACCCATGCACGAGGCCTTCGACGCGGCGGCCACCGGGCCGAACGGCGACTTCGCCGACCACTTCGAGGTGCCGAAGGCGGCCATCACCGACGTGCGATCCGGCCCGCGCGGGCAGGAGGTGAGCGCCTCCGTGACCGTCTCGGTCGGCGCCCGGGACGTGGCCCGGCCGCTGCTGTTCACGGTCACCCGCAGCGGCGCCGACTGGTGCATCTCCGGCGAAGCGCCCGGCGGGCACACTCCGGAGCCGTCGGTCACCCCCTGACCCCTCCCATCTGCCGGAACCGTCACCCTCGACGGCGGGTCGCCCTGGCCGTCGCCGTACGCTTTCCCTCATGCGCCATGAGTGGCATCAGCTGAGCTACCCCGCCGTGAGCAGCCCCGGGCTGCAGACCAGCCGGCCCACCGTCGACTCCGCCGAGGACGCGGCTCTCGGCCTGGACCGCTGGCGGGACCTGCCACGGGCCCAGACCCCGCCCTGGCCCGACCCGGCCCAGGTCGCCGAGGTCTGCAAGGTGCTCGACGTCGTTCCCTCGGTGGTCGCGCCCTACGAGGTCGACCAGCTCCGGCGGCGCCTCGCGCTGGTCTGCGAGGGCAAGGCGTTCCTGCTCCAGGGCGGCGACTGCGCCGAGACCTTCGCCGACAACACCGAGAGCCACCTGCTGGCCAACGCCCGCACCCTGCTCCAGATGGCGATCGTGCTGACCTACGGCGCGTCGCTGCCGGTGGTCAAGGTCGCCCGGGTCGCCGGCCAGTACACCAAGCCCCGGTCCCTGCCGACCGACGCCCGCGGCCTGCCCGCGTACCGCGGCGACCTGATCAACGCGCTGGAGGCCACGCCGGAGGCGCGGATCGCCGACCCGCAGCGCATGATCCGGGCGTACGCGAACTCCGCCGCCGCGATGAACATGCTCCGCGCGTACCTGGCCGGCGGGCTGGCCGACCTGCACGCCGTGCACGACTGGAACAAGGGGTTCGTCAAGAACTCCCCGGCCGGCGAGCGCTACGAGGCGATCGCCCGGGAGATCGACCGGGCGCTGGCCTTCATCCGGGCCTGCGGGATGACCGAGGACGAGGCGCTGCGCACCGTCACCCTCTACTGCTCCCACGAGGCCCTGGCCCTGGAGTACGACCGGGCGCTGACCCGGGTCTCCGACCGCCGGGCGTACGGCCTGTCCGGGCACTTCCTCTGGATCGGCGAGCGGACCCGGCAGATCGACGGCGCGCACATCGACTTCATCTCCCGCATCGCCAACCCGATCGGGGTCAAGCTCGGCCCGACCACCACTCCCGACGAGGCGATCGAGCTGTGCGAGAAGCTCAACCCGGACAATGTCCCCGGCCGGCTCACCCTGATCAGCCGGATGGGCAACCACAAGGTCCGCGACGCGCTGCCGCCGATCGTGGCCAAGGTGACCGCCGCCGGCGCCAAGGTCGTCTGGCAGTGCGACCCGATGCACGGCAACACCCACGAGTCGTCCAACGGCTACAAGACCCGGCATTTCGACCGGATCGTCGACGAGGTGCTCGGCTACTTCGAGGTGCACCGTAGCCTGGAGACCCACCCGGGCGGCCTGCACGTCGAGCTGACCGGGGAGGACGTCACCGAGTGCCTCGGCGGCGCCCAGGGCATCGAGGACCTCGACCTGCCCGATCGATACGAGACCGCCTGCGACCCGCGACTGAACACCCAGCAGTCGCTGGAGCTGGCCTTCCTGGTAGCGGAGATGCTGCGTGGCTGAATTCGTTGATCTGCGGTCCGACACGGTGACCCGGCCCACCGCCGGGATGCGCGAGGCGATGGCCACCGCGGAGGTCGGCGACGACGTCTACGGCGAGGACCCGACCGTCGCCGCGCTGGAGGCCGAGGTCGCCGCGCTCTTCGGGCACGAGGCGGCGCTGTTCGCCCCGACCGGCTCGATGGCCAACCAGATCGCCCTCCAGCTCGTCGTGCCGCCCGGTGACGAGCTGCTCTGCGACGCCGACGCGCACGTGGTCACGTACGAGATCGGCGCCGCCGCCGCGTACGGCGGGATCTCCTCGCGGACCTGGCCGGCGGTCGGCGCGGACATCGACCCGGACGTGGTCGCCGGCATGGTCCGGCCCGACGGCTACTTCGCGGTGCCGACCCGGGCCATCGCCGTCGAGCAGACCCACAACCGGGGCGGCGGTGGCGTGATCCCCCTCGCGACCCTGCGCGAGCTGCGCCGGGTCGCCGACGGCCACGGGCTGGCGCTGCACTGCGACGGGGCCCGGATCTGGCACGCGCACGTCGCCGACGGGGTGCCGTTCGCCGACTACGGCGCGCTCTTCGACACCCTGTCCGTCTGCCTCTCCAAGGGCCTCGGCGCCCCGGTCGGCTCGCTGGTGGTCGGCAGCGCCGAGAAGATCGACCGGGCCCGGTTCATCCGCAAGCGGATGGGCGGTGGCATGCGCCAGGTCGGCGTCCTCGCCGCCGCCGGCCGGTACGCGCTGGCCCACCACGTGACCCGGCTCGCCGAGGACCACGCGAAGGCGGCCCGGCTGGCCGAGGCGGTCGCTCCGTTCGGGGTGCTCGCCACGCCGGTCCGGACGAACCTGGTCCCGCTGGACCTGACCAAGCACTCGCTGGACGCGAAGGCACTCGCCGCCGCCGCCCGCGCCGAGGGCGTGCTGGTCTCGGTGCTCGGCCCCCGTACCGCCCGCCTGGTCACCCACATGGACGTCGACGACACCGGGATCGACCGCGCCGTGCAGACCCTCACCCGCCTGCTGCGCGCCTGACCGACCCTGCTCCCGCTCCCGAGCCCCGCGCCCACCCGGGCCCCGGGGCTCGGCGCGTTCAGCGCCCGCGCTCCTCGGGCCCGCGCTCCGCGCCCGCCTCGCCATGTTGATCAAGAAGTTTGCGTCAGTTCTGGGCCGGATTCCGACGCAAACTTCTTGATCAACCGGCCGGGCCGGGCGCCGGGCGGGCCGGGCGGGTGGCGGGGCCGGGCGGTGGGCGGGCGGGTTAGGGGTGGAGGCGTTTGAGGGCGGCGATGTCGGCGGCGTGGCCCTCGTGCTTCTCCGTGGGGGTCTCCACCACCACGGGGACGCCGGCGGTGGCGGGGTGGGCCATCAACTCGGCGAACGCCGGCTCGCCGATGCTGCCCTTGCCGATGTTCTCGTGCCGGTCCCGGGTGGAACCGCACAGGTCCTTGGAGTCGTTGGCGTGCACCAGCCGCAGCCGGTCCGCCCCGACGGCGGCCACCAGGGCGTCCAGGGTCGCCGTCATGCCGCCCTCGGCGGCCAGGTCGTGCCCGGCCGCCCACGCGTGGCAGGTGTCAAAGCAGACCCCCATCCCGGGGTGTCGGTCCACCGCGTCCAGGTAGGGGCCCAACTGCTCCACGCGGGAGGCCAGCGCGCGGCCCCCGCCCGCGCTCGGCTCGACCAGCAGCATCGGCCCGCCGGCCGACGCCGCGTCGTCCAGCAACGGCAGCAGCGTCTCGCGGACCTGCCGCATGGCCGCCTCGGCGTGCCCCGCGTCGACCGCGCTGCCCGCGTGGAACACCACCCCCCGGGCGCCGATCGCCCGGCCCCGGCGCAGCGCGTGCGCCAGCGTCTCCGCCGACCGCTGCACCGTCACTGCGGTGGGGGAGCCGAGGTTCACCAGCAGCGAGGCGTGGATGAAGACCGGGACGCCCCGCTCGGCGCAGCCGTCCCGAAAGCGCGCGTCCTGGGCCGGATCGCCGGCCGGCAGTGCCCAGCCGCGCGAGTTGGAGACGTAGACCTGTACCACCTCGGAGCCCGCCGCGTCGACGTACGGCAGGGCCGCCCGGGCCAGGCCGCCCGAGGTGGGGGTGTGCGAGCCGACCGGTCGCATGGTCACACGCACCCGATGGTGACCGGCGTGGCCGGCGGCACCGGGGAGTTCTCGGGCGGGTTCTGGAACCGGACGACGCCGTTCGGGTTGAACTGCACGGTCACCGGGAAGCCCTGGCTCTCCAGCTGCTGCTGGGCCTGCGGGCACGGCAGGTCGATGACCCGCGGCATGATCACCTGGGCCGGCCCCTTGCTGACGTCTAGCCGGACCTGGGCGCCCTTCTCGACCCCGGCGCCATTGGCCGGACTCTGCCCGAGGATCTCGTCCTTCGGCTTGTCCGAGTCCTTGTACGTCTCCACCGGCACCAGGCCGAGCTGGGCCAGCGCGGCCCGCGCCTCGTTGACGTTCTTGCCGAGCAGGTTCGGCACCGAGATCGGGGCCCTGCCCTTGCTCAGGATGAGGGTGATCTTCTGGCCCGGCTTCACCTCGGCGCCGACCTTCGGGTTGGTCTCCAGCACCACCCCGGCCGGCAGGTTGTCGTCGTAGCGCGGGGTGCCCTTGGCCACCACCAGCTTGGCGTTGGTCAGGTCCGCCTCGGCCAGCTCGAACTCCTTGCCCACCACGTCCGGTACCGGGAACCGATCCGGACCCAGCGAGAGGGTGAGCGTGATGGTGCCGCCCTTGAGGATCCGGGCGGCCGAGACCGGGTCCTGCGCCACGACGCTGTCCCGGGGGGTCTTCTCGTCGTATCGGGGCGCGGCGTAGGCCAGGGTGAAGCCGGCCCGGTCCGCCTGCGCCTGCGCCTCCGCCTTGCTCAGGCTCACCAGTTCCGGGGCGGCCGTGTAGCGGCCCACCCCGACCCACCAGCCGCCCATCGCGGCCAGCAGGCCGAGTGCCACCACTGCGGCGGCCACCGAGAACCGGCCCCGCGGGCTGCCCATCAGGCGGGTACGCAGCGCGGCGAGCTGCGCCCGGAAGTCCGGCTCCGGGGCGGCCCGCCGGCGGTGCGGCCGCTGCTGGCCCCCCTCCGGCAGCCGGGCCCAGGCCGGCCGCTCGGCCGGGCGGACCGCCGCCACGACCATGGTCGGCTGGGCCACCGCCAGGGTCTCGTCGCTCACCGCACGCAGCACCGTGGTGTGCGTGTTCGGGTTGCCCAGGTCGTCCCGGGCCACCTGCACCTCGGCCAGCAGGGCGCCGGCGTCGGTCGGACGTGCGCCGGGGTCGCGCCGGGTGGCCCGCGCGACCAGGTCGTCGAGCGCCTTGGGCAGCGCGGGCACCAGGGTCGACGGGGCCGGCACGTCGCGGTCGACGTGCTGCCAGGCCACCTCCACCGGCCGGTCGCCGTCGTACGGGACCCGGCCCGTGAGCATCTCGAACAGCACGATGCCGGCCGAGTAGACGTCGGTGCGCGGGTCGGCGTGTCCCTCGGTGACCAGCTCAGGCGCCACGTACGCGACGGTCGCCATGAGCTGGTTGCCGTTCTCCTCCTCGGCGCTGGCCTCGACCGCCCGGGCCAGGCCGAAGTCGGCGACCTTCACCACGCTGTCGACGAGGTTGGCCGCGCCGCCGGTGGGCGCCTCGGCGACCAGCACGTTCTCCGGCTTCACGTCCCGGTGGACCAGCCCGGCCTGGTGCGCGGCGGCGATCGCGGCGAGCATCTGCTCCATGATCGCCAGCGCCTCGTCCGGGTTGAGTCGGCGCCGCTCGGCCAGCACGTCGCGCAGGGTGCGGCCGCGGACGTACTCCATCACCAGGTAGGGCAGCCCGGCGTGGGTGCCCTGGTCGTAGACCGCCACCACGTTCGGGTGGGTCAGCCGGGCGATCGTCTTCGCCTCGTCGGTGAACCGCGCCATGAACCCGGCCGCCCGGGTCCGGGCCTCCGGCGCCTGGGACGGGTGAATGATCTTGACCGCCACGGTGCGCTCCAGGCGCTCGTCGGTGGCGGTGTACACGGTCGCCATGCCACCGCGCGCGACGCGCCCGCGAATGCGGTAGCGCCCGTCGAGCAGCGAGCCCAGCAACGTGTCGGCGACCTGTGTGTCCATCGGCAGGCAGTCTATGTGTCCGGAGGGTGAAGGTTGAACAGGATGCTACAGCCGGTGGCAGATCCGGTCCGTCCCGGCGTGCTGCGCAGGCCACCAGGGGTGCCGGTGTGCCTGGCCGGGACGACGTGGCAGGGTGGTCGGGTGACCGATTCCGTACCCGCCGACCAGGCTTCCGGCGCCGTCCTCGCCGGCCCGACCGACCCGGCCGACTGGCTGACCCTGCCCGACGTGGCCGAGCGCCTTGACCTGTCGATCAGCAAGGTCCACCAGATGATCCGCGACCGGGAGCTGATCGCCGTCCGCCGCGACGGCGTCCGCCGGATCCCCGCCGACCTGGTGGCGAACAAGACCGTGCTCAAGCACCTGCCCGGCGTGCTGAACCTGCTTGCCGACGCCGGCTACGACGACGAGGCCGCCCTGCGCTGGCTCTACCAGCCCGACGACACCCTCACCGGCGGCACCGGGGCGGCCACCCTCGGCGGCGACCACGCCCGCGAGGTCAAACGCCGCGCCCAGGCCCTCGGCTTCTGACCCCACCCCCTGACCCTCACCCACCCCCGCCGCCCCCTTGACCATGAAGTTAGCGGCAGTTGTGGATCTCCAGAGTGCCGTCAACTTCATGATCAACGGGGGATCGGGTGGGGGTGGGGGTGGGGGTGGGTCAGTCGGCGCGGCGGGTGGCGGCGATGGCCAGGTCGACCAGGGCCTGGCGGGCCTCGGTGTCGAGGTCGACGGTGGTCAGCGCGGCCAGGGCGGCGTCGGTGAGGGTGACGATCCGCTGCTCGGTACGGGCCAGCGCGCCGCTGGCGGTGATCAGCTCCCGCAGCCGGGTCACCCCGGCCTCGTCCAGCCCGGGATCGCCCAGCCGGCCGAGCAGCAGCTCCCGACCGGCGTCGTCGGTCGCCTCCACGGCCGCCGCCACCAGGTACGTGCGCTTGCCCTCGCGCAGGTCGTCGCCGGCCGGCTTGCCGGTCTGCGCGGGGTCGCCGAAGACCCCCAGCACGTCGTCGCGGAGCTGGAACGCCTCGCCCAGCGGCAGCCCGTACGCCGAGTACGCCGCCCGCACGTCCGCGGACGCCCCGGCCAGCGCGGCGCCGAGCAGCAGCGGCCGCTCGACCGTGTACTTGGCCGACTTGTACCGGGCCACCTTGCCGGCCCGCTCCAACGAGGTGTCCCCGGTGACCTGGGTCAGCACGTCCAGGTACTGCCCGACGGTGACCTCGGTGCGCATCTCGTCGAAGACCGGCCGGGCCCGGGCCACCGTGCGCGGCTCCAGGCCGGCGGAGTGCAGCAGCTCGTCCGACCAGACCAGGCAGAGGTCGCCGAGGAGGATCGCCGCCGCGTCGCCGAACCCGTCCGGGTCGCCGCCCCAGCCGGCCGTACGGTGCCGGGCGGCGAACCGCCGGTGCACCGCCGGCTCGCCGCGACGGGTGTCGGAGCGGTCCATCAGGTCGTCGTGGATCAGGGCGCTGGCCTGCACGAACTCCAGCGCCGCCAGGGTGGTCACCACCTGGTCGGAGTCGACTCCGCCGGCGCCCCGGTAGCCCCAGTACGCGAACGCCGGGCGCAGCCGCTTGCCGCCGCCCAGCACGAACGCCTCGATCGCCTCGGCGACGGGCACCAGCGCCTCGTCGATGCCGGCCATCCAGGTGCGCTGGTTGGCCAGGAACTCGGTCAGGGCCTTGTCGACTCGCTGGCGCAGGCCGGCGCGGTCGACGGGAGAGACGGGAGCAGCGTGGGTCACGCACCGACGCTAGCCGGTTCCGGTTGGCCGCGCCCGATCCGCCCGGCGCGTCGCGCCCGATCCGCCCGGCGCGCCGGCCCGCCGTCTTGGCGTCGGCGGTCGGGCGGGGGCGGTGACCGGGCCGCGGGGGAGGAATCCGCGGGCGTCGGCGAGTAGCGCGGCGTAGCGGCGTACCGCAGGCTCGGTGCGGTGCGCGGCCAGCCGGCGCTCCAGCTCGATCAGGGGGGTCGCGGCCCGCGCCGACCCGGCGCGGACGGCGTCCAGCAGCGCGGCCCAACACAGAGAGCCCCGGGGCATTCCCCGGGGCTCTGTCAGTCTGCCGCCAACTCTGGCCGATGATCTTTGATCCACGCCTCAACGTCCGCTCTAACCCAGACCTTCCCCATGATCAGGGTGGCGTACGGATCGGGGAAACCTTTGCTGTTGGTGATCACGTTGACGCGCTGCCGAGAAACACCGCCGAGCATCAGTCGGATTTCAGCCGCGCCGACAAGCTCCACCCGGTCCATGACTTGAAGGTAATGAGGCAGCTAGCGACGTCTTGATACAACGGCAGAAGCCGTTGACGTATGCCAACGGCAGGGGGAGGATCGGTGGACGACGGCCGTCGATATTTTGGTGGGAAGATCGTGGGTCCGGGGGCCGGTGCCCGCTAGAGTCGGTGCGTGGCGCTCGGTCTACCCTCCGTCCTCCCCAATCCCCAGCCGGCGATCGGGGAGCTGATCCGTGACCGCCAGCCGACCTTCTCCTTCGAGTTCTTCCCGCCCAAGACGCGCGAGGGCGAGCGGCTGCTCTGGCAGGCCATCCGGGAGCTGGAGTCGCTGCGTCCGTCGTTCGTGTCCATCACCTATGGCGCAGGCGGGTCGACCCGGGACACCACGGTGGCGGTGACCGAGCGGATCGCCACCGAGACCACCCTGCTGCCGATGGCCCACCTGACGGCGGTCAACCACTCGGTCGCCGAGCTGCGCAACGTCATCGGCCGGCTGGCCGGCGTCGGGGTGCGCAACGTGCTGGCCGTGCGCGGCGACCCCCCGGGCGACCCGGGCGGCGAGTGGGTCCGCCACCCCGAGGGCGTGCTCTACGCCGAGGAGCTGGTCCGGCTGGTCCGCGACGCCGGCGACTTCAGCGTCGGCGTGGCCGCCTTCCCGTACAAGCACCCGCGCTCGACCGACGTGGCCAGCGACACCGCGTGCTTCGTCCGCAAGTGTCGGGCCGGCGCCGAGTTCGCGATCACCCAGATGTTCTTCGACGCCGACGACTACCTGCGGCTGCGTGACCGGGTCGGCGCCGCCGGCTGCGACACCCCGATCCTGGCCGGCGTGATGCCGGTGACCCAGATCGGCACCATCGAGCGGTCGGTGCAGCTCTCCGGGGCGCCGTTCCCGCCCGCCCTGGCGCAACGGTTCGAGCGGGTCGCCGGCGACCCGGAGGCGGTGCGCCGCCTCGGCATCGAGCAGGCCAGCGAGATGTGCGCCAAGCTGCTGGACGAGGGGGTGCCGGGGATCCACTTCATCACCCTCAACCGGTCCACCGCGACCCGGGAGGTCTGGCGCAGTCTCCAGGCCGGCGCCCGGGTGTGAACACTCACCCCGACACCTGAACCAGGCTGCGACGGTTGACCGATGGTGGGCACACAGCTGAAGTGGGACGACTACGCGACCGCCTGGGCGCGGCTGCACGGCGGCTTCGACCCGCGGGCCGCCGCGCCGGTGGTCCGCGCCTGGCTGCGCTTCGCCTACCACGTCGGGTACGTTCTCGGCCGGCTCCGGGTGACCCCGACCGCGGTGACCGTGGCCGGCGTGCTGCTCTGCCTCTGCGTGCCGCTGTTCTCCGTACGGTCGGTGGACGGGCCGATCATCGGGGCGCTGTTCGTGCTGCTCGCCTCGGTGGCGGACAGCGTCGACGGGGCGGTGGCGGTGGCCACCAACCGGACCACCCGGCTCGGCTACGTCTACGACTCGGTCGCCGATCGGCTCGGTGAGATCGCCTGGCTGACCGCGTTCTGGCTGGTCGGCGCGCCGGGCGCGCTGGTGGTCGCCGGGGGCGCGCTGTCCTGGCTGCACGAGTACGTCCGGGCCCGCGCGGTCGCCGCCGGGATGCGCGACATCGGCGTGGTGACCGTGGGGGAGCGCCCCACCCGGGTCTGCGTGGCCCTGCTGGGGCTGCTGCTGGCCGGACTGACCGGGCTGGTCAACGCGGACCTGGCCGCCGGCACCATCACCATGGCCGCCGCCGTCTGGGTGCTGCTGGCCGGCTTCGGCCTGGGGCAGCTGCTGTCGACCGTGCGCCGCGCCCTGGTCGACGCGGGCTGACGCCCGCGTCCGCCGCGAACCGGCCGCGTGGCTACCAGGCCGGGCCGATCTGCTCGGCGACGATCTGCGCGGAGAGGGTCACCATCGGCAGGCCGCCGCCGGGGTGGCTGGAGCCGCCGACCAGCCAGAGCCCATGCGCCGGGCCCCGGTTGGCCGGGCGCAGCAGCCCGCCGGCGGTGCCGTAGATCGTTCCGCCCGGCGCGCCGGTCGCCGCGTCGAGGTCGGCCGGGGTGCGGACCTCGCGGAACACCAGCCGGTCCCGCACGTCGACGCCCCGCTCGGCGAGCACGTCGAGGACCCGGTCGGCGTACGCCTCGGCCAGCCCCGGCCGGCGCCAGTCCACCGCGCCGGCGGCGGTGCCGTGCCGGGCGGCGTTGACCAGCACGAACCACGACTCGTGCCCGTCCGGGCGGACCATCGGGTCGTCGGCGACGGTGACGAACACCGTTGGGTCCACGGCCGGCCGGGCCCGTACGCCCCGTCCCGGGTCGCCGAAGACCGCGTCGAACTCGGCGTCGTGGTCGCGCGGGAAGAACACGTTGTGGTGGGCCAGCCCGGAGTCGCCGCGCACCCCGAGCAGCAGCACGAAGCCGGCCAGGCTGCGGTCGGTCAGCCCGGCCAGCCGGCGCGGGCTGGGCAGCAGGTCCCGGTAGAGAGTGAGCGCGTCGATGTTGGCCACCACCACGTCGGCGGGGACTCCGGCGGTGGCGCCGGCGAGGCGTACCCCGTGCACCCGGCCGCCCGCGGCGTCGATCCGGGTGACCGTGGCGCCGGTCTGCACGACCACGCCGAGGTCCAGGCAGCGCGACAGCAGCGCGTCGGCGAGGGTGCCCAGCCCGCCGCGCAGGTACCAGCCGCCGAACGTCAGTTCGGCGTAGGGGACGGCGACCAGCGCGGCCGGGGCGCGGCGCGGGTCGGCGCCGGTGTAGGTGGCGTACCGGTCGAGCAGCATCCGCAGCCGCGGGTCGGACAGGTGCTGCCGGCCCAGCCCGCGCAGGCTGCGGCCGGGACCGATCGCGGCCAGGTCGCCCAGCCGCCAGGCCAGTGTGGCCAGGTCGCGCGGCGAGTCGACGGCCCGGCGCAGGATGTCCCGGTGGGAGGCCTCCCACACCCGGGCGGCCCGGCGCCACAGCCGCTGCCAGTCGGCGGCGGCCCGGTCGCCCAGGGTGGCGCCGATCCGGGCGGCGAACTCGGCCGGGTCGGCGCAGGAGTCCAGCGCCGGCCCGCCGCTGGGGAAGACGTGCCGCACGATCGGGTCCAGCGGCACCAGGTCGAGGTACTCGTCGAGCTTGGCCCCGGTCGCCTCGAACAGGTCGTGGAAGACCTGGGGCAGGGTGAACAGGCTGGGGCCGGTGTCGAAGTGGAACGACCCCGCCGGGGTGTGGTGCGCGTACCGGCCGAGCTTGCCGCCGACGGTGTCGGCCCGTTCGAAGACGGTGACCTCGTGCCCGGTGACGGCCAGCCGGGCGGCGACGGCCAGCCCGCCGACCCCGGCGCCGACGACCACGATCCGCGCCATGCCGCGCCCCCCTAGCTGACCGGGCGGCCCCGCCAGGACAGACGGCGCCGCTTCCGCAGATGGTACGACCGCAGGGTCAGCCAACCGAGGACCACGACCGACACGGGGTGTGCCAGCGCGTCGGGCCAGGCCCGCCCGCCGGTGGCCCGGGCGCTGAGCACCCGCCCGGCGACCCCGAGCAGGTAGCTGGCGGCGGCGAGCACGGCCACCGCCGGCGCGCCGGCCGCGAGCGCCGCGACGGCGACCAGCGGGGGAGCGCTGTAGAGCAGGAGCAGCAGGGCCACCACGACCGCCGCCGCCCCCGGGTGGCCGAAGGAGGCCCAGAGCGACTTGGTGTAGCCGTCGCGCAGCTGCGGCCAGTCCTCGTACATCCGGCAGGCGGCCAGCCGCGAGCCGTCGGCCAGGGTGATCCGCCCGCCGGAGCGTTTGACCGCCCGGGCCAGCTCGATGTCCTCCAGCACCCGGCCGGCCACCGCGGCGTGCCCGCCGGCCCGGTCGTAGCCGGCCCGGTCCACCACCAGGAACTGCCCGCCGGCGGCGGCCAGCGACGGCCGCGGCGAGCGTTCCATCGCGCGCAGCGGCAGGAAGGTCAGCCACAACCACTGCAACAGCGGCTGCACCAGCCGGTCGGCCGCCGTCCGCACCACGATCCGGGGGTACGGCGACAGCAGCGTCGCCCCGGCGGCGCGCAGTTCGGTGACCGCCACCGCGACGGCGTACGGGGTGAGCACCACGTCGGCGTCGACGAAGGCCAGCGCGGTGGCGGCCGGGTCGGCCCGGCCGGCGAGCTGGTGGCAGGCGTGCGGCTTGCCCAGCCAGCCCGGTGGCGGGGTGACCCCGGTCAGCAGGGTGACCCGGGGATCGTCGCCGGCCACCGCCCGGACCACCTCGGCGGTGCCGTCGGTCGACCCGTCGTCGAGCACCACGATCCGCAGCCGCGGCACGCCCCGCTGGGCGAGCAGCGACCGCAGGCAGGGGGTCAGCCGGGCCGCCTCGTCGCGCAGCGGCAGCAGCACCGCCACCGTCTCGGTGACCTCCACCGGCCCGCCGGCGGGGCGGCGCAGCCAGCGGCCCGCGTTGACCCCGGTGTGCGCGGTCAGCACGGCGACCGCGACGACCAGGGCGAGGACCGCCGCACTCATGCCACTGCCGCCCTGCGGCCGGCGCCGCCATGAGGCCCTCGCGCGCGATCCCTGATGATCCGCTCGCCGCGTGCGCTCATGCGGTGGCGTCGACGCCGGGCCGCGCCGGCCGGTCGGTCTCCCGCCGGTCGTCGCCGGGCCGGCGGGCGCGGACCAGCGTCACCGCCAGCGGCACCGCGGCCACCGACATGCCGACCGCGCCCCAGAGCGCCGAGGCGGGCAGGTCGAGGAAGACCGCGTGGGCCAGCACGCTGGAGAGGTACGTCCACAGGTAGAGCGCGAACATCGGGTCGTCCCGGGAGTCGGTGACCGCGACGGACGGCCCGGCCAGCGGGCGCAGCGCGCTCGCCAGCAGCACCGCGAAGAGCAGCCAGCCCAGGTAGTTGCTGACCGGGATGCCGGGCAGACCGGGCAGGGCCGGCGTGGCGTCCCGCCACACCCAGTAGCCCTCGGCCACCATCTGCGGGTCGAGGAAGAGGTCCCAGGCGGCCAGCCCGGCGGCGGCCAGCGTGATCCGGCCGGGCCCGGACGAGGTCAGCCGGACGGCGGCCAGCCAGGCGGGCCACGCCATCCAGGTCCAGGCCAGCGGGATGATCAGCGGCACCCCGGCCAGCTTCGGGCCGAGTTGGCCGGAGTAGTCGTAGCTGCCGAACGGGAAGCCGGTGGCGACCCCGAGCGCCTCGATCGCGAAGCCGCCGCCGGTGGCCACCGCGACCAGCGCCGCCGCGGTACGCGGACCGCGGCTGACCAGGGCGTGGCCGACGGCGAGCAGGTAGCCCAGCACGACGGTGGCGACGGTCAGCCGGGCCCGCGTCGTGCCGGTGGTGAGCGGGTAGCAGATCTGGGCGAGGACGAGGACGGCCAGCACCGCCCAGGGGGCCCGCTGTCGGGGGGGGGGCCGGCCCGGCCGGGGCGGCCGGGGGGGGGGGGCGCGGGGGGGGGGCGGGGGGGCGGCCCGCCCCCCCCCCCCCCCGGGCGGGGGGGGCCGGGGGGGGGGTTGTGGGGGCGGCCCGCGGCCGG
>NZ_JBEYTI010000056.1:0-25888 GCF_040642975.1 Micromonospora sp. NPDC047548
ACAAACACATGATCAACAGGCGGCTGCGTCCACTTCGCACACCCCCCCACCGCATCCCGCCAGGTCAGACCGCCAATGGCGGCTGCCGTACTAGGATGGGTTGCAGGGAAGTAACCGCGCGGTCATTACTGGGCTATTGATGGCGGGTCGCTCATGACATCCGAACCGGGCGCATTGCCGGCAGATCCGGTAGACCTGGTAAAGACGGTCCTCGACATCTCTTCATTGCGAGAGCGAGTCGAGGAGCATCTGGCCGGCTTTCTCTCCGTCCGATTGGCGCGGGCACCGCATCCAGATCTCGACCGGGTTCTCCTCGAGCCCGTCGTCGACCTGTTGCTGCGTGACGGAAAGAGGCTGCGGCCCGCATTCTGCTATTGGGGATGGCGCGGCGCCGGCGGCGCCGACTGCGAGGAGGTGCTGGTCGCGGCCACCTCGCTCGAGTTGCTGCACGGCTGCGCGCTGATTCACGACGACATCATGGACGCCTCGGTGCTGCGCCGAGGTGGGCGCGCCGTACACAGCGAGTTGGCAGCACGCCACGCGGCCCGGGGTTGGCGAGGCCAAGGCGATCATTTCGGAATTGCCGGAGCCGTCGTCGCCGGCGATCTGTGCCTCGTCTGGGCGGACGAGATGCTGCGGGCCAGCGGGCTGCCACCCGCGTCGTTGACGAGAGCGGGGCCGGTCTTCGATGCGATGCGCGCGGAGACGATCCGAGGCCAGTACCTGGACCTCATTACGCAGGCCGAAAGGGCGTTGCGGGTCGAAGATGCGATCGCCGTCGCGCAAGCCAAGACCGCGGCGAACACCACGGTGGGACCGCTGCGGTTCGGTGCGACGCTCGCCGGTGCGGGCGAGGATCTGCTTGCCGCTTACTCCGACTACGCTTTGCCGTTGGGAGTCGCGTTCCAGCTCAGGGACGACCTGCTGGGCTCGTTCGGCGACCCCGGCACGACCGGCAAGCCGTCCGGCGATGACCTGCGGGACGGCAAATGCACACTGCTGCTGGCGGAGGCGCGCCGTCGGGCCGGGGCAGCTGATGCGCGGCGCATCGACGCATTGCTGGTCGAAGGCACCGATAACGCGGTCGTCGAACTGCGTGCGGTCATCGAGGGCAGCGGCGCGCGGACGTTCGTCGAGGACGAGGTCGCCAGGCTTGGGGCGGCGGCTCTGGCCGCTCTGGAACGTGCGCCGTTGGTCGACGACTCCGCCCTTGCGGTCCTGCGCGGCCTCGCCCTGGCTGTAACCGCGTTCGACCCGCTGGCAAACGCGAACGGGTCACGCCGCGAGTCTGGCGATAACGAGCGTGACAGCCAGCAGTGGCACAGCGTATGACAGCATCCGCAGGGCGCCGTCCAGCGGGACAAGTAGCGTGTCCCGGTCGAATTTGCTCCGCGTTCCGTCGGTGAAGGCGACGACGCCTGACACGTCGCGCACCCGCCGGCGCAGGGTGCGCGCTGGGGTGCTCAGGCGCCGTTGTGCAAGCGACAGCGCGGTGGAGCCGAGCGTGGCCGCGGCCACGGCCAGGATGGTGGCCGCGTTGACCGTCGGGGCCTGCGCGACGAACCCGACAATCACCGGGAAGCCACCCCACGCTGCGGCGAAGCCGAAGTCGGTGTGCAGTCGGCCGCCGAACAGTTCCAGGTTGTACGCGAACACGAGGAAGGCGCCCAGGACGATGAAGGGGATGAGTACCGGCCCGGTGTACGCGATTGTCACCGCCCCGAGCGCGACCGCGCTTGCCAGGCTCACGATCGCAACCGCCCACAGCGCCCGATCGGGGATGGAGGTGCCCAGCGGACGGCCGTTTAGTTCGTCGAGGGCATGCGCGGCGAGTCCGACTGCGAGGAAGAATGCCAGCGCGGTGGCGCCGAGGACCAGCCAGTTGATGTGGGGTGCCAGTAGTGCGCCAAGCACCGCGTACGAGACATGCCACGCGGTGTATGGCGGGTGCAGCACTGTCCACCAGTCGGCCCCCCGGCCGCCGCGCCGGGCGTAGAACGCGGCACCCGGAGCCTCCGCGCGTTCAACGCCCGGCTCGGCCTGCGGCCGGGCGTCCTTCGCTGTTGCCGTTTCGTCAGCCACTGGCCTTCCGTCCCCACATCACCAGGCCGCCACCGAGGCTCATCCGGCGAACGGTCACGTCCTCGGCCCCGGCCGCCTCCCACGCTGCGATGGTCCATTCGATCGGGTACCGGCGGTAGTGCTCACTGATCGAGGGTCCGAGGAAGTGGCCTACCTTGGCCCACTCACGGCCACCTGTGACGAAGCCCGCGGCCGGCAGCACGGCGCGGGTGTACCCGACCCAGCCGGCCCTCCACACCGGGTTGCTCGGCACCAGGAACTCCAGGTTGGCAATCGTGCCGCCCGGACGCACGACTCTGAACAGCTCCTGCAGCGTGGCGGCCGGGTCGGCGACGTACCGCAGCAGATAGGTGAAGGTGAGGGCGTCGAAGGTGTTGGCCGGAAAGGGCAGTTGCTCAGCCTTTCCCAACACCAGACGGATCCGGTCGCCCCGGGCGCGGCGCGCGACGCGACTCTGGCCGCGCCGCAGCATGTCCGCACTGACATCAATGCCAGTCGTGGTCACGCCGCTTCGGTCGGTGAGCATGAGCGAGACGCCGGCGGTGCCGGTGGCAACGTCCAGCACCCGCCCTGAGGAGCTGTTCATCCGTAGCACGGCGTCCACCATCGCGCGGCGCCATCGGTGGTTCTGACCGAACGAGAGCACCTCGGCGAGCAGGTCGTACCGGGCGGGCAGGCCCTTGAACAGCTCTCTGGCGAACACGTTGGGCTCAACGCGGGATCGCCGCACGCTACGCATAGCGCCTCCTCTATGTTAGCGGTTAGGCTCACTCTATGCGACGGCACGACGCCATAGTGGTCGGCGCGGGGCCAGCCGGCAGCATTGCCGCGCTTGTCCTGGCCCGTGCAGGGGTGAATGTCGCAATCGTCGACCGGCGCAGGTTCCCCCGCGAGAAAGCCTGCGGCGATCTGGTCGGCCCACGCGGCGTCCACCTGCTCGACGAGCTCGGGGTGTCGGTGACCGGAGCGCGGCCGCTGGGAGACATGATTGTCGTAGCGCCCAACAACCGGCGTGTGCTGCTGCCCGCCCTACCCGGCAGCAACTACGCCGACCACGCCATCGCCGTCACCCGGGACCAGTTCGACACGCGGCTGTTCGACATGGCGGTCGCAGCCGGCGCGATCCCGGTGCAACGACGGGTCACCGGCCTCGTGTACGACCAGGACGTCGTGGACGGGGTGCAGGTCAGCGGCGGCGCCACCATCCGCGGCGACGTGGTCGTGGGCGCGGACGGCGCGACCAGTTCGGTAGCGCACAGCGCCGGCCTGGTCGACTCCGCGAAGGCCCTATGGGGATTCGCGCTGCGTGGCTACCTCGACGACGACATGGATCTGCCCCACATCGTGTTGTGGGAGCCTCGGCGATGGCGCCTGTTTCCCGGCTACGGTTGGGCGTTCCCGATGGCGGGCGGCGGCGTGAATGTGGGCCTTGGCCTCGCGTTCGGGTCCGACCGTGTCGCGAGCCGCCACGCGGGCGAGCAGTTGGCCAACTTCCTCGCCCATCTCGAACGCCTGGGCCTGTTGCCCAGGTCCAAACCGCGCTCCCTCGCCGGCGGCTGGCTCAAGATGGGCGTGCGCGGCACCACGCCGGCCGCGAGCGGCGTGCTGCTCGTCGGCGACGCGGCCGGACTCGTCAATCCGCTGCAGGGCGAGGGCATCGCCCAGGCCATGGCCAGCGGCCACGCCGCCGCGAACGCCATCCTCGAGGCGGGGCCGCGCTGCGCCGACCGCCACTACCTGGCGTACCTGCACGGCGCGATACGTCACCATCGCACGAACGCGCCGGTCCACGCCGGCATGGTGAGGCATCCGCTTGCGGTGGCACTCACCGCGCGGGCACTGTCGGCTCCGGGAATCGGCGCGGCCGTCGCCGGAGCATGGGGGCTGTACTGGAATGACCTGGCGCACGACGCACTACCCAGCCGGCACCGCCGGCTCGCTACGGCAGCCAGCCGCACCATTGCGGCCGCCGGCCGGCGAAGCGACGCCGCCCACTGGTTCACCGCGCAATTCCCCGCCGCGGGCCCGAGACCTGCAGGAACTCACTGAACTGTCCCGGGGTTGGTAGCGGCGCGACCTCTCTGTGGGAGTCGAGCCATGAGACGCTCTTCAGGCCGCCGAGGCGGTCACGCCGCAGCACCCGCCCGCCGGCCATGACGACCGGCGTCTGCGCCGCTTCGAACGGCGGCGACTGTGCCAGCGAACAATGTGGACGATGCCAGTGGTAATGATCGACGTACTCGACCACCACCGACTCTAAGCTTAGGTGGCGCCGTCCAAAGATCAGCATAAGGTCAAGCAGCTCACGGCGGTGCGCAACCGGACGGACCGCGTTCGCGGCGATCAACCGTCGCCGCCCACCTCCCGATTCGGACCTCCACGCGGGAGTCGATCGTCTCCCATCTGGAGGGGCCGCTGCGCCGCACGGCGTTGGAAATTTCCGCCCGTATGGGCTACCGCGTCGAAGCCTGAGTTCGAAGCAGAGTTCGAATATCTAAAACTCCGTATTGATGTGAGCGAACGGCGGGCCTACATTCGGCACCACTTGAACCGAGTGGAAGGAACCCTAGGTGTTTCTGGACACGTCACACTGGCACGACAAGATCTTTATCGGCGGGTCCTGGGCGCCCGGTTCCGGCGGAGTGCGCGACGTCATCGAACCCGCCACGGGGGCGTTGCTCGGCCGGATCGGCATCGCCGGCCCGGCAGACGTCGCCCGCGCTGCCGAGATCGCCGCCGCCGCGCAGCACGCCTGGGCGCAGACCCCGCACACTGAGCGCGCTGCCGTGATGCGCCGCGCCGGGGCCTTGTGGGCGCAGCACACCGAGGAAGCCATGTGGTGGAACGTCCGCGAGGTCGGCGCGATCCCCGGGATGGCCGGTTTCGCCGTGCACGTCGCGGAGCAGGAATGCTACGAGGCGGCCGCGCTGCCCGCCCGCCCCTACGGCGAGCTGATCCCCAGTGAGCAGCCTCGCCTGTCGATGGCCCGGCGGGTGCCGGCCGGCGTCGTTGGGGTCATCGCCCCGTTCAACGTGCCGATCATCCTGGGCATCCGCTCGGTCGCGCCGGCCCTCGCCCTGGGCAACGCGGTCATCCTCAAGCCGGACCCGCGCACCGCGGTCACGGGCGGCGTCACCATCGCCCGGATCTTCGAGGAGGCCGGCCTGCCGCCCGGTCTGCTGCAGGTCCTGCCCGGCGGCGCCGACGTCGGCGAGGCCATCGTCACCCACCCGCTGGTCCGCGTCATCTCGTTCACCGGCTCCACCGGCACCGGCCGCCGCGTCGGCGAGCTCGCCGGCCGACACCTCAAGCGCGCCCACCTCGAGCTCGGCGGCAACTCCGCGCTCATCGTCCTCGATGACGCCGACGTCGACGAGGCGGTCAACCTCGCCGCCTGGGGCAGCTTCTTCCACCAGGGCCAGATCTGCATGACCACCGGCCGGCACCTCGTCCATGAACGCCTCTACGACGACTTCGTGGAGCGGCTCGCCGACAAGGCCGCGAGGCTTTCGGTCGGCGATCCCGCCCGGGAACAGGTCGCGATCGGCCCGGTCATCGACGCTGGCCAGCGAGACAAGATCCACGCCCTGATCGGGGCCAGCGCCGACGCCGGGGCGCGGGTCGCCGCCGGCGGCACCTACGACCGGCTGTTCTACGGCGCCACGGTGCTGGCCGACGCCGCCGCGGACACGCCCGCCTTCGCCGAGGAGGTCTTCGGCCCGGTTGCGCCGGTCGCCCGCTTCGCGGACCTCGGCGAGGCGGCCAGGCTGGCCGCGGCCGGCGAGTACGGCCTGTCGCTGGGCATCGTCACGCGCGACGTGATGCAGGGTCTGGCCCTGGCCGACCGACTGCCGACCGGCATCGTGCACATCAACGACCAGACCGTCAACGACGAGGCCAACGCACCGTTCGGCGGTGTCGGCGCATCCGGCACCGGATCCCGCTTCGGCGGCGCCGCCGCCAACGTCGAGGCGTTCACCGAGACCCGCTGGGTCACGGTCCGCGGCCAGGCCCCGGCCTACCCGTTCTGACCGCAGGAAGGAGGGCGCTGCTGCGTTATGGGATCGAGGGACGGGTTGAACCCGTGTCGGGTGCGTGGTCAGATCGCCAGGGCGAGTTCGGCGAACGCAGCGGCGAACCGCGTAGCCGGCGGGGCATCGACGGCGAGCTCGTCGTGTCCGCGGCGCCGGTGCTGCGTGAAGGCGTGCCCGGCGATGATCAGCTGGGCGGCCGCTGACCGCCGCGCCGGGCGTGTACTTGCTCGAAAAGTCGGTCAGAGCTACGCCACCTGGGAGTATTCGTTGATCAGGCCGTTGAGGATCTTCCTGCGGAGCACTCGTGCGGAGGTCAGGCCTGCGACCGATGGGGGCGGTGTGTCGGTGGTGTTGGGCGGTTGTTGGTGCCGGGCTTGGTGCGGCCGGTGCTCGTTGTAGTGGGCCACGTACTCCTCGAGGGCGGCCAGGAGATGCCGCCTGTTGTAGATCAACATCCGGTCGAGACACGACCGGCGGACCATGCGAACCCACCGCTTCGCGTACGCGTTCGCCCGAGGCGCCCGAGGCGGAGTGCGCAGGATCTCGGTGCCTTCGGCGATGAAGACCTCGTCGAACGCGGCGATGTACTTGCTGTCACGGTCTCGGATCAAAAACCTGAACCGGGAGATTCCGGGCCTGCTGGGTGACCCACTCCCCTGTCGGATGCTTGGTGACACCGAGGACGTGTACGCGCCGGGTCTCGACCTCCATCAGGATCAGGAGGTAGATGCGGGTCAGCCCGATCGTGTCCGCGTGCAGGAAATCGCAGGCCTGGACGCCCTTGGCCTGGGCGGTCAGGAACTGAGACCAGGTCGGCGCGCCGCGCCGCGGAGCCGGGTCAATGCCGGCAGCGGTCAGGATGCTCCACACCGTGCTGGCCGCGACCCGATAGCCAAGCCTGAGCAGTTCGCCCTGCACCCGGCGGTGGCCCCAGGTCGGGTTCTCCCGGGCCAGGCGCAGCACCAGGGTGCGGATCTCCGCCCGTATCGGTGGGCGCCCTGGTCGTCGTTTCGGGTAGGTCCACTTTCTGGCGACCAGCTCACGGTGCCACCGCAGCAGGGTGACTGGGGTGACGAAGAACGTCGACCAGCGGGACCGAGGCAGCAGCCGCGACAGGGGTGACAGCACCAACCGGTCGACGGGCTCGAGGTCCGGGCGTGCGACCTGCCGCCGCAGAACCGCGACCTGATGACGCAGCACAAGAATCTCGAGATCCATGGACCGCTCGCCACGCAGGCCTTGCACCACGACGAGCCGCAGGATCTGACACAAGACCAGGTACCCGAAGGACAGGAACATGCCCGCCACCATGCCTCGCGGTCGACTGGCTGGGCCGCACAAACCGCACCTCAGAGGCCAGAACCGGGTTTCCGAGCGGTACAGGTTGATATGATCGCCTGCTGCCGTCCCGACGGGCGCGCCAACGAGTACGGTGTACCGGATGATCACTCCCGCGCAGACGACGAGCCGGTTGAACAAGGACATCGGCGCCGTCGTGCGGCCGCTGGGCTTCCGCGGCACTGGGGGGAACTGGTCAGTCGTTACGACCGACGGCGTCGCACAGGTCTATGTCAGACGGAGTGTTGTGCGCAGTGTGGGCGGCGGCACGATCTTCGTCGGCGTGGGCATCGGTGTGGTGCCGGTTGCGTGGTGGGAGTACGTGAACTGGCGCGCCGCCCGCTGGGGCCAGCCTGCGATCCCGTTGGACAAAAACGCGACGTCCTACGGGATCGGGTTCGTCGAGACTCGACAAGAGGACAACTTCTACCACCTGCGCCTGGACCCGGACAGGTACCCGGCGACGGTGACGACGACCGAGGAGCTCGACCATGCTGCGGCGCTGCTGGTCGGTGCAGCCGACAAGCTCGCCCGCACCGCACTCGATCTACTTCGGCCCGGCCGTTACCTCGAAGCGCTGCGTGGCATACGCGATTTCGGCGGCGCAATGTGGGAGCCGCTGGTGGTACTGCTCGCCGAGGACGGCCCGTCGGCCGATCTGGAAGCCGCGATCGAGGACATGCGTGCCGATTACGTCAATTACGGCTTCGGCCCACCTGACATGGAGGTCGAGTACGCCCGCATGAGGGCCGCACGGCCCGGTTGACGCCAGCAACGCCAACCGCCAAAACTGAACGCACTGACCTCGGCAGTTCCGTACGCGGACCGGCGCCGGAAGTCGGCTACGGAGCGTGGCGGCTGCCCGGTGCAACGGCAGTACACCAGCACCGCCGGTCGTGTCGAGAACAGCCAGGTCGGGGTGTTCCTGGCCTACGTCTCCCCTGCGAGGCGGGCGCTGATCGACCGCCGGCTCTACCTTGCCCCTGCCGAGAACCTCATCCGCCCTGGTGGGGCGTGGCTTACCGGGTGTGTGGGCACAGGTTGCATGCACTGGACTCCTGCAGCCCGTGATCGCCGCGGCATGATGGTCCGCTGTGCTGCTGCCACTGGCTTACCTGGGCGTGACGAACGCGTTCGCGGTACTGCGCCTGCTGCCAATAAGCAACCGGGACAAGGACACCGAGATCCTTGCCCTGCGCCATCAGATCACCGTGCTGGAGCGCCAACTGGGCAAGGAGAGAGTGCGGTTCGACGCGACTGATCGGGCGTTCCTGGCGGCACTGCTACACCGGCTGCCGCTGGATGTGCTGCGCAAGGTGCCGCTGCTGGTCCGCCCCGACACGGTGCTGCGCTGGCATCGCAGCCTGGTCGCCCGTCGTCACGCAGCCGCGTCCCGGGCCAAGCGCCCGGGCCGGCCGCGGACCCTGCGTTCCATCCGCGCCCTGGTGCTGCGCTTGGCCCGGGAAAATCCCACCTGGGGATATCGCCGACCTCACGGCGAACTGCTCGTGCTTGGAATCAAGGTGGCCGCGTCCACCGTGTGGCACGGCCCCGGCGTTGTTCGGGAGTGTCCGGTTTGATCATGGTTTGTTAGATGCCGTAGACGGCGAAGACGTCACGGCGGTCGTGTAGGTCGCGGCGGGCGTGGGCGATGTTCGCCCGGTCAGGGCGAGCTTCCGGCTTGGCCGGATCGCGGGCGTACCCGTCGGGGTCAACTGGAGCGTCCTGGTCATCTTCCTGCTGATCGCGTGGGCGCTGGCGGCCAACCAGTTCCCCCATTCCTACCCGGGTCGACCCACCTGGGAGTACGTGCTGGCCGGGCTGGCCGCCGCGGTGGTCTTCTTCCTCGGCCTGCTGGCCCACGAGGTCTCCCACGCGGTAATCGCCAAGCGCAACGGCCTCCAGGTCGAGGGGATCACCCTGTGGCTGTTCGGAGGCGTGGCCGAGCTGCGCGGCGAGGCCCGTGATCTTGGCGCGGAGCTGCGCATCGCCGGGATCGGGCCGCTGGTCAGCCTGCTGGTCGGCGTCTTCTTCGGCGCCATCGCCGTGGTGCTCGCGCTGGCCGGGCAGCGTGGCCTGCTGCTCGGCTCGCTGGCCTGGCTGGCCGGCATCAACGTACTCCTGGCGATCTTCAACGTGCTGCCGGCGGCGCCGCTGGACGGCGGCCGGCTGCTGCGCGCCGTGGTCTGGAAGGCCACCGGCGACCGGACGAAGGCGTCCTACCTGGACAAGCCCAAGGCGACCCCGGCCGAGGTGGCCGCGTTCATCGACACCAAGTGGGGGCCGCTCGGCGAGACGGCGCTGGACTTCTTGACCACCGACACCGAGACGTCGAACCGCTCCGGGCCCACGCCGCGCTCGATGAGCAACCGGGCCAGCCGGTTGGTGTACCGGTCCAGCTCGGCGTAGGTCAGCTCGGTCCCGGCGTCGACCAGTGCGGTGACCAGGGCCGCGACCATCATCGTGCCGGTCGACCGCCAGCAGAAAGGGGGTTCTCATTCGCTCCTCCGATCTCCACGACGGGCGGACACCCGGCGTCAGGGATCAGGTTCGCCGAGGACGTCGGCCGCGATGACGGCTCAGTCCCGAAGCGGACAGCCGGATCGCCGTCATCATCGACCTCGACCAGACCAGCGGGTCGCGTGACGCCGTTCGTCCGGGTCGCCGGCCCCACGGCGGACCAGAGGTTCTCGCCGCGCGGCCCGGACTCAGCCGCTCCTTGCCCGCCCGCAGCACCGAATCCAGGCTGGGCCAGTCAGCCCTCCTCACCGGCGTCGAGTGGCTTGCGCCAGACCGACACGTGCGGACCGACCGATCGCGCGCCCGATGGCCGCGCCAGTCAACCACCTGGCGAGGCCGTCGCTTGGGAACGTGTTCAGCGGGCCGGCGTAACCAGCCCCATCTCATAGGCGATGATCACGAGCTGCACCCGGTCCCGGGCACTGAGCTTGGTGAGCAGCCGCGCCACATGCGCCTTGGCGGTGGCCACCGAGATGAACAGTTCGTCGGCGATCTCGCTGTTTGATCGGCCGCGACCGATCAGAGTCAGCACCTCTCGTTCCCGCTCGGTGATCCCGGCGACCGGCCGTGGGGAGCGTTCGACGGCTGATTTGCGGCTTGCCATGAAGTCCGCGATCAGCCGGCGGGTCACGCTCGGCGCGATCAGAGCGTCGCCGGCGGCGACCACCCGGATCGCGGCGAGGATGTCGTCCAGTGCCATGTCCTTGACGAGGAATCCGCTCGCGCCGGCGCTGAGCGCGCCGTAGACGTGCTCGTCCTCGTCGAACGTCGTCAGGACGAGAACGCGCGTCGCCGGCTGCCCGGTGGTGATCAGTCGGGTGGCCTCGATCCCGTCCATGCCGGGCATCCGAAGGTCCATCACCACGACATCCGGCGCGACCTCCTTGACCAACTGGACCGCTTCCGCCCCGGTCGCGGCCTCGCCCACGACGGCCAAATCAGGATTGTCGGCGATGAGCACCCGCAGACCGGACCGGACCAACGGCTGGTCGTCGGCGAGCACGACTCGGATGGTCAACGCAGCACCGCCGGTGCGGGAACCCGGTCGGGCAGCGACAGCGTGGCCGCCACGCGGAAGCCGCCCTCGGGGCGCGGTCCGGCGCTGAACTCGCCGTGCAGCAGCCCGACCCGCTCGCGCATGCCGGTGATGCCGTAGCCGGTGTCCGCGACGAGGCATCCGCGACCGTTGTCGCTGATCTCGATGTGCAGCTCGTCGTCCTGGTACTCGACGGTCACCCTGCACTCGTCCGTACCCGCATGGCGTACGACGTTGGTGACCGCCTCCTGGATGATGCGG
This sequence comes from Micromonospora sp. NPDC047548, assembly GCF_040642975.1. NCBI lineage: Bacteria > Bacillati > Actinomycetota > Actinomycetes > Micromonosporales > Micromonosporaceae > Micromonospora > Micromonospora sp. NPDC047548. The sequence goes on from NZ_JBEYTI010000056.1 coordinate 11,272, forward strand.
AACGCGGACAGGTCGATGTCACCAGGTATCGGCCGCCTTTCTCCCCGCCACCGCACGTCTACCCGGAGGCCGGCCAGCGCGGTGGTGGCCGCCAACTGGTCCAGGTCGGCCAGTCCCGGCGCCGGCTCGAGCGGTGCCCCCGATGCCTCGCTGGGTTCCGCACGGCGCAGGCCGCCGAGGATCCGCCGCAGTCCGGCGAGCGTCTCCCGACTGGTGGCCTCGATCACACGCAGCGACTCGCGGGCCTCAGCCGGCTGGGTGTCCATCACCCGGCTACCCATGCCGGCCTGGATCGCGATCACGCCGATGCTGTGGGCGACCATGTCATGCAGCTCGCGGGCGATGCGTAGCCGCTCTGCGGTGACCGCCTGGCTCGCCGCCTGGGTGCGCAGCTCCTCGGCGTACCGCCGGCGTGCACGGACGGAATTGCCGATCATCCAGACGGTGACCATGGCCAGCAGGGTGATCACGGCTCCGGTCAGGGGATCGCGGCCGACCGGCTTGACGAATTCGGCGACCACCTGAACCGCGAGCGCCACCACGGCGGCGGCGACCGAAATCCGACGCCGCCGGGTTGCCGCGAGATAGGCCACCGTGAGGTCGACGGCCAGCACCTGCAGGTAGCGGATCTCGCCCACGTACGCCGTGTCCCACGGGGAAGCGAACGTGACCGTGACCACGGACGAGCCGGCGAGCAGCAGCGCCAGGGTCGTCAGGGGCTGGCGGCGCAGCAGGGCGACGGGCAGGGCCATGACCATGGCCGGCAACAGGTACCGCCGGCAAATCTCCACCAGGCCAGGGGTCCACCAGATATTCGCCCCGTTCTGCACCGTGATGATCAGCAGAAACGGAGAGGCGATGGCTCCGCCCCAGGCCAGGGCGGCGCGCACCGCCGCCGGTACGCGGTCGTGCAGCGGCAGCCGGGGCAGATTCACGGTGACGTCCACGAGGCAAGACTAATCGGCTGCCCTCCGTGCGGCATTGGCCCGCGGACGTACGCCCACAGGCTAGCCGGACCGGCGCGATTGCCGCCGACGGCCCGATGCCCGAACGGAGGCTCGCCAGCAGGATTGGGTTCGTGATCGAAGTCAACCAACTCACCAAGCGCTACGGCGGCAAGACCGCCGTCGACAACCTGTCCTTCACGGTACGGCCCGGACACGTCACCGGGTTCCTCGGCCCGAACGGGGCCGGCAAGTCCACCACGCTGCGGATGATCCTCGGGTTGGACGCACCGACTGCCGGAACCGCCACCGTCAGCGGCGTTCCGTTCCGCAGCCACCCGCGCGGGCTGCGCCACGTCGGCGCGCTGCTCGACGCTCAGCAGGTTCACGGCGGGCGCAGCGCCGCGTCGCATCTGTCGGCCCTGGCCGTCAGCAACGGCATTCCACGGCGGCGGGTGGCCGAGGTGCTGCACGAGGTGGGCCTCACCGACGTCGCTCGGCGCCGCATCGGCGGGTTCTCCCTAGGCATGAAGCAGCGGCTCGGCATCGCCACGGCACTGCTCGGCGACCCACCCGTACTGATCTTCGACGAGCCGATCAACGGCATGGACCCGGAGGGCGTGCGCTGGGTACGCCACCTCTTCCGCCGGCTCGCCGCCGAGGGCCGGACGGTATTCCTCTCCAGCCATCTGATGTCGGAGATGGAGAACACCGCCGACGAGCTCGTCGTCATCGGCCAGGGCCGGCTCATCGCCGCCGAGCCCCTGCACAGCTTCGCCGCCCGCAGCAGCCGGATCGGCGTCGTGGTACGTACCCCGCAGTCCGCCGAACTCGTGGCGGTGCTGACCGCCGCGGGCGCGACGGTCGAGCCGGACGCCGAGCGGCTCACCGTGACCGGGCTACCGGCGGAGCGGATCGGAACCCTCGCCTTCGACAACCGGATCCTGCTGCACGAACTGACCACCCGCACCGCATCCCTGGAGGAAGCATTCATGCGACTCACCGCCGACAGCGTCGAGTACCTGGCGGGGCAGCCCCGATGAGCGCAAAAGTCTCCGCCTCCCCGCTGACCTCGGCCGTACGCGTCGCCGAACCGCCCGCCCGCTTCCGCGACCTGCTCGCCGCCGAGTGGATCAAGATGCGGTCGCTGCGCTCCACCCCGTGGACGCTCGGCCTCATCACCTTGTTCGTCATCGGCTCCGCCACGCTGGCGGCGATGGCGGACTACAACAACTTCCCGCGCTACAGCCCGGAGTCACAGCGGGAGCACATGTTCTCGCTGCACGATGCCTTCCCGTCGACCGGGTACTGGACGTTGACGCTCGTCGCGGTCAGCATGGGCGCGATAGCCGTGGTCAGCGAGTACGGCAGCGGACTGATCCGCACCACGATCGTGGCCGTACCGGCCCGCGGTGCGGTGGTGCTGGCCAAGGCGGTCGTCGTCGCCGCGGTCTGGGCTGTGGTCGGAGCGGTCAGCGCCAGCGGTTCGTTCGCGGTCTCCCAGGCCATCCTCGCCGGGCGGGATGCCGCGATCTCGATCACCGATCCGGGCGCGTTCCGCGCCATGGTGGCATCCGCGTTGGTGGCCCCGGTCTGCGCGCTGATCGGCCTGGGTCTCGGCTTCCTGATCCGGCACACCGCCGCCACCACCGCGGCCGGCATCTTCACCCTGCTGGTGTTGCCGGCGTTCTTCTCGACAAGCCGGCGCTGGTCCGCCGAACTCAACCACTCGATGGTGCTCACCGCCTGGCAGCGGCTGAGCACGGAATGGCTGCCGCCGTCCCGCCCCGGCTACTACGTCGCCACGATCACCGAGTCCTGGATCGTGTACGCGGTTTGGCCGCTGGTCGCGATCGTCGTCGCGCTCGTCGTCATACGACGCCGCGACGTGTGAACGGAGCCTTCCGGGGGCGCGCAGTGCGCGCTCCCGGAGGTGTCGGCCAACTCTGGGCCATCTTCGCCGAGCTGACCGCCCGGCACGGCGACCGCGAGCGGTCCGCCGCCCCGATTCCGGGCCGCCGCCGGGCCGGTGGTTTCGAAGGGCCCGCCCCGCCGGACGGCGGGACGGGCCCCTTTCTGGTCGGTCCGTCAGGCCTTGTCGGGCCGTTCGGTGACACGGATGGCGTTGATCAGCGGCTTACCGCTGGTCGCCACGAACCGTACGTTGAGCACACCGTCGGTCACGGTGATCGTGTAGGTCCGGGTGACCGCCGCGTAGGTGCCCGCCTCGTAGGCGATGTCGAGGGACGACAGTACCTCGACGTCCTCAGCAAGGACGTCGAAGACCCGCTGGCCCGGCTTGCTGCTCGACACCTCGGCGAAGTCCAGCTCCACCGTGTAGACGCCGTTGGGCACGTTGTCGAACCGGTATTCGTACCTGCCCTCCCGCGCGTCCTGGAACAGCTTCGGATCGTCCGTGCCGGCGATGGCCCGCGTCGTGGCCTTGACGCTCGACGTGCCCTGATAGCCGTAGGAGCCCGCCAGGTACTTCTGGTCCGGCTGCCAGGTGTCGCCGAGTGTGTCCACGACGGCACCGGAGGCACCAGCGTCGAGCGCAGCCTGGTAGCGGGGCACAACGACCTTCACCGGAACGCTGATCACCGGCACCCGGCCGCTGTCGGAGTTCACCTGCACGGTGGCGGTGAGCACCTCGCCCGGCGCGTGCCCGGCCGTGTCGACCGAGAGGGTGCCGGCCGCTTTCGCGCCCGTCGCCAGGTCACTGCCGGTCAGGGTGACCGACAGCCACGGGGCGTCCTCGACGACGGTGTACGCCGTCGGGAAGCCCGAGTTGGCCAGCTCGAACGCGCGGCTGCGCGCCTGGCCGGCGGGCACCACGATCTCGTACGCGTCCTTGGCGACCGTCACCTTGCCGGTCTTGAGCGCCTCGGACACCGCCACGACACCGCCCGCCTCGATCGTCACCGCCTGCTCGACGGGCTGGTACGTCGGAGCCGAGAGCTTCACCGAGGTGTCGCCAACCGGGGCCTGGGCGAGGTATGCGCCGTCCGTCCCGGTGGTGGCGGTGACCATGGTGCTGCCGCTGCCCACCGTGACCGTTGCCCCGGTGATGGCCTCACCGTCGTTGGCGTCGAGCACCGTGCCGCGTACCACGCCGGTCTTCGTGGTGCGGAAGTCGATGCTGAAGCCGTCGGAGAGCACGCCGCCGGTGTTGAAGGAGTACTGGAAGGCGTCGGTGCCGGTGGCGTTCTCAAACCCGATCGTGGCGCTGGAGCCCGACTCGAAGCCGGTGCCGGCGATGTCCTTGTAGTGGTAGGAGATCTTGCCGTCCTCACCGATGACCGCGGAGAAGGAGAACGGCTCGGCCTGGGCCGACCAGTGGGCAACATTCCGCCACTCGACCACGAACGAGCGGTGCGGGGCGGTGCCGACGACGCCGGTGTACACGCCCGCGGTGCTCGCGTCCACGATCACGTCGTCCCAGAACGGGTAGAGCGCCGCGTTGGGCTTGCCCGTGGAGGGGATCTGGCCGTTGCGGGCAAAGCCGGTGCTGGCGCCGAAGTTCAGCACGGGGGCACCGCCGACCTGATCGCCGAGGGCGACTACGTGGTCGGCCAGTGGGAAGGCGGCGGCACTCACACCGGCCCGATCGTCTTCGACGACGTGCCCATCGGCTCGGTGCCGGCGGCGTCCGGCAAGACGCTCCGCTTCACCGGCACGACCGTCCTCAAGGTCGTCGACGGACTCATCGTCGAAGAGGTCGGACTCGACGACGGCGTGAAGGTCCTCCAGCAGCTCGGCATCATCCCCACCGAGTAGGTCGACGAGCACGCCGTTGAAGGCAGGGAGGGGTCGAGCGACGTGCACGGCCCCTCCCTGCGCAGTTCTCGGCCTGATGGATTTCGGCATCGCCGGACTCACGAGCGTTGTTCTCTCATGGACGCATCACGGGCCACTGGGGGCACCAACGGCGCCCACAGACCCGGCCCCGGTCATGGACTGGGAACGAGCCGGTCCGGGTCAGCGCACCGGACAGTGCGGTGGTCAGCCCGGCCCGATCCGCGAGCATTCGTAGCAGCGCGGCGCCGACGTGCGACACCACACCCGTTCCGTCCGCGGTGGCCCGCAGATCCTTCGACCACGCCGTAGACTGCACCTCGGAAGTGCCTCCCTTGCAGAGAAGCCTGTAGATGTCGCAATCACAAGTTTCCCCTGCCAGAGGGGCGCTTTCGTCTATTTACACGCCGGCCGATCCCACAACTTGTGGATCACCATGAATCACCCAGGCTAGGCATCCTCCTGAGACCGAATTCACCTGAGCCGGCCGTCAGGGGTGCAGAATTGCCTTGATCACCTCCTGCCGTTGGTCGAAGCATCGGTAGAAGTCGGGAGCGTCGTCCAGGCTGCCGTGGTGGGTGATGATCGTGCCGGGCCGGGCCCGGCCGGAGGTCACCATGTCGCGCAGCAGCCGGGTGTAGCGGCGATCGTGGGTACGCCCGAATCGCACCGCGATGCCCTTGGCGAAGAACGTGCCCCACGGGGCGTTGAGGTGTCCGTCGGTGGTGCCGCCCACTTGGGGTGTGAGGTCCTTCTCCGGGTAGACGCCGACGACGGCGATCGCGCCGCCGGGGTTGACCAGGCGGGCAGCGTCGGCGAGTACCTGGTCGGCGCGCTCGCGGTCGGGGTGGACGCGGTCGTGGGCCTGGAAGCCGACCGCGTCGATGACCTTGTCCACACCCGGCAGCTTCTCCTCCCCCAGCGGCAGGCCACGGCGGGCCCGGTCCCCGCGGATCTGCTCGACCGGATCACCCTGACGGAAGTCGATAGGCACCGCCCCCAGTTCTTCGGCCTTGTCCAACCGGGCGCCGACCTGGTCGCCGCAGTAGACGGCGCGGGCGCCAAGCAGGCTGGCGGAGTACGCGGCGAGCAATCCGACCGTGCCGGCGCCGAACACGGCGACGGTGTCCCCGGCGCGGACGTCGGCGAGAGTGGCGGCCGCGTGCCAGCCGGTGACAAACGCGTCGGCGAGCAGCACGAAGTCGTCCTCGTACGCGTCGCCCAGCTCTCCCGGCACCGGCAGGCAGTTCGCGTCGGCCCACGGCACGCGCAGCAGTTTCGCCTGCGCACCCGGGTAGGGACCCATGCCCGCGTAGCCGTACGCGGCGCCAGGCCCCTCGGTCCGTGCCCGCAGGCACAAGGCGGACAGGCCGCGGGCACACATGGCGCAGATGCCGCAGAACAGGTGGGTGGGGATCACCACCCGGATGCCCGGGTCGACCGTCTGCACCGCAGACCCCACCCGCTCGACCACACCCAACGGCTCGTGGCCGAAAACCAGGCCAGGCTGTGCGCCCGTCCGCCCGTCGTACATGTGCAGATCCGTGCCGCACAGAGCCGTGGAGGTGACCCGCACGACCGCGTCAGTCTCCTCCAGCACCGTCGGCTCGGCAACATCGCACACGTCGACACAGCGCACATCGCGATAGACGACGGCTCTCATCCCTCACGCCCTCTTCATCGACGAACCGCAGCCGTCAAGTCGCTGCCGTCCACACCCGCGACTCGAACTCCTGGCCCTGGCGCACGGCCCGCCCCGAACCGCACGATTCGGTACGGGTGGCACTCAACCGGACTCCCCCGCCGGCGGGCCGGACGCGCGGCGGCCGGGTCGGGCCCGGTCAGGCCGCGACCCGCTCGCGATGGGGTTCGCTGATCATCGTCATCGTGTGCGCGGTCCACGGGCACGAGGCGCTTGTCGATCTCGCCGCGGACGATGCGGTAGAAGTTGGACGTGTTCATGTGTTGGTCGAGAACCGCCTGATCAGTCCAGTTCTCTTAGAGGAACATGACGGTGGGTCCTCGACCGACTGGTATAGGTCGTAACCCAGACACCCGGGCTCGGCGCGGGTGATCCCGACCATCTCCAGGTGACAGTTGCCGACCGCTGTCTCCTCGCCAGCCTTGATCGTGAAGAACGGCACGAGGGTCACCTGAGCCGGCGACTTCGCGGCCGGCCGTGGGCGGTCGGACCGGGTGTCGGGTTCCGACAGCAGCCGCACGCGCCACAGGGTGTAGGGGGCGACGATCTCACCCGCGACGGTCTCCGCGAGACACCGCCGAACGTGCTCACTCGCCAGATGCGCGTCCAGGGCCTGCTCGTCCGCCCAGTTGCCGAGCACGTAGAACGCGGCCGGATTGTTCCTCAGCTGATGCACGTCGTAGCCGAGGTTGCCGCGTTCCTCCCGGGCCGCCCGCACGAGCTGCAGAAGGGCGTCTCGGACGGCGTCCGCGCGCCCGGGACCGGCGATGAACTGAGCCAGGACCGCCTGTCGGGGCGATGGAGGCGGCAGCATTCGCTCGCTTCGTCCGCGTTCGTTTCCCACCACCATCGCCCCCTTCTCGGGCCGGAGCGTGCTACTTGTGCCTCCTTGTCATCTGCGGGCTCGACCTGTCGGCATCGCGGTCCGGGCCTCGACTGCCGACATGATGAGCTGTGCGGCTTCGTCCGGGTGAGAAACCATCGCGAGGTGGCCGGCAGGGACCTCGGTGGCGGTCGCGCCCATGCGGCCGGCGAACATGCGCTGCGCGTCCGGCGGGATCGCCTCGTCCTGTGCGGCGATCAGGTACCAGGACGGTAGCGATCTCCAGGCCGGGACACCCATCGCTTCGGAGAAGGCAGAACTGGCGATCGGCTGCTGTACGGCGTGCAACACCTTGGCCTGGACCGGGTCGACGCCGGACGCGAAGTGCTGGACGAAGTCGTCCTGTTGCTGCCAGATGAAGCCCTGCTTGTCGGTGAACAGGTGCTCCAGCGCTGGCGGTGTAGGGCCCTGCGACAGCAGAGCGCCGAGCGATTCCCCTTGGTCCAGCCCGAACGCCGCGATGTACACCAGCCCGACCACGTTCGGCGCGTCGGTGCCGAGGGCGGTCATGATCTGGCCGCCGTAGGAGTGTCCGGCCACAATCGTCGGGCCGTCCTGCAAGGTCAGGACCTGGCGTAGCCGGGCGACATCATCGGGCGTAGAGGTCATCGGAAACTGGGGTGCCGTCACGTGGTGGCCGGCGGCCTGTAGACGCTCGACCACGCCGCTCCAACAGGAGCCATCGGCCCAGGCGCCATGGACGAGGACGATGTTCGGTCGGCCATTCATGGGGATTCCTTCCCTACTGGGTGGGATGTTCGTTCCTGCCCACGCCGGCCTGCGGGCGACGGCGGACATCCGCACGCTGACGGTGCGCGCCGCCCGGACCAGCGGCAGTCCTGCAGCGAGTACCAGATCGGCCCAGGCGTAAACGTGGTCGGGGCGAGCCGTCGTGAAGGCGTGAGGTTGGCGCCCACCCGGCCATCGGATCGGGAAGGATGCCGGCGTGGGCCCGAATGGTGTCCAGCACGCTTGGAGGAGTCCGGATGACCGAGTTGTTCCCGCCGATCCCGCTGTCCGCCTGGGCTGACTCGAAGGAAACCGTCCACCGCTTCGCGCAGATCGCGGGCAAGATCCGGCTGGACCAGGCCCGGCCGCGCAACCACTGGTGGCACGTGCGTTCCATCTGACCGGCCGGGGCATCACCTCCCGGACCATGGGCCGGGATGTCGTGTTCGCCATCGAATTTGACTTCGTCGACCACCGGCTGGTCATCAACACCCTGGCCAGTCAGACGGTCTCCTTCCCGCTGCCCGGCCTGTCCGTCGCGGCGTTCCACGAGCGACTGTTCACCGCGCTGGCGTACCTCGGCATCCGCGTCCATTTCCGGGCCAAGCCCTACGACCTGACCGACAGCATCCCGTCCTCCGAGGACGCCACGCACGACGCCGGCGCCCCCACCTCGGCAACTACCCACAGACGCTGACCCACGCCGCGCTCATCCAGGCCGCGCTCGCGATTCCAGACGCCCCGGGCCGGCTGTGCAGCTGGGCCGGGCTGACCCCCCGCCACCGGGAGTCCGACACCACCGTGCACCGCGGGCCGATTACCAAGCAAGGCTCACGCCTGGTGCGGTGGGCCGCCCTCGAAGCCATCCAACCGACCCGGGCCGGCACGAAGCTGTCCGCAGACAAGGCCCGCATCATCCAGCGGCGGGGCCGCAACATCGGCAAGGTTGCCGCCGCCCGCAAGCTGCTCACCCTGGTCTACTACGGCCTACGCGACGGACAGATCCGGTCGCTGGCCGCGGCCAGGCCATCGTGAGCAGGTTAGGACGCAGCCAGCGCGCGTGGTCGTGCTGTGTCATGACCCCCTACCGGCGTGGTCGCCAACTTGATTGACCCCGCCTGGCTGCACGCCGCACCGCTCTATGCCGCCACCTGGGCGGCGAAGGGATGACCGGCAGCCCGACCTCCGGGCCTGCCCACCCCCATCAGCGTCGTGGGATAGGGAGACGACCACCCACAACTACACACCCGCTCCGGCGCCGCAGTGTCGCGTCGTTCTCGCCGGCGTCAAGGCCAAGCCCCCTGACGGGGGTGACCTCCGGCCAGCCTTGACCCCGGCAGCGAGACAACGCGCGCCAGAAGCCGACCGGACCGGGCCAGAAAAACGGCACAACACCCAAGACCCGCCCCCTTGACTGGCCCCGCTCATTCAGGGATGACACAAGTGTGAAGAACCTAGCGACCAATCGTTTGCCGGGTGATTGACAGTCGGTACTTCCTCAGCTCACGTCGCCAGTGCCCCGGCTCACAGTGGTGAGCCGGGGCACTGGCGACCTGCGACGTCAGGACGTCGCCGTGGCGGCGTCCTGGATCAGGTCCGCGACGATCCTCGGTTGACTGATCATGACGACGTGGGACGCGGTCGGCACTTCGACGACCTTGCGGGCGTTCGCGCGGCTGTACATGAAGCGTTCGCACGCGGGTGGGATCGCCTTGTCCTGGCCGGCGACCAGCCCCCACGACGGGATGGTCCGCCACGCGGCGGCCTGGGTCGGGTAGATGAAGGAGTCCGCATCGAACGGCCGCTGCGTGGCCTGCAGGAGTCGGAACGTCGCCGTGGGAATGTCGGCGGCGAAGGCCGCTTGGCCGTCCTTGCTCAGGTACAGGTCGGTTCCGGTGGTGCCGTCGGCCTTCGTGTAGGGGACCGGGACGCTCACGGGCAGAACCTCGCTGCCGGGGAACTTGTTGATGAGATCCCCCTGCGTCTCGCCCACATCGGGCACGAACGCTGCGATGTAGACCAGAGCCTTGACGTTGCTCTTCCCGGCAGCAGCGTTGGTGATGACGGTCCCACCCATGGAGTGTGCCACCAGCACGACCGGCCCGCTGATGGAGTCCAGCAGGCTCCCGATGTACGGGGCGTCGGTGGGGATGCCCCTCAGCGGGTTCGACCCCGCGATCGTGAGGTAACCCTCGCGCTGCAGCTCCGGGATGACCCCGTTCCAGCACGACGAGTCGGCGTAGCCACCGTGCACCAACACGATGGTCGGCTTGATCTTCGCCCCCGACCTGCCCGCCTGGGCCGTCGCGGCGGTCGCCGCCTCCGCCCCGAGCGGAGTGGCCATCAGCGCTGCCGACCCGGCCAAAGCCGCGCCAGTCGCCAACACCTGACGGCGTGAGACATTCGGTGCCATGGTGATCTCCTCATTTCGCTGAACTGTGCTGATTTGGTTGGCGGCGCCATGCACCGCATGACGAGGCAGTCCCACCCGCAGCCCCGAAGGCGGACCAACCCTGGTCCACACCGGGCTGGGAGCCTGTCTCGACGCCTCCTTGATGACCTCGGCCGTAACCAGGGGGTTAGCTGGGCTTGTGCCGCCACGCCGGCTCGGTGACCGCACCGGCCAGCGCGCCGACCCCCATGGCATCTCGGAGTCGGCCAAGAACGCGGACTCGTCGGCTGGTAGGGGAGGCCGGACGGCGTCTGGCGTGGTGTCTACTGCTGCGGGGCGCCGGCTGCGGCCTGCGCGATGAAGCTCGCCACCGCTTCTGGCTGCGACAGGTAGACGGAGTGGCTGGCTGCGATCTCGGATTCGGTGGCGCCGGCCCTCCGGGCCATGGCGTGCTGCGCCGGTGGCGGGATCATCTGGTCATCGGTGGCGACCAGGTACCAGCTGGGCTTGCTCCGCCAGGCGGGTTCGGTTACCGCGCCTTCCAGCGCGCCAGCGCCCCACGGGACCTGGGAGTCGGCCATGAACTCGGCCTGCGGGGCCGGCAGGTCCGCAGCGAAGGAAGCCGGGAACTTCTCGCGGTCGAGGAAGAGAAACCCGTTTTGCGGGGGCAGGATCGGCGGTACCGGCGCGCCGGGCGGCGGGTCGGCGATGAGTGTGCTGACCGATTCCCCTTTGTCCGGGGCGAACGCCGCGACGTACACCAGCGCGGCCACGTTCGGGTGGGTACCGGCCTCGGTGATGACCACGCCGCCGTAGGAGTGGCCGACCAGCACGACCGGTCCGTCCTGGGCGTCGATGATCTGCCGGGTGGCTTCGACGTCGCCCTGCAACGAGAGGGTCGGGTTCTGCACGATGCTGACTCGGAAGCCGTCTCGGGTGAGTGATTCATAGACGCCCTGCCAGCCGGAGCCGTCGACGAATCCTCCGTGTACAAGAACAACATTTCGCAGCGTATGTGTGCCCATGGTGGTCCCTGTTCCTCTCGTGAGTCCGGGGCAATACCAGGACGGTAGGTCGCCGTGCTCGAGCGCCGCGTACGTCATTTGACTTCAGTTCGTGACGCAGGTTTCTGGCAGACAGCTCATGGGGAGTCCAGCGGGCCGTTGCTACGGCGAGCGGAGAACACGCCGCTGACCTGGCGTTTCGTCCGCACCGGGCAGGGCATTGCCGGGACAACCGCGTCTGCTGTCTTTGGGTACTGCTACGGGCCTTCTGCGGTCTGTCACCGGCTGCGAGGATGGGTCTGATGTCGATCGCTGTGAACAACCTTGGGCCGCTGCTCGGTCGGGACGCCGAGACCGAGCTGCTTGGCTCGCTGCTTGATGGAGTCCGGAGTAGCGGCGGGCCGCTGGTGCTGTACGGCGAGCCGGGAATCGGCAAGTCCCGGCTGCTTGCCGTGGCGGCTGCGGTTGCGCGCGAACGCGGCTTCACGGTGCTGAGCACGACCGGGGTACAGTCCGAGGCGCATCTGGCGTTTGCGGGCCTTCACCAGCTGCTTCGCCCGGTGCGTCTCCGCGCGGCGGACTTACCGGCGACGCCGCGTGCCGCGCTCGATGCTGTCTTCGGGCTGGCGCAGGAGTCGGCGCCGGAGCGATTCCGGATCGCGATGGCTGTTCTTGATCTGCTCTGCGAGGTGGCGACCGACGCACCGCTGCTGGTCCTGGCCGAGGACGCGCATTGGCTTGACCGCCCGACGACCGAAGTGCTCGCGTTCGTCGCCCGCCGCATACAGTCCGATCCGATCGTATTGGTGGCCGCCGCGCGCGAGGGTTACCCGTCGCCGCTCGTTGATGCCGGACTGCCGCAGCAGCGCCTCAGCGGTCTCGCGCCCGCCGACGCGAAGACACTGCTGGACGCGTCAGCGCAGGAGCTCTCCCCGGTGATCCGTGACCGGGTGCTGAGCGAGGCCGCCGGCAATCCTCTCGCGCTCATTGAGCTGCCGACCACTGCGGCACGACTGGAGCCGATCGCGCCAGGCTCGCTGCCGCTCACGCAGCGGCTCGAACAGGCCTTCGCCGCCCGAGTGTCGGATCTGCCGGAGATGACCCGGCTGCTTCTGCTGGTCGCGGCGCTCAGCGACGACGAGCGCGTCAGCGAGATCCTCGAGGCCGCGGGCGCGGTTGCCGGGACCACGTTGGGGCTCGAGCTGCTTGATCCGGCGGCCGAGGCCGCGATCGTCGACCTTGACCTGCGCACGGTGCGCTTTCGCCACCCGCTGATCCGCTCGGCGGTGCGCCAGAGTGCGAGCCTGTCGCGGCGCCGCCAGGTGCACGAGGCGCTTGCCGAGGTACTGCGCGCCGAGCCGGACCGGCGCGTGTGGCATCGCGCTGCATTGATCAGCGGCACGCATGAAGAGATCGCCAAGGAACTGGAGGAGGCAGCCGGACGCGCGAGGCGCTGCGGCGCACTCGCGGTCGCGGTCACCGCTTTGCAGCGGGCAGCCCAGCTGAGCCCGTCCAAGCAGCGCGTCCGGCGCCTGCTCGCCGCAGCGCAGCTCGCCTTCGAGCTCGGCCAACGCGACGTCGTCACGCCGATACTGCGTGAGGTGGAGCACCTCGATCCCGATCCGATCGAGCGAGCTCGCGCCACGTGGATTGAAGAAGTCGTCCATACGCGGCCACTTGGCGACACGCCACGTGCCGCAGCACTGATCGCCGCCGCCGAGCATGCGGGCAAGGCAGGTGATCATGAACTACAACTCGACATGGCCTGGCTTGTCGCCACCCGGGCCTGGATGGTGGATCCGGCACCCTCGGCACGCAGAGTCCTTGTCGAAGCGGCGAATCGCTTGGGTGATCCGGCATCCGCCGACCTGCGGATCCTTGCGATCCAGGCCTATGCCGACCCGTTCGGGACGGCACCGGCAGTAGTCGAGCGCGTCCGCGCAGCCGCGACCGATCTCCACCGCGATACCGACGCCGCCCGTCTCCTGGGCCCGGCAGCTGCAGCCGTGGGGGACTTCGATCTCGCTGCGAGATTCCTCGGTGAGGCGGTCAAGGGTCTCCGAACGCAAGGACGGCTCGGGCATCTGCCGCGCATGCTCACGCTGCAGGGAAGTATGGCAGCGCAGGTCGCTGACTGGGCCGTAGCGATTCCCGCGGCAGAAGAGGCTCGGCGCCTGGCGACAGAGCTCGGCGAGCCGCAATGGATCGCAGCAGCCGACACAGTCGATTCGATCATCGCCGGGATCCGCGGCGATCCGGACGCGGCTGAGCGAGCCGCGGCCCGGGCCGAGCGTATCGCGGTGCGGACCGGGGCGAACATCACCGTCGCCTTCGCGCAATTCGGTCGGATCCTCGCCGCACTCGGAGCGGGCAGGCACTCCGACGCCTACGAGGTGGCCGAACGCCTCTTCGATCCGGCGAGTCCGGCACACCACCCGATTGTCGCGTGCTGGCTCATCGGCGATCTCGCCGAAGCTGCACTGCACACGGGTCGGATCAACGAAGCACGAGCGCGCGTGAGACAGGTCGAATCAGCATCCGGCGACATCCCGGGGACCTGCATCGCAGTAGGACTGCTGCACGCACGCGCGCTACTCGCCCAGGACCCCCAGGAGGCCGCGAGTCGCTTCGAGGGGGCACTCGGCGCCGACCTCACGCACTGGCCCCTTCAGCGTGCCCGGCTCCTGCTTGCACACGGCCAGTGGCTACGGCGCCAGCGCCGAATCGCCGAATCGCGCACTCCGCTGCGGGACGCCCGCGATGCCTTCGACGCCATGGGTTGCGCAGCCTGGAGCGACCAAGCCCGCCGAGAGCTTCGAGCGTCCGGGGAGGCCAGCCGCCGACGCGACGTCGCCGCCAGCGACCAACTGACCGCTCAAGAGCTACAAATCGCCCAACTCGCCGCCCAAGGGCTTTCAAACAGAGACATCGGACAGCAGCTGTATCTGTCCCACCGGACGATCGGCACACACCTCTACCGCATCTTTCCGAAGCTCGGGATTACCAGCCGCGGTGAACTTCGCTCGGCCCTCTCGGCGCGGACGTTGCGATCGGTCCATCCGAGGCAGAACTAGAGGAGCAGCGACTAGTGGTTGCTTCTCCGCTTAGAGCTGTCTACAGTTGACTGTTGTGAGCAGCGTTTATCGGATCGGCGAGTTCGCCAAGCGG
>NZ_JBEYTI010000057.1:0-25334 GCF_040642975.1 Micromonospora sp. NPDC047548
AGATCATCAGAAGCCGCGCTCGTCCCACAACTCCAGCCCCGTCCGGTCCTTAACCTGGACAGAACGCCTCAAGCCGGAACAACGCCGGGGCCGTGGGTCGCGCGGTGCACGGTCATTGGCATCTCCGCACGCCGACCAGACAGGCGGAGCCGTCACGTAGCGTAGCGCTCGGATCGCGGCAAGAGCGGACGTTTCGGCAGACCAGGGCGCGTCTAAAGCGGATCCAGAAGCAGCACGCCATCCGGTGAGTAAAAGTACTCGCGCACATGCCGAGCCCAGTCTTCGATCTTCGGGTCTTCCCACTGCGACAACCACTCAAACAGATGCGCGTGCTCGTCGGTGTATCCGTTCTGCAGGAGCCACTGAAGCGTTTCGCACCTGCCCGCTCCGAAGATGGCCTGGGCATCGAAGCCGGCACCTAGGTCCATGTCACCCGTGCGGAACTTCGCTCCATACAGGCGGGGCGAGTCCGCGGGATCACCGATCAGGAACAGCAGGAAGGCCGTCAGGTAGATCTGCTCGTACTCGTCGCTCTCGCCCATGTCCGGGCCTTCGCGCCACGTCCTTTCGAGGTCGAAGATCTCTCGGAGCATCGCGTGGTGGTGGCAAGGGTAATCTACGTCAACCATCCGGAGCGCTTCCCGCCGCGAAGCCGGACTTAAGAGGTCCAAAGACTCGGCCATGGGTGCACGCTACTTGGAGTGCCCGCTCATCGGCCAGATGCGGAAGCCGAGCGGCTTGCGGTGCTCGGGGACATCCGCCACGTACGGTTACCGACCGTGACCGTCGCCACAGCCCAGAGTCGGCGCGGTGGCCGATCGCTGGAGGCAGGCCGACCTGGTGCAGGGTCTGCGCTTCGAGCCGTACCTGGCTTTGTACTTGTGCCGGTACGCCGACAACGCGCCGACGGCCCAGGCCAGGGCTTACTGGCCGGCCCCGCTATGAAACACGGCCTAGTTCGGCTGGTCGAGGATCGCGCTGAACCGCTCCTCGGCCAGGTCGAGCTGGGCGAAGATGTGCCGCTTTACCGGCGCCGACAGGGGCGTGTCGGGCCGGCTGATCAGGTCGCGGAAGACCGGCACCAGCGGTCGGTACTTCGCCGCCGAGCGGGCCACCTTTGGCCCGATGGTGTAGACCACGCCCACCCCGTTGTCGGTGAAGTCGGACACCTTGATCACCCGGGCCCACGGCTCCCGGTCCAGGCTTGCCGCCACGTGCTCCCGGTACTGGGCGTTGCGGTCGCGGTCGGGGTCGTACTCCGGGTTGGTGACCGCGGCGACCAGCCGGGCGACCCGCGGGCCGAAGCGCGCGGCCAGCGTGGCCAGCGCCGCCGCCGTCGGGTCGGCGACGCCCGCGCCGGCCAGATCGTCCGGGTGGTCCTCCACCGCGTCGTGCAGCAGGCCGGCGACGATGACGTCCACGTCGCGCACCTGGTAGTGGTGCATCATCCGGATCGCCACCCGCAGCAGGTGGTTGAGGTATGGCTCGCGCACCCGCCGGTCGTCGCGGTGCAGCTCGGCGGCGAGGTCGAGGGCGGTGGTGAGGCGGTCCCGCGCGGCCGGGTCGAACTTCCGGATCTCCAGCCGGAACCGTTCCAGCAGGCCGGGTTCGCCGTGGATCTCGGTGATCGCGTGCATCGGCATGGTGGCGAGGTACGGCGGAAACTCCATGGACCACTTATAGCGGATCTTCACTACCGGCCGGATCGAGCCGTCGCGTACGCGACGGATCAGGCGGTGCCGGAGAGCCGCTTGCCCAGCCGGACGGTGGTCCACTACCGGATCAGCTTCGATGAGCGACCCGTTCCCCACCCGTGGCCGGGGGACAATCGACGGGTGAACCGGGTGCTGGGAGTGCTGGTGGCGCTGCCGCCCGCCCTGGTCCTGGCGCTGGTCTTCCTGCTGCCCGCGCTGGAGGCGTCGACCTTCCTCGGGCTGTTCGTGCCCGGGGAGGTCGCCGTGCTGGTCGGTGGCGTGCTGGCCCACGAGGGGCGGCTTCCGCTCTGGGCGGTGGTGGTCGCGGCGCTGGCTGGCGCCGCACTCGGCGACCAGGCGGGCTACCTGGTCGGCCGCCGGTACGGCCCCCGGCTGCTGGCCCGGGCCCCACGCCGGCTGGTCCGCTCCGGGCAGCTGCGCCGGGCCCTCGACCTGGTCCGCCGGCGCGGCGCGGCGGCGGTGGTCGTCGGCCGCTGGGCGGCGGCGCTGCGAGCGCTGGTGCCGGGCCTGGCCGGGCTGAGCGGCATGCCGCGGGGCACCTTCACCCTGGCGAACATCGCCGGGGGCGCGCTCTGGGCGGTGGCGGTCGGCGTGCTCGGCTACCTGGCCGGGGCGTCGTACCGGGTCGTGGAGCGGCGACTCGGGCTCGGCGGGGAGGCGCTGCTCGCGGTGCTGGTCGTGGTGGTGCTGGCGCGGGTCTGGCGCAGCCGGGTGGTGGCACGCCGGGAGGCCGCCACCCGACGGCGGGAGGCGGCCTGATGAATGGCTGTTCCACGCCCAACAGCCGCTCTTTCTCTGAAAGTGCGGCCGACGGGGCGGGGTGGGGTTAGCGGGTGGGCAGGGCGGCGGTGACGCGGACAGCTTTGACGATGGCGGGGATGGAGCCGATGAGGAGGACCAGCCCCCAGATGATGGCGACCACGGCGAAGACCAGGGCGCCCACGTCGTCGAGGATGCTGACCACGACGACCGGCACCAGGCCGTGCAGGAACTCCAGCAGCACCGTGCAGAGCAGCGTGGTGAGCGCCAGCAGCACCAGGCCCTTGTTCTGCAGGAAGCGGGGCTGGGCGAGCAGCAGCAGCGCCACCCAGACCAGCTTGAGCAGCAGCACCAGACCGAGCAGCAGGCTCGCCTCGCCCACCGGGAAGAACCCCCACAGCGCCAGGTACGCCAGCGTGCCGAAGGGCGCGGCCAGGAACAGCGACACCATGATGGACAGCTCCACGAAGGCGAGCACCAGCAACAGCAGCGACACCAGGATCAGCACGATCGAGAAGATCAGCGTCGCCAGGCCCTGCACCCGCCCCTGAATCCGGTCCGGCAGCACCAGGCTCAGGCAGAATAGCCCCGTCGTCCAGAGCGCCACCACGTCGATCAGCCCCAGGTAGCTGGTGCCCCGCCCGGAGGGCTCGCTGACCCGGCCCAGATCGCCGACGTCCACACCGAGGTCCTGGGCGCTGGCCCGCAGCGACCCGCCCGCGTCCCCGCCGCCGGTGAGCAGCGACGAGCCCAGCTCCACCCCGACCACCAGCGCCACGGCCAGCAGCGCCAGCAGCAGGAACGGTTTACGCAGCTCACCCATGGCGGGCCTCCTCGCGGGCCGGGCCGGTGCGGCGTACCCCCGGTGATGGCGCGGTCCGAAGGCGGCCGGCCGCCCGGCGGGTCAGGACCCGATCGTGACCGCGCACGCGGCACCTCCGGCACAACTGACGGTGATCTCGGAGGCCCGGTCGACGGCGACCTTCGCCACGGCCGTACCGTCCTCGGCGGGCTCCACCTCGTCGTCCACCGTGAAGCCGGCGTCCCGGGGCGCCGGCGCGGCGACCCGGAACCGGCCCGGGCTGCGCAGCACCAGGGTGCGCAACCCGCCCGGGTCGGCGACCCAGAGCACGCAGCCGCCGACCACGGTGAGCGTGTGCCCGGTCCGGTCGCAGCCGGCCTGCACCGTCGCCGGGTCGACCGTGGCGCTGCCGCCGACCAGTCGGCCCAGCCAGCGGACGGCGCCGGCGTCGTCCGGGCCGCCCCGGTCGCCGCGGCCCGTGCCGACGGCCACCACGAAGAGCACCACCAGCAGGACCCCCAGCCCCACCAGCAGCAGCTTGCGCCGGCCGCTCATCGCCGGGCCGCCGCCTCGCCGACCTCGGTGAACCGGAGCTGGTCGATGCCGGCGAAGTACCGGTCGAAGGCCTGGGTCTTGCTCACCGCGACCAGGGTCACCCGGTGCGTTCCCTTACCCAGCCGGAGGGTGCCGACGTCCTCGAAGTCGGTGCGGACCACCGTGGGGGTGAAGCCGAGGAAGGTCCCGCCGACCTGGACGCCGTCGATCTGGAAGATGGTGTTGGCGTAGTCGAACGAGGTGGTGCGGGCGGCGGAGAACCGCCAGGTGGCGTCCTTCGGCAGGTCGACGGTCACGGTGACCTGGTCGCCGACCGCCAGGCCCTGGAAGAACAGCTGCTTGTCCTGCGACCAGGTGACCCCGCAGCAGTTCGGCTGGACCACCACCTTCGCCGCGGCGCCGGTCGGCGACTCCACCTTCGCCTGCGGCACCAGGCTCTCCGCCTCCAGGGTGACCACCTGCGGCGGCTCGGCCTGGGCCGGCGGGTCCTTCGGGCGGGTCGCTAGCCAGCCCACCACCGCCCCGACCAGCACCACCAGCGCCACGGCCGCGGCGATCCACGGCCAGGGGGCGCGGCGGGGCGGGGCGACGGCGCGGACCTCGTACGTCACCCGGCCGCTGGAGCGGGAGCTCTCCTCGGGCGCGGTGTTCGCCGAGTACGCGAACCCGGTCATGTCGTACCGGCGGGGCGCGGTGCCGGGCGGCACGGCGAGGCGGACCAGGAAGGAGACCGAGCCCTGGCCGGGCACCACCCGCTGCGGTTCGGCGACGGTGAACCAGGATCGCTGGCTGCCCTCCCCGGGCGCGACGTCGAAGACCACGGTGTCCGGGGCCGCGCCGGGGTTCGAGACGGTGAAGGTGAGTTCGCCGTGGTTGCCGGTGTCGAGGGTGAACTGCTCGGCGGCGGCGACGACGGCCCATTCGGTGGTCATGACGGCTCCTCTGCGGACGGTTCCGGAGGCGGAAGGGTGCGTGGGGGCGGGACGACCTCGGCGGTCACCGCGACCGGCTTCTCCGCCGCCACGATCCGGGTGATCACGGCGAGCAGGCCGGCGGCGGCCGGCGGCACCCGGACCACCAGGTGGAACGGCCGGTCGACCGGCTCGTCCAGGACGAACCCGGTGACGCCGGTGGCCAGTTCCAGGGCGGTCCGCATCCCGTCCGGGGTGCCCCGCCACCGGGCCAGATGCGCGCCGTGCGCCACCAGGTCGCGCAGCCGCCCCACCGGCAGCGCCGGCGGCGCATCCGGGCGGGGCGAGGCGAGCACGTGGTCCATCGCCACCCACCGGGTCAGGTACGCCACGAACCCGTCCGGCGCCCGGTACGCGGCGAACAGCGCGTCGACGTCGGCGAGCACCGCCTCGTCCGGGGCGTGCAGCGCCTCCATCACCTCCAGCAGCGCGAACAGCACGCTCCCGGGGACGCTGGCCCGCTGGTAGGCGGCGGGCAGCAGCCGCTCAATCGCCGCTCGGCGCATCCTGCCGCACCACCTCGATGTCGTGCTCGCCGGAGCAGAGCAGCCAGGTGTCGGGGACGGTCACCACGTCGGCGGTGGCCTGGTTGGCGCTGGCCGTCCAGTCGACGGCGTCGCCGCTGCGGTACACGCCGCGCTCGCCGCCGGCCAGGATCAGGCGGTCCGCCGGGCCGGAAGCGGAGCCGGTGGCGGCGATCGCGTCGACCGGCACGAACCGGGACCGGTCCCGCAGCGGCAGGCCGCAGTTGACCATCACCGGCTGCCACTGCGGCTGCGCGGCCAGGGTGTCCAGCCGGACCACCCCGCCGCTCTGCGTGGCCGCGACCGCCAGGGTGCCGGCGAAGGCGAGGTCCCGGCAGGTGCCGCCGATCCAGCCGGCCTGCACCGCCTGCCACTTCACGTCCGACTCGAACAGCCGGGTGCGGTGGCAGCCCTGCCCGGGCTTCTTCGGGTCCGGCTCGCCGGCGCCCGCCCAGAGCAGCGTGGCCGGGCCGTCGTACTGCACGGCGAGGACCCGGTTGTCGACGTTGGCCAGGCCCACGTGGGCGAAGCTGCCCGGCCGGCCGGCGGCGGTGGAGAGGTAGACCCCGAACCCGGCCTGCGCGGCGACCGCCACGCCCGGCGCGCCCCGCTCGGAGACGAAGGCGCGGACGGCGTAGAAGCCGCGGTCGGCGTCGGCCGGGTCGACCAGGATCTGCAACGGCACCGAGCCGGGCAGCAGGGAGACCTCGTACAGGCCGGTGTCGGTGGCCAACAGCAGCGCCCCGGCGCCGTCCCGGTCGATCCAGGCCAGGTCGGAGATGCGGGAGTCCAGGTCGGTCAGGAGCGACCAGTTCTCGCCGAGGTCGGTGCTCAGGTGCACCCGGGAGCCACCGGCGGCCCGCACCGTCACCGCCGCCACCGAGCCGGGGCGGGCCGTCACGCCGGGGCGTACCGGGGCGGGGGCGGGGGAGATCCGCACCACCGACTCGCCCTCGAACCGGCCGACCGGCTCCCAGCCCGCGCCGGCGTTGGTGGAGCGGAACAGCACCTCGCCCCGGCCCGCGTACCAGGTGCGGGCCTGGTACTGGTCGACGGCGAGGGTGCGCACCTCGGCGTCGGGGGCCTCGTCCACCACGAAGCGGACCGACTCCACGTAGCGGACGCCCGGCTCGGCATGCTCCAGCATCCGGTACACGTTGGACGCCCGCAGCGGCTCGCCGAACGCCCAACCGGCCGGGTTCAGCGCGGTGGGCAGCGGGCTCAGCGTCTGGTGCAGCCGGTCGTGGATGCGCCGCCGCACCGCCTCGGCGTCCTCCTCCCGGCGCACCACCACCCGGGCCCGGATGGAGACCGCCTTGTAGCGGGCCCAGCCGGCCCGGCAGCTCGTGCCGAGGGCGCGGCGGCGGTCCAGGTCCGCCTCGACCCGGCGGCGCGCCTCCTCCACCTCGTGCTCGCGCAGCACCGACACGGGCAGCCGACCGCCGGGCCGGGCCTCGTCCGGCACGTACGGCACCAGCACCACCTCGACCTCGCCGGGACGGGCGAAGCTGTAGACCGCCGCCCGGGTGAAGGCCCGCGCCCGGGCCACCGCGCCGGAGCCGGCGGCGAGGATCTCGAAGTCCCGGGCGGTCACCGCCCGCTGCTGGGCGAAGAACTCGTACGGCCCACGGACCAGCGCCGAGTCCAGCGTCTCCATGTCCCGCCCGCCGCTGGCCGGCTCCGCGTTGTCCGCCCGCACCCCGGGCAGCGGGTCGCGCAGGCTGGTCAGCGTGCCGGCGGCGACGTTGCCGGTGCGCCCGCCGCCGGCCCGGTACCAGAGCCGGATGCCCGCGCCGGCCGGCGGCACCGCCGCGACCGTCACCAACCCGGAGCCGACCGCGCCGGTCGCCGCCAGTTCGGCCGGGCCGTCGCCGGCCGGGCGCAGGTCCAGGGCGGGGGCGAAGGTGACCACGCCGGAACAGCGGTCCACCAGGTACACCTTGGCCTGCGGGCCGACGCCGGCGAAGCTGTCCACCGGCCGCCAGATCTCGTACGTCCGACCCTCGTGCTCCCGGGCGGCTGCGCCCAGCTCCACCGAGCCCGGCGGCACCTCCACCCCGAGCAGCAGGTCCAGCGGCTCCGCCGTCCGGGCCAGCGGCGCCCGCGCGGCGCGCAGCACCTGCCCCGGCTGGCCGGTGCCGGTGCCGAGCAGCTCGGCCTCGACCGGCTCGCAGTGGTGCATCCGCACGGTCACCTCGGCCTGCCCGGCGGCCAGCGACGCCGGTTCGGTGGTGACGAAGACGACCGGTCTGGGGTCGGCGCCCCGGGCCGCGGCGACCCGGATCCCGGCGGGGATGCGCACCGCGCCATGGTCGCCGCCGGTACGGGTGAACCGTACGTCCGCCCAGGCCGCCGACGGGGCGTGCCGGGCCACCCCGAGCAGGTTGAGGAACTGCACGTACGCCTTGTCCGGCAGCTGGTTGAGCCGGTAGATCATCACCTCGGTGAGGTGGGCGAACGCCTCGACCAGGGCGATCCCCGGGTCGTGCGCGGACAGGTCCGTCCAGGCCGGGCAGGACTGCCGGATCCGCTCCCGGGCCTCGGCGACGAGGTCGAGGAAGGCGCGGTCGTCGAGGTGCGGCACGGGCAGCGTCATGACCGGTCCCCCTCGGCGTGGTCACGGACCGGCCCGTCGGTCTCCTCGTCGTCCGGGAGCAGGTCGACGGAGAAGACCAGCTGGCCGGGGGAGAGGCTGGCCCGGACCCGGTAGTCGAGCCGGATCACCAGCCGCCACGGGTCGTCCGGGTCCGGTCCGGCGTCGACGTCGATCACCTCGACCCGCGGCTCCCAGCGCCGGATCGCCTGGCGTACGTAGTGGATGGCCAGGCCGGCGGTGGTGTCGTCGTTGGGCGCGAAGACCAGCCGGTGCAGCCGGGAGCCGTACCCGGGGCGCATCAGCCGTTCTCCCGGGGTGGTGGAGAGCAGCAGGTACAGCGCCTGGCGTACCGTCTCGTCGCCCTCGGTCATCGCCAGCCCGCCGGCCGCGGTCACCGCCAGACCACCGGTGCGGCCGGCGTCGAAGCCGGCGCCAACGAAGCGGAAGGCCCTCATCGGTCCGCCTCCACCAGGGTCTGCCGCGGGTCGCGGACGGTGTGGTGGACCAGGCCCGGCGGGGTGCCGTCGGTCAGCCCGTCCAGGTTCGACAGGACGATCGGGTGCCCGTCGACCCGCAGCCAGTCGCTGTAGCCGACCTGCACCGGCAGTGTCTTCGCGCAGGGCTTGATCGTCGGCCCGTAGTTCGGGCAGGCCACGATGTCCCGCCCCTGCGGGTCGTCGTCGACCAGCACGGGCACGCCGCCGACCCGCAGCCAGGTCTGCGACGCCCGGTTGGTCACCCGCCCGTCGTGGTCGCAGGTGATCACGGATTGCAGGTGGATCCAGCGCATCAGCCGCCTCCTGAGCTCTGCCGGGCGAGCGCGGCGGCCCGCTCCCGCGCGGTCGTCGCGTCCTCGGTCGTGTCGGCGTGCAGGAAGTCGACGCTGCGGGCCCGCACGACCATCGCCTTCCCCGGCGCGGAGAGCACCAGGTCGGTGGCCGCGTGCAGGGTGGTCAGTTCCGGGGTCAGCTCCAGGAAGCTGCCGGCGTCGGTGGACAGCTTCACGCTGCGCCCGGCGTCGTCCACCACGATCGTCTGGCCACTGCCGGTGCGCACCGACCACCGGCCCGACCGCCCGTCGGTGATGCCCGCGTCGTACGGCTCGACGGCCCCGAAGAGCGAGCCGAGGACGATCCCGGCGGCCGGCTCGCCCCCGGGCAGCGCCACCAGCACGGTGTCGTCCGGGTCGGGCAGCGCCACGATGCCCTTGCCCGCCCCGGCGCCGGGGCAGAGCACGGCCAGCCAGCCCGCGTCCAGGTCCCCGTAGGCGGGGAGGGTGAGCCGGACCCGGCCGAGCCGGTCCGGGTCGTCGACGTCGGTGACCGTGCCGAGGGTGACCGCCGTGCCGGCGACCGGGGCGGGCGCCGGGGCGGGCGGCGGGGCCGTGGCGAACCGGGTCAGGTGCCCGTTGGCGTCGATGGTGTGCACCACCTCGGTCAGCACGTACACCCCGGCGACCGGGTCGGCGACCCCGGCCAGCTCGACGCGGCGGCCGGGGCGCAGTGCCGGGTCGCCCTCGGCAACCCCCTCGGCGGTGACCAGCGCGGCCACCCGGGCGTCGAGGCCGGCCTGGGCCAGCGCGCCCAGCTCGTCGTCGCTGCGGCCGGGCTGGTCCACCGCCGTGCGCACGCCGTCCGCGCCGACGGCGGCGGGGTCGGGGTCGAGGGGGATGCGCCGGCCGGTGCGCGGCGCGTCGGCCCGCGCGCTGATCGGTTCGGCGCGCTGCGGATGCCAGCCCAACGCCGCGCTCTGCCCGGCGGCCCGGTCCAGGTTGGCCGCGATCCGCAGCGAGTGCAGGGTGTGGCCGAGGGTCAGCGTGACCGGCTCGCCGTGACCGTCCAGGGTGACCAGCCGCAGCCGGTCGTCGTCGTCGGCGAGGTGCAGCCCGGCCCGGCCGGCCACCTCCAGCAGCAGGTCGAGGTCGCTGTGCCGGTGCTGGAGCACCCGCTCCAGGCGCGGGCCGTCGGCCTCGGCGTCGACGTCGAGGCCGACCTCGGCGCAGAGGTCCCGGGCCAGGTCGGCGGCGGTGACCGACTCGAAGACCCGCAGCTGTTGCCGCTTGCGCAGCCGGTGCAGCGGGTGGTAGCCGCGCAGCCGGACCAGGGCGGCGCCGTCGGCGGCGTACTCCACCTCGACGCAGGTCACCTCCCCGGTGAACAGGCAGCGGTCGTCCAGCCGGACGTCGAGCGTCGCGCCGGTCGGCACCGTCGGGCCGGGGCCGAGGTCCAGCGCGGCCGGGCCGGGGCCGGCGGCGTAGCCGACCTCGCACTGGGTCGGCTGGTCCAGCCGGGCGGCGATCCGCACCGACCGGAGCCGGCGCGCGGCCGCCCCGTCCAGCGGTACGCCGTCGAGCAGCACGGTCGGCCAGGCGGTCACGGGGCACCTCCCGGCGGGTTCGGTGCGGTCGCGGCGGCGGTCAGCGGGGGCACCGCGAGGGCCGTGCCGGCCGGCACGGTGAGCGGGTCGGTGATCCCGTTGTGTTCGGCGAGCAGCCGCCAGCGCAGCGGCGAGCCGAGCGCGTCGTGGGCGAGCAGGTCGAAGCGGACCCCGGAGTACCCGGGCACGGCAGAGCCGTCCCCGGCGGCGACCACCGCCGAGCCGGGCGCGGCCGTGGGGGTGGCGACGGCGGCCAGCTCCTCGTCGAAGCCCTCCTGCGCCTGGTCGGCGGACTCCGCCACCCGGACCAGCTTCAGCCGCAGCCAGGACCGCCGGGGAGAACCGGTGAGGGTGAACGCGTCGAACCGTTCGGCGATCGCGACGATCACGCCGGGCACGTTCCAGGTCTTGCCCCAGACCAGCCGGACCAACGGTGGCCGCAGCCAGCCGTGCGCGGTGGCGGAGTTCTCCGCCAGCATCCACAGCGGACGGGTGAGGGCGCGCACGTCCTCCGGGCGGGTCGGCGCGTCCACCAGGTCGGTGTCGAAGAGCAGGTCGAGCACCAGCTCGGTGCGGCCGCCGCCGGTGAAGACCAGCGGGTCGTCGGCCAGCCCGGCGCCGGTGAGCTGCCCGTCGCCGGCGCCGCGCGGGCGTACCCCGGCCAGCCGGGCCACCTGCACGGTCTCCGGGTTGAGCAGGCAGTCCACCCGGACCCCGGTCTCGTCCACCAGGAAGGCCACCCGTTCCATCAGGCCCCCCGCTGCTCGTGGTCGAGGCGGCGCAGGCGGTCACCGTCGCCGGTGCCGGCGGCCGGTAGCCACGCCGGGTCGTCCGGCAGCGCCGGCCACGGATCCCCGGCCCACCGCCCCGCCGGCCCCGTCGTGGTCGCTCCCGTCGGGGGTACGCCCACCCCGCCGCGCCCAGCCTGCTCGCCCGGCAGGACCGGCCAGGGGTCCGTGGCCCACGACGGCGGGCCGGGCCACCCGTCGGTCGGGCCGGTGCCGCGGTCCGCGCCGGTCCACCGGTCGGCGGGGCGCGCGCCGGGCCGCCCCTCCGTGGTGCGGAAGGCGGTACCCCCGCCGGGCCATCCACCGTCGGACCGGGGTCCGAGGTTCGCGTCGGCGCCAGCCGGGTGGCCGCCGGAGCGCCCGGCCGTCCGGGCGAGGTCGGTCGGATCGGACTGGGGCCCGTGTCCCGCCACCAGCCCACGGTGGAGGTGGGGTGGCTCCGTACCCCTGGACCCGACGGCCGAGGGGGCGGGGAACCGGAGGCGCCCGATGCCGTCTCCGCCTGGCCCGCCGGGTGCGCCCGATCGGTGCGCCCCCGTGGCGGCGGCGGTGCCCGCGCCGTCGTCCAGCGGCCCCTCCGCAGCCGGCGTCGTGGCCGCCGAGCCGTTGCCGGTGGCCCACGAGCGTCGGTCGTGCACCGCCTCCGGGCCGGCCCAGTCCAGGTGCGCCTGCGAGTCGGAGCGCGGATCGACCGGCCGGTGATTGGTGCACGGGTCCGTCGGATCACCGGGGCCTGCGGTGGCCGGGCGGGAGCCGCCGTGGCCGCGTCGGGGTGCCGGGCCGAGCGGGCCGTTCGGTCCGAAGCCGGGCACCGCTGGCCGGATCCGCCGGGGGCCTCGTCCTGAAGCGGCGGGCGGGAGACCGGCGTCGCCAGGCCTGTCGGCCGGATGCCCGGACGCGGTCCGCGCTCCGGGCCACGAACCCGCCGGACGTCCCGCCCCGGGGCCGGCCGGCGCGGACTCCGGGCGGGCCTCCCCGTCGGGCTCGCCGGCCCATGAGCCGGCGGAACCCGCCCGGCAGTCCTCGTGCGATCCGTCGGGCCACCTGCCCGCCGTCCGGGGGTCGTCCTCGTCGGGCCATCCGCCCGCCGTCCCGGGGGCACCCCCGCCGGGCCATCCGCCCGTCGTCCCGGGGGCGCTCCCGGCGGGCCAACTGCCCGCCGTCGGGGACTCCGTGTCGCCGGGACCGCCGGCCCAGGCGGCACCCGACATCCCGCTCCGGGCGGCCGGCGGCGTTCCCGGTGCGTCGGCCCGGGCCGGCCCGCCGGCGCGGGGCGGCGCGTTCCCGCGTACCCCGTCGCCCTGGAGCCGGCCGGCGGCCGTCGACGGCCCGGCGTGGTCGGGCGGGGCGTCCGGGTCGAGGTCCAGGCCGTGCAGCAGGCCGGGGGCGTGCGCGGCGACCAGGCGCAGCCAGTGCTCCGGCGGCTGGCCCGGCCGGCGCGGCAGGCTCGGCGTCACCTCGGCCGGCGGGACCGGGCCGGGGTCGTCCGCCCACCGCTGCACCACGTCGGCGGCGACCCGGAGCCGCCGGGCCAGCCAGCTACGCGGTCCTGGGCGCGGCGGCGGCACTGCCCGACTCCAGCTCCAGACCCTCGTACGCCAGGGTCAGCGCCTCGATGGCGATCTCCTGCGAGAGGGTGTGCAGGTGCGCGCCCCGCCACCGCATCGGCCAGGCGTTGATCATGTTCCAGCGCAGTGCCTCGCTGGTGCCGGCGGCATCCAGCAGCACCACCGAGACGTTGCGCCGGTTCACCGTTCCCCGGGCCGCGGCCTGCACCCAGTCCCACAGCTCGCGGGAGGAGGTGAGGCCGAAGTGCAGGGTCACCGGGGCGTAGTCGACCTGGCCGGGCACGGCCCGGATCCGGTCGTTGCCGGCCTCCCGGTACGCCCGCCGGGCGATCGTCACCTCCAGGCCGCTGACCTCGGTGAAGTGCCCGTTGGTGATGCCGTTGATGAGCAGCTTGAAGTTGTAGGCCCGGTACGGGTCGACCGGCGCGCCCGGTTGCGGCGTGGCGGGGGTGGTCATCTCAGCCTCCGATCGTCTCGGTCTCGGTGCCACCGGCCCACTGGCTCAGCTTGAACACCACGAACTCCGCGGGCTTGACCACCGCGATGCCGATGTGGGCCACCACCATGCCGGCGTCGCGGACGTCCGCCGGGTTGGTCTCCTCGTCGCACTTGACGAAGAACGCCTCCTCGGGCGTACGCCCCAGCAGCGCGCCGTCGCGCCACACCCGGGTGAGGAAGGCGCCGATGTCGCGCCGGATGGAGCGCCAGAGCGAGAAGTCGTTCGGCTCGAAGACCATCCACCGGGTGCCGTTGGCGATCGCCTGCTCGATGGAGATGGACAGCCGCCGGACGTTGAGGTAGCGCCACTCGCTGGCCTCGGCGGCGAGCGTACGGGCACCCCACACCCGGATGCCCTCGCCGGCGAAGTAGCGGATCACGTTGACGCCCTTGGGGTTGAGCACGTCGTGCTCCGGGCGGGTGACCAGGTACTCCAGGTCGACGGCCCCGCGTACCGGCTCGTTGGCGGGGGCCTTGTGCACCCCGCGCAGCCCGTCGGTGCGGGCCCAGATGCCGGCCATGTGCCCGCTCGGCGGGGTGAGCACCAGCTCGCCGCTGAGCGGGTCGCGCACCCGCAGCCAGGGGAAGTAGCAGGTGCCGAAGTCCGACTGCCGGGGCCGGTACGCGGTGCCGCCGCCGGGGTCGTCGGCCGGCTTCGCCGTACCCTCGGCGGGTTTGGCGTCGGCGGCGCGGGGGGCGCGGGCGGAGCTCGGGGTGGCGACCCGGGTCAGCCCCGAGACGTCGTCGATCCCCGGGGGCGGATCGCAGATCGCCACCATCGTGCGCAGCCGCTCGGCCATGCTCAGCAGCGCCTCGTGCGAGACCGGGTCGTGGAAGCCGGGCGCGGCGAGGATGGAGACCTCGTCCACGGCCTCCAGCAGCTGCAGGCCCGCGCGGCGCTGGCCGCCGCCGGTGAGCTGGCCGCCCTCGCCGACGTTGACCACCCAGCATCGGGTGCCGCCGTTGTCCAGGAAGCCGAAGACCGCGCGGGCCAGCGGGGTGCTCTCCGGGCGTTCGCCGGCGGCGTAGAGCCGCAGGAACTCCGACCAGCTGTTCACCGGCATCGCCCGGTCGACGTGGGCGTCACGGTCCGGGGCGACCCCGACGAACGCGGCGGTGCTCATGCCGACCGGCCCGATCGGGTGGGCACCGCTCGGCACCTCCTCGACGTAGATGCCGGGGGAGAAGTAGTTGGGCATCGGTCCTCCTGGTGCGCGGGGCGGTCCGGGTCAGCGGGCCGGGGGTTCGCAGACGATGACGATGTCGGTGTCGGCGGGGTCGACCTCGGCGGTCAGGGTGTGGCCGCGGCCGACCAGGCGCAGCCGGACCGGGCCGGGTCGTTCCGGGTCGTGCGGCACGCCGGCGAGCCGGAACCGGCCGGCCGGGTCGGTGTGCGTGGCGTGCGGGCTGCCGACCAGTTCGACCCGCATCGCGGCGAGGGGCTGGTCCTGCGGGCCGACCACCCGGCCGTCCAGGGTGCGCATCGGCAGCTGCCGCAGCCGCAGTGGGCGCAGCACCGGCGGCGCCGCCGGCAGCGGCCGGGCCACCTGCGCCGGCACGTCGATCAGCAGCGCCGGCCGGGGCGGCACGCCGAACGCCCGCCACAGGCCGGGGTCGCCGGCCTCCAGCAGCACCTCCGGCTGCCCGTCGACGACGGCGGCGGCGAGCACCCGGTCCAGCCGGGGCAGCGCCGTCGGGCCGGCCGCGCTGAGCAGGTAGCGGACCGTGAGGCGGTACGGCTGGCGGCCGCCCGTGCCGCGCGTCTGCCGGCCGGGCCGCAGCTCCAGCGGCCACACGGTCAGCCCGTCGGCGGGCCCGCCGGCGGCGGGCGGGCCGACCGGGACGACCTCGCCCGCCGCCGTGGCCAGCCACGCCGCCAGGTCGGCGGTGGCCGCCTCGACCGGTCCACGCCCGTCGTCGGTCATCGCGGCGGGGTCCCCTGGATCCGGTACGCGATGGCCTCGTTCCACACGTGCGGGTAGACGCCGATCTCGAAGTACCGGGTGAAGCGGTTGATCGGCGCGTTGGTGTGGTCGTGCCAGAGCCACCAGACCGGCGCGATGGTGAAGAGCACGTAGTTCAGCAGCACCAGCGGGATGTAGAGCGGGCCGAGCAGCCGGCCCTGGAGGATGTGCACGTCCTCGTGCCGCTGGATGCCGGGACTGGAACCGGCGCAGACCGTGCCGATCGTGGTGGCGTACCGCGGGGAGACGCCCTCCACGACGTTGACCCGGCAGCTGTGCTGCGAGGTGGTCCGGTCGAGCTGGTGGCCGAAGATCAAATGCGCGGCGAGGTAGACCGCGCCGACGACGGTGTTCAGCAGGCTCCAGGTGTGGTCCACGACGAAGAGCCAGACGCCGCGGGCGTCCGGGCCGTACACCCGGGCCGAGGCGACCGCCCAGCCGAACGGGGCGCCGACGAGCAGACCGGCGACCGCGCCGATCAGTAGACCGAGGGTGCCGCCGGCCCACCCGCCCAGCGCGGCGCCGAGGACGATGTGTACGGCGGCGCTGATGATTCCGAAGACCATTCCAGTCACCTCTCTCAGACCCAGGAACGGAGGTAGCGGGGCTCGGGGCCGCCCTGCGCGACCTGGCGCGGCGACGGCTGCGTCGCCTGCCGGTTGCCGGGCGGGAGCTGGTTGATGCCGAGGGCGGCGGAGAAGATGATCAGCCCGTTGAAGAAGGCGATGATCCACTTCTCGGCGGCGGCGTCCGTGGCGAACGCCGCGGTCAGGTAGGACAGCGCGAGGGCGACGCCCAACGCGACCCACTTGCGGGCCTTGTCGCCCGTGGGTCCGAGCAGGCCGCCGACGACGTTGGCGGTCAGCAGGGTGGCGGCGCTCGCGCCGGTGAGGCTGCCGAGGGCGGCCCAGGTGAAGAGATCGTTCACGGCGATCTCCCTTCGGGTGGTGCCGGAGAGGGTGTGGTGGTGGTGCGGTGCGGCGGCCGGGTGGGCTTGCCCCGCTCGACCGCCCGGGGTGTGGCGCGGTCCGACCCGGCGGGTCAGACCGGCTCCGGATGCTCCGCCGGTGCCGTGGCGGCCGGGGCGCCGACCGCGCCCGTCGGCGTCGCGGCGGGGGCAGCGGCGGACCGACCCCGTCGGCGCAGCAGCAGGACGGCGACGATCGCGCCGACCAGGAGCAGGACGACCACCGCCCCCACGAGCGGGAGCCAGGGGAACGAGCCGTCCTCGTCCCCGCCAGCGGTGGCGGCCGCCGTGGCGGACGGCGAGGGCTTCGGCGCCGCCTCGGCCACCGCCCGCAGCTCGAGCGGCTTCTCCTGGTTGGCCACGACCTTCCAGGTGACCGAGCGACCGATGCGCGTGCCGTTGGTGTCGATCACCCGGCCGGGAAAGGTCAGGGAAATCTCGAACGACATCAACTGCATGAACCTGGCCTGATTCAACGGATCCTGTTCGGCCACTTTCCCGCCGTATTTCTTCGGGTCGAGCGGGAGGCTGAACCGGTAGAGATCGTCCTCCCGGACCAGTTTCACGCTCTCGCTGGTGAAATCCTTCAGCGGAGTGTGGTGGTAGGTGATCAGGGAACCGTAGAAGCCGTCGTTCTCGTAGACGCGTTCCTCGCCCTTCGGCAACGTGGGAATGTTCTGCCGGAGCTCGGCGAAGCCGACCTGGACGGTCCTGTTGCCGGTGGTCAGGAACCGTCTGTCGGCGGTCAGCAGCAGCTGCCCGTCGATCGTGTCGTCGGCGTTGACGGTCAGTCCGATGTTGAGCTGCATGCACCCGGCGAGCGTCGCCACCAGGGCGAGACACACCGCGAGGCGGAATGCCCTGCCGCGGTGGAGTCCCGTATTCATGGGAGCAGTGTGTGTGATCGCCCTCACTATTTGCAGTCAGCGATCAGTCACAACGGTGTCACCGATCTTACCGGCCCGATCTCCCATTCGGCTGACGCCGTAAAAGGGGAGCGATCGATATTCTGGAGGGTTGGCCCGGGAATTCAATTCCCCGGCCCGGGGAGGCTGGCGCGACCGGCCCCGGGCAGGGTGGACGGCGTCTGACGTTTTCCGGCGGGGGTGCCGGCGTGTCGCGTCGGAAATCCTCAGTGGATCGAGAGCAGCGCCGAGCGGAAGCGGGGTCAGGCGACCGGGGTGCGGGTGCGGTGGTCGCGGGGGCTGATGCCGCGTACCCGGCGGAAGGCGGTGCTCAGCGCGAACGGGCTGCCGTACCCGACCCGACGGGCGACCGCGCCGAGCGTGGCGTCCGGCTCGCGCAGCAGGTCCGCCGCGAGGCTCAGCCGCCAGCCGGTCAGGTACGCCATCGGCGGCTCGCCGACCAGCCCGGTGAAGCGGCGGGCCAGCGCGGCCCGGGACACCCCGACCTCGGCGGCCAGCGACGCCACCGTCCAGGGTCGCGCCGGGTCGTCGCGGAGCAGGCGCAGGGCTGGTCCGACCACCGGGTCGGCCGCCGCTGCGTACCAGGAGGGGGCCGCATCGGGCCGGTCGAACCAGCTGCGCAGCACGGCGATCAGCAGCAGGTCGAGCAGCCGGTCGAGGACGGCCTCCTGGCCGGGGGAGTCCCGCACCACCTCCTCGGCGAGCAGCCCGACCAGCGGGCTGTGCCACTCGTCCGCGCGGACCACCAGCAGCGGCGGCAGGGCGGCGAGCAGCCGCCGGTTCACCTCGCCCGGCAACTGGTACGTCCCGGTCAGCAGCGCGGTCTCACCCGGCGTTCCGGTGCCCCAGGTGCGCACCCCCGCCGCCGGGGTGGTGGTCAGCGGCTCGCCGTGCAGCGTGGTGCACCGCTGCCCGGGGTGGATGACCACCTGCGCGGCGGTGGCCGGGTCGTCGGCGACGGTGTACGCGTCCGGGCCGCGCAGCACCGCCACGTCCCCGGGGTGCAGCAACTCGGCCGTGCTGGCGTCGGGCACCAGCCAGGCGGCGCCGCGCACCACGGCCACCACGGTCAGCGGCGCCCGGTCCTCGATCCGTAACGCGAACGGCGGGTCCAGCAGCGAGCGGAGCAGGAAGGCGCCCCGGGCGCGGGGGCCGTCGAGCAGACCGGTCAAAAGATCCACAGTGGCGATCGTAGACGCGCGCGTATGTCCTAGCGAGCGACGACCATTCAGCGTCTCACGTCCGATCGGCTGACTGGACCCATGACGAACACGTCACCACACTCGTCCTCGGCGGCACCGGCAAGACCGGACGGCGGGTCGCGCGGCGGCTCACCGAGCGCGGCGTACCGACCCGGATCGGCTCCCGCGCCGGCACGCCCCCGGGAGTACGCGACGGAGGCGGCGGGGGCCTGGCGGCCCTGACCCGCCCACCCGGCTACGGTGGGCCCCGGTCAGGCAGAGGAGGCGGCGATGGTCCGGTGGAGCTGGTTCCGGGAGGCTGCCGGGCGGCTGCGGCAGGGCTGGCTGCCGGTGGTCGAGACGACCCTGGCCGCCACCGTGGCGTGGATCCTGGCCGCCCGGCTGGTCGGGCACCCGCAGCCGTTCTTCGCCCCCGCCGCCGCGCTGATCGTGCTCGGCCAGGCCCGGGGCCAGCGGGTCCGCCGGGCGGTCGAGGTGGTGCTCGGCGTGGCCGCCGGCGTGCTCGTCGCCGACCTGGTGGTGCAGGCGCTCGGGCCACAGACGACGTGGACGGTGTTCACGGTCATCCTGCTCACCATCGCCCTGGCCGTGGCGATCGGGGCGAGCACGGTCTCCGTGGTGCAGGCCGCGGTCTCCGCCCTCTACCTGGTGGTGGTCTCGCCACCGACCGAGTCGCTGGTGCCGTTCCGGTTCGTCGACGCGCTGATCGGCGGCGCGGTGGCGATCGTGGCCAGCCAGCTGATCGACGCCCGGCGGCCGCTCGCCCCGCTGGTCGCCGAGTTCCGGCGCGCCTTCGACGGGATGGCCGAGGTGCTGGAGGAGGTCGCCGCCGCCCTCGACGGCCGGGACGAACCGGCCGCGCTGGCCGCCCTGGACCGGGCCCGCCGGCTCGACGCCGCGGTGGAGCGGCTGCGCACCGCCGTGCTTGCCGCCGACGAGGCGGTACGCCTCAACGTCCGGCGACGCCGGCACATCGGCCGGCTGCGCACGGTCGACGCCACGGTGGGCCAGCTCGACTACGCGGTGCGCAACGTGCGGGTCCTCGCCCGGGCCGGGGTGACGTTCAACCGGTTGCCCACCCCGGTGCCGCCCGAGCTGGGCGCGGCCCTGCGCGGCCTGGCCGAGGCGGTCCGGGCGGCCGGCGAGGCGCTCGCCGCCGACCTCGACGGCGCGGAGGAGGCCGGTGACCGGCACGCCGCGCGCGCGGAGGCCGCCGCCCTGGGGGCGGTACGCGTCGCCGGGCGGCTCTTCACCCCGGGCCAGACCCTCCCGCTGGCCATGATCGTCGGGCAGGTCCGGGCCACCGCCATCGACCTGCTGCGGGGCGTACGGGCCGACGACGACGCCGCCGTGCTGGCCCGGGTGGACGAGGCGCTCGGCCTGCCGGCGCTGTGACCCGCGGACCCGCGCCCACGCTCAGGCGCTCGCCCGTCGGACCAGCGCGGAGGAGAAGGTGGTGACCGGTGGGACCGGGCGTCGGCGCAGCACGGCGATGGCCGCGGCGGCGGCGATCCGGCCGACCGGGTGGCTGGCCGTGGTCAGGGCCGGGGTGCTGACCGCGGCGTGTGGGATGTCGTCGAACCCGGCCACCGCGACGTCGCCGGGCACTCGCAGTCCCGCTCCGCGCAGCCCGGCGATCAGCCCCAGCGCGGTCAGGTCGTTGATCGCGAAGACCGCGTCGGTGTCCGGCCACCGGGCCAGCACCTCCCCGGCCGCGGCCCGGCCCCGTTCGGCGGTGAAGTCGCCGGGCACCAGCCGCACCGGCAACCCCGCGTCCCGCATGATCTGCCGGTACGCCTGGACGGACCGGCCGGCGCAGGGCAGCCACCGTGGGCCGCTCACCATCGCGATCCGGCGGCGACCGGAGGCGTACAGGTGGTGAATGGCCTGGGCGGCCCCGCC
Organism: Micromonospora sp. NPDC047548; assembly: GCF_040642975.1. Lineage (NCBI taxonomy): Bacteria > Bacillati > Actinomycetota > Actinomycetes > Micromonosporales > Micromonosporaceae > Micromonospora > Micromonospora sp. NPDC047548. Next base: position 20,114 of record NZ_JBEYTI010000057.1, read on the forward strand.
AGCGTTGTCCACGTCGAAGGCCGGGACCGTTCGGGACCCGATACCGATCGAGGCGACCCGGCCCCGCAGGGCGGTCGGGATCGCCTCGAGCAGCCGTTCGGTGGTGTTGACCAGCACCACTCCGGCCACGCCCCGGTCCTGGGCGATCCGCTCGAGTCCGGCCGATCCGGTCAGCGGCAGCCACTGCAGCACCACCCCCGCCGGGTACGGCGCGCAGGCCCGGGCCGCCGCGCCGACCACCCGGTCGACGTACGGGTCGTCCAGGACGGCCGGGGTCGCGCCGGAGACCGCCACCACCAGCCGTACGCCGGTCCCGCGGACCAGCGCCCGGGCCGCCGGGTTCGGCACGTACCCGAGGTCGTCGACCGCGGCCCGGACCCGCTCCCGGGCGGCCGGCGACGCGAACCCGGTGCCCGCGACGACCCGGGAGGCGGTCGAGCGGGACACGCCGGCGCGGCGGGCCACGTCGTCGAGGGTGGCCGGGCGCTGCGGTGGGGTCATGTGGTCCTCCCTCACGTGGGACTCCATGGGAGCGCTTTCCGTGTCGATCATCCCCCGTCGGGCGCTCCACCGGTAAGGGGTGGAATCGGCTTGTGCTGGTAGCGCTCTCAGGTGTGCGATCCTCGGGGCACGCCGCCGACGAGAGGAACTCCGTGAGGTCAGCCGAACCGGTCACCGCACCGCCCGCCACCGCCGTACCCCGGACGGTGCTGGCGGCCCGCACCGGCGTCGCGGTGGTCTTCGCCCTCAACGGCCTCGCCGTGGCCAGCTGGTTCTCCCGGGTCCCCGCGGTCCGCGAGGCGCTCGGGCTCAGCGCCGGCCGGCTCGGTCTGCTGCTGCTGGCCATGTCCGCCGGCGCGGTGCTGGCCCTGAGCACCGCCGGGCTGGTGACCCAGCGCCTCGGCGCGGCCCGCACGGTGGCGCTGTCCACCGTGCTGGTGGCGGTCGGGCTGACCGGGGTGGGGGTGGCCGCGGGGGTCGCCGGTTCGCTGCCCGGTGTGGCGGTGGGCCTGTTCGCCCTCGGCTACGGCTCGGGCACCTGCGACGTGGCGATGAACGTCGAGGGCGCCGCCGTCGAGAAGCGGCTCGGGCGCACCATCATGCCGCGCTTCCACGCCGCCTGGAGCCTCGGCTCGGTGGCCGGCGCGGCGATCGGCGCCGGGGCCGCCCGTGCCGGGGTGCCGATCGGCGCGCACCTGGCGGTGCTGGCGGCGGTCGTGCTCGGCGGCACGCTGCTCGCCGCCCGCGCGTTCCTGCCGGCCCAGGCGAGCACGGACACCTCCGCCACCCGGCGCGGTGGCCTGCTCGCCGCCTGGCGGGAGCCGCGCACCCTGCTCATCGGCCTGCTGGTGCTGATCATGGCGTTCGCCGAGGGCAGCGCCAACGACTGGCTCGCGGTCGCCTTCGTCGACGGGTACGGGACGAGCGAGGCGGTCGGCGCCGTCGTCTTCGGTGTCTTCGTCACCGGCATGACGATCGGGCGTACCGCCGGCACCGTCGCCCTCGACCGCTGGGGGCGGGTGCCCGTCCTGTTCGCCACCATCCTGCTCGCCGCCTTCGGCGCGACGGTGGCGGTGCTGGCCGGCTCCGGGCCGGTCGCCGTCGCCGGGGTGGCGCTCTGGGGCCTCGGCGCCTCGCTTGGCTTCCCGGTGGGGATGAGCGCCGCCGCCGACGAGGAGGACCGGGCGCCGGCGCGGGTCAGCGTGATCGCGGTGGTCGGCTACACGGCGTTCCTGGCCGGGCCGCCGCTGCTCGGCCTGCTGGGCGACCGGGTCGGCACTCTGCACGCGCTGCTGCTGGTGCCGGTGCTGCTGCTGCCCACGCTGGCGCTGGTGCCGGTGACCCGGCCCCCGGCCGGCGGCGGCGGGCGGACCACTCCAGTGCAATCAAGTTAGCAGCGACCGGTCGCCACCGGTATCGGGTGCGCGGTCGACTGCGCCGCTCGCTGGCGCTGGCTAGGGTCGCCGGATGCCTACCGAACAGATCACCGCGGCCGCCGCGGGCAGTTGGACCCTGGGTGACCGCACCGTCCGCCGGATGGGGTTCGGCTCGATGCGGATCACCCCCGACCCCGACCCCGACCGGGCGATCCGGGTGCTGCGCCGCGCCGTCGAGCTGGGCGTCGACCACATCGACACCGCCGCCTTCTACGTCTCGCCCGGCGGCACCCTGAACGTCGGCACCGGCCCCGCCCGGTACGCCACCGAGCTGATCCGCGCCGCGCTCGCCCCGTACCCGGACGACCTGGTGATCGCCACCAAGGTCGGCTTCGGGTACGACCCGGCGACCGGCCTGCGCGAGGAAACCACCCCGGCCCAGCTGCGCGCCCAGGTGGAGCAGAACCTGCGCCGGCTGGGCCGCGACCACCTCGACGTGGTGAACCTGCGGATCGTGAAGCGGCCCGGGTGGGCCTCGATCGCGGAGTCCTTCGGCGCGTTGGCCGAACTGCGCGACGCCGGGCTGATCCGGCACCTCGGCCTGTCCAACGTCCGCCTGGACCACCTCGACGAGGCGCAGGCCATCGCCCCGGTGGTCTGCGTGCAGAACAACTACGCCATCGACAACCGGGGCGACCAGGACGCGCTGCTGCGTGAGTGCGGGGCGCGCGGGGTGGCGTACGTGCCGTTCTTCGCCCTCGCCGGCGCCCGGCGGGAGGCCGGCGCGGCGGCCGAACAGAACACCGCCGTCCACGAGGTCGCGCGGGCCCACGGTGCCACCCCGCACCAGGTACGCCTCGCCTGGACCCTGCACCAGGGGCCGCACGTGTTGGCCATCCCGGGCACCGGCGATGTGGCGCATCTGGTGCAGAACGTCGCGGCCGGCGCGCTGCGGCTCTCCGCGGAGGAGCTGGCCGCGCTCGACTGAGCACGCACGGTCAGCTTGCTGTCACCGTCCTCGCAGCCGGCTGGCAGGAAGGGGTGCTCCACTGGAGGGACGCCGAGGAGAGGAGCGGGCAGATGGGTTGGTTCAACCGGCGGTCCCGGGCCGCCACCCACACCCCGACGAAGCTCGACCGCGAGGCCACCCGCGAGGACCTGACCGCGCTGGAGCAGTTCGTGACGAGCCGGCACGGCGTGGAGTTCTACCTGGAGCCGGAGACCACCGCCACCGACACCACCGTGGTGGCGATCGCCCACGACGGGGAGTGGATCCGGCGCCGGACGGGTTCGCCGCAGGTCGCGGCGAAGCTGGCCAACCGGCACGCCGTGCCGCTCTACGAGGCGGCGAAGACCGGCTACCCGCAGCGGATGCGCGCCTGGAACCGGGCCCACCCGGAACGCCGGATGCGCTGACGGGTCATCCCTCGACGGCGGCGCGGGCCTCGTCCAGGCTCATCGGGTCGGCGTGACTGGAGACGTACCAGCCGTATCCGTCGTCGAGCAGCCGGCGTACCAGCGCCAGGTCGGGGCCGTCCCCGGGCTGGCGCAGGTGCGCCGGCGGCGGGTAGAAGCAGTCGCCGAGCAGCATCACCCCCGAGTCCGGCACCAGCACCACGGTCGAGTCGGGCGCGTGCCCGCCGCCGACGTGGCTCAGCCGTACGCCGGTGGGCAGTTCCCACTCGCCGGTGAAAGTGCGGGCCGGCGGCAGCACCGCGAAGTCGTCCCAGGAGTCCATGGCCAGGGCGCGGGCCCGGAAGCTGGGGCCGAGACGCGGGTCGGCGCGGACCTGGTCGCGCAGGTAGCGGTGGCTCCACGGGCGGGCCGCCTCCGCGCGCAGCAGCGCCTCCCCGGCGGCGTGGCCGACGATCTCCACGCCCGGCCAGGCGCAGGCGCCCCAGACGTGGTCCCAGTGGTGGTGGGTGTAGACCAGCCAGCGCGGCTCCGGCAGCCCCGCCGCCGACAGGGCGGCCCGGATCTCCCGGGCATGGCCGGGGCTGTGCCCGGCGTCGACCAGCACGCTGCCGCGCTCGTCGGTGATCAGCGCCACGCCGGGCCGGATGCTGGCGGGATCGGGATCGCCCGGGCACAGCCAGACCCGGCCGGCGAGATGGTGGAACGCTGTGTCGGCGATGGCCCCGGTCCTTTCCCGATCGGTCGTCGGCTTTCCCCGTCGGGATCGATCGTAGGCGCTCGCCCTCGGTCGAGCCGCCCCGCCGGCCGCCCCGCTGCCCGCACGAGGATCACCGCCGGTTCCTGCAGCCCGCTTGCAGCACGCTTGCATCTGCTCCACATCGGTCCGGCATACTGCCGGACCGGGGGAGGTCGATCGATGGAGTTTCGGGTCCTGGGTGCGGTCGAGGCGTGGTCCGGAGGTGTCCGCGTCGACGTGGGCGCCCGCCAGCAGCGGCTCGTCCTGGCGGTGCTGGCGCTGGAGGCCAACCGGGTCGTCTCGGTGGACCGGCTGATCGACCTGGTCTGGGCGCAGGCGCCCCCGACCAGCGCACGGGGCACCGTGCAGGCCCTGGTGTCCCGGCTCCGGGCCGCGCTCCGCGCCGCCGGCGGGGCCGCCGAGATCGTCAGCCGGGGCACCGGCTACCTGCTGCGGGTCGAGCCGCTCGCCGTCGACGCGCACCACTTCGCCGCGCTGACCGGGCAGGCCCGCGACGCCGACGACGAGACCGCGGTCGGGCTGCTGCACCGGGCGTGGTCGCCGCCGAACCGGCCGCAGCGGTGGAGCTGGCCCGGCTCTGCGGCCACCTTCCGCTCGCCCTGCGGATCGCGGCGGCCAACATCCAGGCCGCCCCGGAGCCGGAGATCACCGGGCTGGCCCGCGAACTCGCCGAGGGTGACCCGCTGGCCGGGCTCACCGTCGACGGGGCCGAGGAGGGCGGGGTCACCCTGGCCTTCGCTCTGTCGTACCGGGCGCTGCCGGACGAGCAGCGGCGGCTGTTCCGCCAGCTCGGGCTGGTCCCCGGGCCGAGCTTCACCGCCGCGGCGGCGGGCGCGGTCGCCGAGCTGCCGCCGGCGGTGGCGAACCGGCAGCTCGTCGCGCTGGCCGCGGCGCACCTGGTGGAGCGGTACACCGGCGGCCGCTACCGGGATGCGGGCCAGTGCTCCGCCCTTCAGGGCGGGGGTGAAGGCCCGCGCGGGGAGGGCCGCCAAGGCCTGAGCAGTGCCTTAAGCCGGGCGGTTCTGCTGCTCGATGTACTGACGCATGACATTCAACGGTGCCCCGCCGACCGAGCTTGCGAAGTACGAGCCTGACCAGAGTCGGTTGGCCCGGTAGTAGTGGTGGACTAGATCGGGGAATTCCTGCCGCATCCGCCGGCTGGACACGCCCT
>NZ_JBEYTI010000058.1:0-23870 GCF_040642975.1 Micromonospora sp. NPDC047548
GGCAACTCGTCATCGACGACTCCTCCGACACCCACCTGTGGAACGCCAGCATCGACGCCGAAACCGGCAAACTGCTCAACGCCGACGACTGGACCGACCAGGACAGCCCGACAGACCTGGCCAGCACGCTGGGCCGCCGGGAGACGAAGACGGCGGCCATCGCGACCCCGACCGTCGCCACCGACAAGGTCAGCCCGCCGAACCCGGTCGATGACGGGTCGAGCTACCGCGTCTTCGAGTTTCCGAAGGGTGACCCGAACGACGGCCCGCAGACCCTGGTGACCAACCCGGCGGACGGGACCGCGTCGCCGTACGGCTGGCACGACACCGACGGCACGCCGGGCGCCGAGCACACCACCACCCGGGGCAACAACGCGTACGCCTACACCGACCGGGACGCCAACAACCAGGTCGACCCCGGCAGCTGGGCCGACGGCGGCGCCAGCCTCACCTTCAACTTCCCGGCCGACCTGAACGAGCATCCGCAGACCTACGCCCAGGCCGCGGTGGTGAACCAGTTCTACTGGTGCAACGTCGTCCACGACCTGACCCACCGGTACGGCTTCGACGAGGCGTCCGGCAACTTCCAGGTCAACAACTACGGGCGGGGTGGAACCGGCGGCGACGACGTGCAGTGCGAGGCGCATGACGGCTCCGGCCAGAACAACGCCAACTTCTCCACGCCGGCGCTGGACGGTGGTCGCCCCCGGATGCAGATGTTCCTCTGGCCGGGCAACCAGTTCGGCCTGCCGAACGCCGTGACGATCGACGCGGGCTCCGCCGCCGGCACGTACGAGGCGGAGTACGCGCGGTTCACCCCCGCGCCCACCAGCGCCGGCTTCGCCGGCCAGGTGGTGCTCGTCAACGACGGCGTCGGAGCGACCGGCGACGGCTGCACCGCCCACAGCATGCCCAGCGGTGCGGTCGCCGTGGTCGACCGGACCAGCAGCTGCAACTTCTACACCCAGGTGGTCAACGCCGAGCAGGCCGGCGCCGCCGCGGTGGTGGTCGTCAACAACGTCGCGGGCGCCCCGGCGGCGATGAGCGGATCCATGAGCCCGGCGGTCGGCATTCCCGCGGTCATGGTGAGCCAGGCCGACGGAAACAGCATCAAGGCGGGGCTGCCGGCGTCCGGTCGGGTGCACCGTAACCTGGCCCGGCCGGCGATGCGGGACGCCTCGTTCCGCTCGGAAACGATCTTCCACGAGTACGGCCACGGGGTCTCCAACCGGCTGACCGGTGGCCCGACGGTCAACTGCCTGACCGGCGACGAGCAGATGGGCGAGGGCTGGAGCGACTTCCTCGCGATCGTCTCGCTGCTCAACCCCGCGATCGACGATCCGGAGAACGCTCGCGGTTACGGGCAGTACCCGCTGTTCCAGGACAGCCGGGTGGGTCCCGGGATCCGGCCGCGGCCGTACTCGCGGAACATGGAGATCCAGCCGTTCACCTACGACAGCATCAAGACCGGCGGCTGGCTGGACGGCACCTCCCTGGCCGCGCCGCACGGCATCGGCCACGGCTGGGCGGCCGTGCTGTATGACATGACCTGGAACCTCGTTGACCGGCACGGCTTCAACCCGAACGCCTACGAGTCGTGGCGCACCGGCGGCAACAACCTCGCCCTTCAACTGGTCATGGACGGGCTCAAGATGCAGGGTTGCGGGCCTGGTTTCGTCACTGGTCGCAATGCGATCATCGCCGCCGACGCGGCCCTGACCGGTGGCGAGAACGCCTGCACCCTCTGGGCGTCCTTCGCGCGTCGTGGTCTCGGCTACAGCGCTGTCCAGGGCACCACCGCCCGCAATGACAACGCCGAGGCGTTCGACACGCACCCGTCCTGCCGGGGCGACTTCATCGGTCGCGCCGCGCAGCCCGCCGTCAACACCGTCATCGCCGGTGACGCCGCACCGATGAAGTTCCGGCTCGCCACCAACCGCGGCCTGAACGTTCTCGCCAGTGGCTCGCCGTACTCCCGGTTGGTCGACTGCGACACCCTCAAGACCGTCGGCCCCGACGGGCCGATCACCCCCCGACCCACCCCGGTCGCCGCCCACAACCCCGGCGGATCACACATGTCGGTCAGCGCCAACGGCCAGTACAACTACCCGTGGAAGACCGACCCCACCTGGGCTGGCACCTGCCGCGAGTTTGTCCTCACCCTCGACAACGGATTCCAACACCGCGCCTACTTCACGTTCACCAGCTGAGCCGTAACACCCGTACCAGCTGAAACCGGAGGGAGCGTTCCGACCGCGGAACGCTCCCTCCGGTCCATGCAAACCACCACATCAAGACAGCAACCCGCCGCGCCCGGTATATCGAAGGTAAGTGCGCCGGCTGCTTGCGGCTATCGGCTCCCTCCAAGGCGCGGGTGGGGCCCCGCGACCCGTCGGTCGCGGGGCCCCACCGGCGTCACCAGGTCGTGGGCTTGCCCTTCTGGAACAGCCACACGTCGAAGAAGGCACCGAGGTTCTGCCCGGATTCCCGCTCGGCCAGGGCGATGAATTCAGCCGTTCCGGCGTGGCTGTGGCGGTGGCTCGCCGCCCACTCGCGCAGGATGCGGAAGAAGGTGTCGTCGCCGACCTTGCCGCGCAACGCGTGCAGGGTCATCGCCCCCCGGTTGTACGGGATGTTGCTGAACATGTCCTCGGGGCCCGGGTCGGCGAGGACGATCTGCCAGAACGACGACGACGCGGCCCGACCATAGTTGCTGCTGCTGTTGAAGGTCTGGTTGACCGACGCGCCGCCGTTGTACTCGGTGTACATCCACTGGGCGTAGGTGGCGAAGCCCTCGTTGAGCCAGATGTCCGACCAGCGCTCCGGCGAGACGCTGTCGCCGTACCACTGGTGGGCCAGCTCATGGGCCATTGTGTTGACGCTCGCCGCGCCGGAGAAAATCGGCTTGGTCTGGGTCTCCAGGGCGTAGCCCACGTTCGGGGCCCGGTCGATGATCGCACCTGTCGAGGCGAACGGGTACGGACCGAACTTCGAGGAGAAGAAGTCGATCATCTTCGGGATCTGCGCCACCGCGTTGGCGGACCCGGCGACGTGCCGCGGGTCGACCGCGACGTACACCGGGATCCCGCTGGGTGTGGTCGACTCGGTGACCACGAAGTTGCCGATGGTGATCGTCGCCAGGTAGGTGGCCATCGGCTCGGTCGAGTCCCACGTGAAGGTGGTCCAGCCGTCCCTGGTCTCCTGGGACAGGAGCTGGCCGTTGCCGACGGCGGTGAGCCCCTCCGGCACTTTGGCGGTGAACCGGAAGGTGGCCTTGTCGGTCGGGTGGTCGTTGGTGGGCAGCCAGGCCGGCGTGCCCTGCGGCTCCCCGACGACGAAGGCCCCGTCGTCGGTCGGCACCCAGCCTTCGATCGACCCGTCCGGGTCGGTGACCGGGCCCGGTACGCCGGCGTACCTCACCACCACGGTGAACCTCTGCCCGGTCTTGAGCTTCGGGCGCGGAGTGACGATCAATTCCTGACCGTCGCGGGTGAATTCGTGCGCATGCCCGTTGACCGTCAGTGAGGAGATTCCCGGACCGCGGAAGTCCAGGTTGAACTGGTCGAGATCCTGAGTGGCGATCGCGGTGATCGTGGCGGTGGCGTCCATGAACCGGGTCGCCGGGTCGTAGGAAAAGTTGAAGTCGTAGTGCTGGACGTCGTATCCGCCGTTGCCCTCGTCCGGGAAGTACGGGTCGCCGACGCTCGCCGCACCGGCCGAGTAGCGGGGGGCACCAGGGTTGCCCGGTGCTGCGCCGGCCGGGACCGGTGACACCACCGGTCCGGCGGCCACCAGGGCGACCGTGGCCAGTGCGGCACCGCGCAGGCGTGGGATGGTCATATGATTCCTCTCCATTGGACTGCCAAGGCAGCGCTGGCTACCAGATGAGTACGTCCTATCCACCCGCACCGGACGTGAATGCGTCAAGCATCCGCAGGCCACCCTCGCCTTCGCCATCGCCCGGATGCGCTCAAACCGGGTACTACGCCGGACCGCCCCGCCCCCGCAGTCGGGGATGATCGGTCGTCCACCCCGCCGTGGCGCCGAGTTCGTCCTGGTGATCCCGCCGCATCGAGCGAACCCGACAGGGTGGCGCCCGCCTCGGCTGTCGCGTGACTTTCTCGGCGGCAACACTTGTGGCTGAGGGCAGCTCGCTGTTGGCGGGCGAGCGGGCTTGCGTCTCCTGTAGGGGGAGGCGCGAGGGTGGGGGCATGGACGGCGACACGTTGTACTCGATCGGTGATCTGGCCCGGCGAACCGGGCTGACGGTCAAGGCGATTCGGTTCTACTCCGACCGCGGGATCGTGCCGCCGACTGATCGCAGCCCGGCTGGCTACCGTCGCTACGGCATCGAGGCCCTAGCACGCCTGGACCTCGTGCGGACGCTGCGCGACCTGGGACTGGACCTTTCGACCATCCGGAAGGTCGTGGACCGGGAGATCTCGCTTCCCGAGGTCGCCGCAGCGCACGCCGAAGCACTGGCGGTGCAGATCCGCATGCTGCGCCTGCGGCGTGCGGTGCTCGCGGCGGTGGCCAGGCGCGGGTCCACCCCTGAGGAGATGGATCTCATGCATAAGCTGGCCAAACTCTCCGAGGATGAACGTCGGCGTCTGGTCGACGAGTTCCTCGACACCGTCTTCGGTGGCTTGGACGTCAGGCCCGAGTTCGTGGGGATCAGGCGCTCGATGACCCCCGAGTTGCCCGACAACCCTGAGGCCGAGCAGGTCGAGGCGTGGGTGGAACTGGCCGAACTGTCGCAGGACCCGGATTTTCGCGCCAGCATGCGGCGGATGGCACAGCAGCACGCGGCCGAGCGTGCCGAAGGCGACAGCACGCTGGTGCGCCGCGATGCTGCCGCCCTCGTTCGTGACCAGGCTGGCCCGGCCCTGGCAGCCGGCATCGACCCGACCTCGCCTGATGCCGAGCCGATCGTCACGGCGGTCACGGCTCAATACGCGTACGCCGTCGGCCGCCCCGACGACCTCGACCTTCGGCGCCTGCTGTTGACCAGATTGGAGACCGCGAATGACTCTCGCAGAGAGCTGTACCTTCAGCTGCTCTCGGTGATCAACGGCTGGCCGGCGGGGGAAAGCCTGGCGCCGGCGTTGGACTGGTTCATCCAGGCTTTGCGGGCTCGGATACCGGGGTAGCGGATCGATCGGCGCAAACATTGCCGGACCGGCCATCGCGAAGGTGACCCTGGAACTGCGCGTGCTGGCGGGACCGGCCGATGTGTGAGTACGCCGACCTCACCTCGATCCTGCCGCACCGGCACCCGATCCTGTGGCGTACCTGCGCCGCCTCGAATTCGTTGGGACTGGACGGCCGGGATGAGCGCCGGGGGATCCGGTGTGCCGCGCGGTCCGTTCGCCGCGGCCGTCGCCGCCGCGCGGGCCCGAGGTGAGCTGGTCGTGCAGCCCCGGATGGGCTTCGGCGACCCGGTCGCCATGAGAGCCGGGGCTGACCGCGGTGTCGGGGCCCGGGCGGCGACCGTGGGTACCGTCACGCTGGACAGCTACACGCGGGTCGGCGACCACGCGGCGGTCCGGCGAGCGCTGGCCGACGGGTTACCCCTGAACGGCTACCCGATCGTCGCGCACGCGCGGAGGCGACCCGTTGGGTGCTGGCCGCCGCGCACGGTACGGAATGCCGGTACAGGTGCGGCACGGCTCGGCGCTGCCCGAGGAGATCTTTGCCGCGCTGCTGCGGACCGGGGTGGACGCCACCGAGGGGGGCCCGGTCTCGTACCGCCCGCCGTACAGGCGGGTGCGACTATGCGACGCCGTCGACAGTTGGGCGCGCTGTTGCGCCGGGTACGGTCGGCTGCGCGACGTCGGCGTCGAGCCACATCTGGAGAGCTTCGGCGGTTGCCTGCTCGGGCAGCTCTGCCCGCCCAGCCTGTTGATCGCCGTGACCGAGCTGGAAGGGATGTTCTTCCGGCAGCACGGGCTGCGCAGTGTGTCGCTGAGTTACGCCCAGCAGGCCTCGCCGGAGCAGGACGAGGAGGCGTTGGCCGCGCTGCGCCGACTGGTCGACGAACTGCTGCCCGAGTTGGACAGCCACGTGGTGCTCTACACCTACATGGGGGTGTATCCGCGCACCCGGGACGGGGCGCCGCGGCTGCTCGGCGCCGCCGCCCGGCTCGCGGTACGTGGGGGAGCGGCTCACCTGATCGTGAAGACCCCGGCCGAGGCGTACCGCATCCCGACGATCGCCGGGTCGACGCGGTTGGTCCTTCCGTCGCAGATCCCGCGATCGGTGACGATGTCGTCGGCTTCTCGCCCTGGCTGCGCACCACCGTCGGTGCCCACGCGGAGTATGTGGTCCTAGAGGCCGAGTGGCTGACCGCCGCGCCCGCCGGGATTCCCGCCACCGAGGCCGCGACCCTGCCAACCAACGGCCTCGCCGCAGCCCAAGCCCTCGACCTGCCCACGCTCCCGACGGGCTCATCCGTGCTTGTCACCGGCGCCGCAGGTCAGGTCGGCGGGTTCACCCTCGCGCTGGCCCGGATCGCCGGCCTGCACGCCACAGGAATCGCGGGAACCGACGACCGCGAGTTCGTCGAGTCGCAGGGCGCGGCGTTCGTGCCCCGCTCGGACGGTCCGCTCGCGGTAGCGCCGGACAACTTCGACGCCGTTGTCGACCTGGCACTGATCGGCCCGTCACTGATGGAACTGATCAGGGACGGCGGCGCCTAACTGGCCGCCTCACCCCCGCTGCGCCCGAAGCCGGTGCGGGGGATCCGAACATTTGCACTGAACGTGCTGCCGGACGGCTCCCGGCCGACCGACCTTGTGAAACTGGTGGAAAGCGGTGACATCCCGCTGCGAGTCGCCGGGGTGTACTCCTTCGCCGACGCGGCGGCGGCGCACGACCGACTGGCCCGAGGCGGCGTGCGAGGCGGCGTAGTGATCGTTCCCTAATCTGCCACCCCAGATCAACGCCCCCCGCGCACGCTTCTAGCCGCTGAGAGCGGGCCGCTCCCGACGATCCGGCCAGCGGGGCGCGAGTCAGGCGCTGCCCGAGGGCGGATGGGGGCACTATCGTTCTGGCGTGCACATCCGTTTTGACGTCCCGGCCGATCCCGCCTACCCAGGCCGCGTGGCCGCTGCGCTCAGCAGTGTCCGGCTGCGTAAGTACGGTTATATCGGCGCGGTGCTGGCGGCGGTCGGGGCGATCGGTTTCGCCGTCTCGCGGGGGTTCGCGTGGGGCGACCAGATCTTGCCGCTGTGCATGGCGATGGTCGTGGGTGGCCTGTTGTCGATGCTGTACTCGCCGTGGGTGCGGTTGCGTGCCCGGCGCCGCTCCAGTGGCTACGCTGTCGAGGGCGCCTACGACATCACCGACGACAACATCATGATGCGCAGCGGCTCGGAGTCCGGCGGCATCGCCTGGGACGGGGTCGCCCGGGTAAGGGACACTCCTGAGTTCTGGATCGTGTACGTCGGCCGGATGCCGGCGACCGTGATCCCCCGCCGCTTGATGTCCGCCGAGGACGCCGAGACGTTGCGAGCCTATATGGCCAAACGTGGGCTACTCCAGCTTCGGTGAACTCATTTGCCGCAGACCGAGCGGTTGAGGTGCGCGGCTGGATCGCCGGGCGTGGCCGGCTCGTACGGCGTCTGGCCGCCACCGTGGATGGCGCTGGTGATTGTCAGAGGCCCGTAGTGGTGGACGACGCTCGCCGCAACCGGCACGTGCACGAGGAGTCCGACATGCCGGCCCGACGTCGAGACCGTCCTGAGCGTCGAGGTCCTGCCCCGCCGCCGAGCGACCGGCGCGCCGGCAGCCCGGCGAGTCGGTCTGGCCCACAGGCAGAGGCTGCGACAACGGCGCAGCGATAGCCTGCAGTCATGGGTAGCGCCGAACTGGATGAGTTGATCGTTGCGGACGCCGAGGCGCTGCGCGCGTGGTTGTCGGCCAACCACGCCACCTCGCCCGGTGTCTGGCTCGCCCTGGCCAAGAAGGGCGGCACAGTCACGACGCTGACGTGGCAGCAGGCGGTCGACGAGGCCCTGTGTTTCGGCTGGATCGACGGGCAGGCCCGTAAACGGGATCAGGAAACCTCCTGGATCCGGTTCACCCCTCGCAGGCCCCGCAGTTCCTGGTCACAACGCAACGTCGCCCACGTGGCCCGGCTGGAGGCGCAGGGGCGAATGCTGCCCCCAGGCCGCGTCGCGGTAGAAGCCGCGAGGGCGGACGGGCGGTGGGCGGCCGCCTACGCCCCGCCGTCGGAAGCCGAGGTGCCGGCCGACCTCCTCGCCGCCATCGCTGCCAACCCCGCCGCCCAGGCCATGTTCGGCGTACTCACCAAAACCAACCGGTTCGCTCTCATCCACCGCGTCAATGCCGTCAAGCGGTCGCAGACCCGCGAGCGGAAGATCGACGAGTTCGTTGCCATGCTGGCCCGTCACGAGACGATCTACCCGCAAAAGGCCAAGCCTCCGAACTCGCCGTAATCGACATCTTCATGATCATGCGCACGCATCTGCCGCAATGCGCGCGTCGTTGCCGGTCCCTCATACCTGCGCGACGCCTCAGGCGCGCATAACGGTGGCGATCGGGATGCGGGCGGCCCGGATCGCCGGGATGAGGCCGCCGAGCAGCCCGGCGACGAGGCCGGCGATGACCCCCGCGGCCCCTGCCTGCCAGGGGAACACCAGATCCCGCAGGAACTGCTCCCGGTCGCCGAACAGCGTGCTGACTGCGGTCAATGCGAGCGCGGACAATCCGATGGCGGCGGCCGCGGTGAAGAGGCCGGTCAGAAGTGTCTCCGCGAGGACGATGCCGGCCAGCAGCGACCGTGAGGTGCCCACCGCGCGCCGCAGCGCGAATTCCTCGACCCGCTCTCCGACGGTGGCGAGCCCGACGTTGAGGATGCCGGCGACGCCGATGAGTAGGACCAGGCCGGCCATGCCGAGGAAGATCCAGCGGATGAGTGCCAGCTCCTTGGCGATGTCCTTCCGCGCCTGGATCGTCTCGAACTGGAGCTGCTCCGCGGGAATCCCGCTGGCCGCGAGTCGGATTCGCAGCAGCTGCTCCACGTCGCCTGCCGTGGGCGCAAGCATCACCTGCAGCCCGGGACCGAAGTTGCCGCCGTTGCTCGCGCGGGGCACCCAGTTTTGCAGCTCATCTGCTCGGGTGTAGGCGGTGGGCTGCGGATTGCCGTCGTCGATCACCCCGATGATGCGCGGCGTCGGGTTGGCGGTCGCCCCCTCAACGCGCATCTCGGCCGGCACCTGGTGGCGCGTAAAGCCCTTGGCCGCCTCAAGGTTGAGGACGATCCGCGGGGACAACGACGGGTCGGAGGAGAAGTCCAGCCACTGGCCGGACACCGACCGGAAGGGCCGGAACTGGCGGATGTCGCCGGTCAGCGCGCTGAGGCTCAGCTCAATCGCCTCGCCGGGCACGGGGACGGCCGGGGCGTCGCCGGCCGTCTGTATGGGCTCGCAGTAACCGCGAGGGTCGCAGTACATCTCGACGCCACCGGGACCCGCGTACTGCCCGCCGCCCGGCTGGTCGAACGGGGCGGCACCGGGGTTGACCGGGTTGACGCCCGGCTCTCCGATGATCGCCTGGGTGGTGGAGACCGCGACCGCGTCCTTGCGCCCTTTCAGGGTGTCCTGGCTGATCTGGATGGTGTCGGCGTTGCCCGGCAGGTAGGTCTGCCGGGTGCCGTCCTTGCCCACGTGCAGCTCCAGATCAGCCAGCCGGGCGCTCTTCGCCGTCTCCGCGCCGACCTGGACGACCACGACGGCCAGCACCCCCAGGAACAGGCTCACCATCGACAGGAGGGTGCGGGTTTTGCGGGCCCGGATGCCCTGACCACCGATGATCAGAGCCGAGCGGAATCGCCCAGAGAGCCGGATCACGTCGCCGCCCCGCTGCGCTGAGCATCGGTCCGGTCCGGCCCGATCGCCGCTCTGTGCCGCGCTGGCCCGCTCAACTGAGGCACGCTCCCCGTGTCGGTAGCCGGGTGAAGCACTCCGTCGCTGAGGCGCAGCACGCGCTGCATCTTGTTGGCGTGGTCCCAGTCGTGGGTGACGAGGATCAGACCACAACCCCGGTCGGTTGCTGAGCGCATCACCTCGATCACCAGGTTGCCCGTCTCAGTGTCCAGCGCCCCGGTGGGCTCGTCGGCCAACAGCAGACGCGGCTCCCGGACGAGCGCCCGGGCGATCGCCACCCGCTGCTGCTCGCCGCCGGAGAGGCGGGCCGGCCGGTGCTTGGCGAGATGTGCGATGCCGACCTCGTCGAGGGCCGCCATGGTCCTGGCCCTGCGTTTGCGGCGCGGCAGCCAGCCTTGGCCGTTCACCAGGGCCATCGCCACATTCTGCGCGGCGGTCAGGTGCTTGAGCAGGAAGAACCGCTGGAACACGAAGCCGAACTCGGCGCTGCGCAGTGCTGCCGCCTTACGCTCCGGTAGCCGGGTGATGTCCCGGCCATCCAGCAGGTACTGTCCGCCGTCGGGCCGGTCGAAGAGGCCGATCAGGCTGAGCAGTGTGCTCTTGCCGGATCCCGAGCGGCCAAGAATGGCCACGCTCTGACCACTGTCGACGGTCAGGTCGGTGCCGTCGAGGATGGTGCGCGGCGCCTTCTGGCCTTTCAGTGTCTTGGTGATGCCGTTGAGCTCCAGCAACGCCGTCATTTTTCACCCATCGGAGCGGCGGGGCTGTCCTCCCCGCCGGGTTTGGCGGGTGGGAGGTTGGGGCCGGGGACTGCGACCGTCTCGTCGCCGGTGAGACCGGACTTGATCTCCACGGCCTTGCCGTCGCTGAGCCCGAGTACGACGTCCCTGGTCTCCCGGGTACCGTCCGGCTTGACCACGTCCACCTTGCCCCGGCCCTGCCCGCCGGCGACCGCTTCGACCGGGAGCACCAGCGCCTTGGTGGCCCTCGCGGTCACCACCTCGAGCGTGGCGCTGGCGCCGTTGATCAGCTTCACGCTGGCGGGTGCGGTGCACACCAGGCGCATTCCGGTCGGCTCCGACGGCTCGGTCCTGTCCTGCTCGACCGAGGGCGCTGGGGCGACTGGCGGGGCGGACGGCTGGCCGGACGGCGCGGCGGACGGCTGCGCGGCCGGCGGGTCCGGGATGGTGCCGGCGGGCAGGGCGGCGATGGTGCCGAGCACCTTGCACGGGAACGGTCCGGGGCCGTTCTTGATCTGGGCCTGGACCGTCGCGAGCGCATCCGAGATCTTGTATGCCTGGGCACCGTCGATCTCGGCGACGAGCCCGTAGCCGACCTTTTTCGCCGAAACGATGGGCATCCCGGCGGTCACATTGGAGCGGTCGTCCACCAGTCGGCCGGCAAACATCGCACCCGCCGGGACATCGATGCGGTGCGCCTTGCCGGACTCCCAGACGCTCGCCACCCTCGTCGGCCTGGTCGGCGTACTCCGCGGCGTCCTGACATCGAGGTACCGCACCTGCCCGGCGGCCGGGGCCACGATTCCGAACACCGGATTGATGGTCACCTTGCCGGACAGGCTCACCTTGTTGGCAAGGTCCTGGCGGGTGGGCTGCACCGTGGTCATCGTCGTGCCCCGGGGCGCGAGACCAGGGGTCTCCGTCTGCGCGTTCGGCTCGCTGCAGCCGGTAGCGGCGGCCACCACCAACGCGAGTACGCAGAGTGACAGCAGTCTTCGCACCGGTACCCCTAACTCGCTCACTTCGCGAACATACAAGACGCGGAGGTTCGGCGATCAGTTGTCCACGGCGAGGGGCGACCTCGCCGACAATCGATCCGCCGAAGACTACCGCCAACCCTCCTGGTCCGATGCCCGCCCGGGGAGAAGCCGATACCTGGCAGACAAGGGCTCCCTTGGGGACCGGCTGCTCCGGAGCTCCCTTCATTCCGGCATGAAGCGGCGGTCGCCGCCTACCTGGCCCGCTACAACGGACTGTCCAGGTGGCACACCGGGCCTGACGCTGATGATCCGCCGCGCACGACATCCGCAACGCCGCAGAGTGAATGCTGCACCTCGGACGGGCCTCCCTCGTTGAGGGAGCCTGCAGATGCCGCAATCACAGGTTTGCCGTGCAGGACAGGCACTTCCGCCTATCCACACGCCAACAACTGGCCGTACTCGGTGATCAACGCGGACCCGACCGAGTGTCCGAGCGCACCTCTGTAAGACGCTGTGCGGCTACCAAGCGGGCCGCTGTCAGCGCGTCAGCCGGGCCTGCTGGCCGTCCCGTCACGGTACGTGATGGGACGTACGGTGGCACCCGATGCGCAGTCTTGCCGAAGACAGTGCGCCAATTTGTCGTCTCGGTAGTTCCTGCCGGGTAAGGAGAGCGGCCCGCCTACGCCTGGCCGTTGTGTGCGTGGGCGATGGTTTGACGGGCGTCACGCCAGGCGATCAGGGCTGTTCGCAGGCGGGGTGAGGTGAGGGTTTCGCCCCGGCGCCTGGCGCGTAGCTGATTGACCAGCCAAGCCGGAGCATTGGCCCGTTCGACGGCCTGGCTCTTCGTGAGGAGTGCACCGTTGCTCAGCGCGTAGCGGCCACGGGCCATCGACGTGAGACTGAGATCGGCGATGACGGGATCCAACCACATCCACGGACGCCGGGCCGCCCACGCCCAGTACCCAGTGAGCTCAGCATGGGCAGCCTCGCGTACGTCGTCGTCGCTCATCGCCGGGAGCACATCGCGCGGCGAGCGGCCGAGAATGGCGTATCCATGGCGCACGAGCTCAGCCCTGGTGATCCCCGAGAGGATGCGCTGGACGAGTGAGCCGTGAGTCCAGGTCGGGTGCTCCATTCGAACGTCGGAGAGCTTCATGGCGTCGACATAGACGCATCCGAGGTGGAGACCCGCGCCAGCGCCCTCGTCAAGATGACGATGCACCGTCATGAGTGTGGACTGCCGGTGCGCATCGACCGGGCCGTTGACCAGTGCGACCAGGTCGAGATCGCTGACGCCGGGAACGTAGTCGCCGGTCGCCAGTGAACCCGCGACATGGAGATCACTGATCCACCCGAGTTCGCCCAGTCGCTCGCCGAGCTCCGCGACGGCAGGCATCGAGGTCACCATGACTGAAGTCTAGAAACCCTCGCGCACGGGCGGTACGTGTACGCGTGGGCAGGAGCCTCGCGGACCAGGGTGAACCGTTGGCGCCCAGCGCTCTACTGGCCGAACGTGTACCGCAGGTTCGCGTTGATCGGCTGGTTGAGCCGCTTGCGCATGTGCCCGAGCAGCGATGGTTCCGGCAGCGGCTCCGCGAGAAGGAGGGTCCAGCGCAGGTCGGTCCCAGCCATGCCGTCAGAAGGCAGGTCGAAGCGCACCGTCGCGTCTGATCGCTTGTTCCAGATCGATGACCACACGACGAGGCGGGGCTTCTCGGCCTGGAGCGTCTGTGGACGCTGCTCGTCGTCGAGCAGCAGGAGCCACGGACGGGTCGGGTCACGGTCCGGCTCGGTGAGCGCCTCAAAGATCACGTGAGGTGGTGCTGGTTGGTTTCGCTTCCGACTGCCGGCTTCGAGCACGACCAAGGTTAGAGCAGCCCATCGCGCACCCCTCCGCACGACCGCGAAATCCGCCCCGGCAGCGTGTCGCGGCATGACGACCCAGTCGGCAGGCGTCTGATTCTGCCGCGGGTCGCGCGGGCGTGCAGATGAGTGGGCTCATGGTGTGGAGGTCAGGCGCCGCAGCCGCCGGTTCCACCATCCGGGACGGGTGTGGGCCTGCCTCCGCAATCGCCGGTGCTCCCAATGCTGGAACGCGATGAGTGCCGGCACGAGTCCGAGCATGGCCATCGGCAGGCGCACGCGGGCGGTGCGGTTCTCCCGGACGATGGCGAGCAGGCCCGTCGCGCCCGAAAAGTAGAGGATCGGGTTGTAGAAGGGCATCAACTGGGATCCCAGCCCTTCGCAGTCTTCCAACCACGGCAGACCTGTTCTTGTGCGACGAGTTGGCCAGCCGAGCAGATGAGCCGATACGGCAGCGAGCCCGAAGCCGTTCGCCGCCGCTAGCAGTTTGTCGGCGGACGCGTCGCGAGCGGTCGCAACCCAGACGCCGCCCGTGACGATTGTCCAGAAACCCGTTGCGGCGTACGGCCCGAGTATCGAGACGAGCGGCATACCGACGCCAGCCCCCAACTCGAAGACCACGTGTCCCGCCAGGCTGGCCACGGTCAGCCGCGTCAGGGGTCGGCGCCCCGCGGGCTCCGCGGGGATTCGATGGCGACGGCCGCGCCGCAGCCGACCTGCGGTCATCACGGGCGACAGCCCGAGGCGAGGTGTACGCAAGGAAAGAGTGTCATGTCGTTTCACCCCTCATGACGAGGTCCGCCGGCCTCTGCGGGATCGGGCTGACCCGGGCTGCCAGGGTCGCCCCGTGCCTGTTCAAGGCTGGCGCCCGTCGGCGGCGAGACGGGCAGGGTGCGCCCGGGCACGCACGTCGCAGGGCCGGTGCCGGCGCATTCCCCCTGGCCCGAGTCCCCCCTGGCCCGAGTCCCCCCTGGCCCGAGCCCCCTTGGCCCGAGTTGGCCGGGCCTACCCCGTTTGCAGCCAGATATTCGGCACCTGGCAGGTAGGGCATCGCAGGTAGGGCATGGCAGGTAGGGCATGGCGAGGCGTGTCCGGGCGGGCGGTCGACGTTCACCGACGTTGGCGAGGACGGACGCCGAACCCATCGGCTCGCCGGGTGAACACGCGGCGCGACGCGCCGTGACCGCCCTTGACAGCGGCTCAGTCCGCGTTAATGCTGTCTATTAGTCCTACTGCCGTAGGACAATAGAGAGGATCGTCTCGAGTGATCGAGTTTGTGCTGGACAGCCGGTCGAAGGTGAACACCTACATGCAGCTGGTGCAGCAGGTGAAACAGGCGCTACGCGTCGGCCTGTTGACGCCGGGCGACCAGTTGCCGAAGGTTCGTGACGTCGCGCAGTCGTTGGCGATCAATCCGAACACCGTGCTCAAGGCGTACCGCGAACTGGAGATCGAGGGTCTGGTCGGCGGTCGACCCGGGGTCGGAACGTTCGTCGAGCGCACCCTGGCGGGCGCGTCGCTGCCCAACCAGGCCGAGCTGCGAGAGGACCTGGTGGCGTGGCTGCACCGGGCGCAGGCCGCCGGACTCACGCCCGAAGACGTGATCGCCCTGGTGGAGACCACTATGCGGGCCACGCTCGCCGACCAGGCACAGCAGAGGGAACCCGCGCGAGCGGAATGAGAGGACAGAGGATGGACGTGGTCCTGGAGGCCGAACAGCTGGGCAAGCGGTACGGGAGCAACTGGGCGCTGCGAGACTGTTCGCTGCACCTGCCGGCCGGACGTATCGCCGCTCTCGTCGGGCCGAACGGTGCGGGCAAGAGCACGCTGCTGCACATGGCCGTAGGCCTGCTCCGGCCCGACGCCGGGGCGGTGCGGGTGTTCGGCAAGTCGCCGTACAACAACACGAAGACACTGGCCGACATCGGGTTCGTCGCCCAGGACACCCCGCTCTACCGGGACTTCACCGCCGCCGAACTGGTCACCATGGGTGCGAAGCTGAACCGGCGATGGGACGGCGCACTGGCCAGGAACCGGCTGGCCCAGCTCGGCATCCCGCCGAACCGGCCGGTCGGCAAACTGTCCGGTGGGCAACGTGCCCAGGTGGCGCTCGCGCTCGCACTGGCCAAACGGCCACGGCTGCTGCTGCTGGACGAGCCGGTCGCCAGCCTGGACCCACTGGCTCGGCGGGAGTTCCTCCAGTCGCTGATGGGCAGCGTCGCCGACGCCGGCACCACGGTCCTGCTCTCGTCGCACCTGCTGGCGGACCTGGAGCGGGTCTGCGACTACCTGATCGTGCTGCACGCCGCTCAGGTGCAGCTCGTCGGCACGGTCGACGACCTCGTGGCAGGGCACCGGCAACTCGTGGGCCTCCGGCACGACGGCAGTCCGATCGGCGGAGTTGCGGCCGTGGTCCGGGCCAGCCACACCGATCGACAGTCCACGCTCCTGGTCCGCACCGACGGGTCGATCGGCGATCCCTCGTGGACCGTCCGCGAGGTCACCCTGGAGGACGTCATCCTGGCCTACCTGGCAGACGGCGACACACCGGCGAGTCACACCGAATGGGGGGTGCCGGCATGATCTGGCTGACCTGGCGGCAACACCGCAAACAAGTTCTGTTCACCCTGATCGGGTTCGCGGTACTCGCCGCTCTGATGATCCCCATCGGCCTGTCGATGCGGCACACGTTCGCCGACCTCGGACTGCCGGACTGCGTGCGCCAGATGACCCGCGCCGACGTGGCCCCGGCGACGATGGACACCTGCGACGCGGCGTTCCGCCGGTTTACGAACCGGTACGGCAGTCTGAACCTCGTGGCCGTGCTGCTTCTCGTCCTGCCGATGCTGGTCGGCCTGTTCTGGGGCGCCCCGCTGGTCGCCCGCGAGGTGGAACACGGCACGCACCGGTTGGTCTGGACCCAGGGCGTCGGCCGGACGCAGTGGGCACTGGTCAAGTTCGGCGTGGTCGCAGCGGCCACGGTGACCGCCGCGATCTGCTACGGGCTGGGCATGTCGTGGTGGGTCACCCCGCTGACCCATGCCGCACACGAGGGCCGACTCGGCGTCGTCGTCTTCGACCTGCAAGGGATTGCCCCGATCGGCTACACCCTCTTCGCCGTTGCGCTGGGCATCTTCGCCGGCACCCTCTGGCGCCGGATGCTGCCCGCCATGGCCGTCACCCTTGCCGGGTTCGTCGGCGTCCGGGCGGCAGTGGCGATCCTGGCCAGACCGCACTACCGACCCGCCCGCACCCTCACCTTCCCCGTGGAGGGAACCGAGGGCCCGAGGATGACCCGCGGCGACTGGATCCTCTCCAGCGGTGTCCGCGACGCCAACGGAAAGCTGGTGATGGCCGACGCTCAGGTCGTTTGTCCGCCGGGTGTTCGGGGACCGAGCGGTGCGGCCTGCGGTGCTGACCTGGGCGTCGGGCCGGGCGCCTACAACTGGCAGCTGTACCAACCGGCGGGCCGGTTCTGGCTTTTCCAGGGCATCGAGACCGGCATCTTCGTCGTTCTCGCCCTGCTCCTGCTCTATCTCGCCATCCGCCGGATCCGCCGCATCGCGTAGTTGCACCAGCGGTGATCGCCGGTCCCTCCGAGGCCCGGCGATCACGCGCTTGTCGGGCTGAACTGCCGACGCCCGGGCCAGCGGTGAGTGTGGTCGACCACTGTCGGGTCAAGATGGGGGATCAGGCGGGTCCGGCCAGGCCATGTACGACCACCAGGCCGGGTACGGCGGCGCGGCCGAGTTCGGTGCCGGTGGCGGAATCGTGCCAGCTCACGGCATCGGTTTGGCCTACGTAGAGGCGCTTGCCGTCGGGGCTGAGCACGAGACCGGTGACGGGCTCGCGCACCGGCCATTCGGTGGCGAGGCTGGGGCGCGCGAGGTTCACCGTGCGGACCATCGTGCCGGCGCCGATGAAGAGGCGCTCGCGGTCGGCGGCGGCGTGTCCGGTGCCGCCCGCCGGCGGCGCCCCGGCCAGCACACCCTTGGCCAGCGTGGCCGTCCGGCGTACCGTCAGCTCCTCCGTGGAGATCTCCGCGACGCTGCCCGACGTGACGTCGGCGACGAATAGCCGGCCTCCGTCGGGGCTGATCGCCATGGCGTGACCGCTCGCGGACGCCTCTCCGAACGGGTGCGGCAGGTCGATGCAGTACGCCCAACGCTCGGTGAGGTTCAGCGTGTGCACGAACGCGTGCACATTGCCCGGCCGCCCGCTGACCAGGTCGCGGGTGTGCTGGTGGTCGGGCTGATGGGTGTAGAGCGTGTAGAGGGTCGTGCGATCCGGCGCGAGCACGGCCTGGCGTCCGTCGCCGCGCATTTCCTCCTCGGCGCCGGGCGGAATCGGCGCCTTGGCGCGGGTGGAGAGCGGGCCGGGCGCCTTGGTGGCGAGATCGACGACGCGGACCCGGTAGTGGTCCGGCGCCGTCGCGGGGAGCCACTCGAGGACGAACAGGCCGGCGAGATCCTCGGTGAACGTTTCCGGTACGAAGTTGCCCCGCAGCTCCAGCCGGTGCCGGACCCCGGTGACGTCGGCGATCAGCACCGGGGTCACGTCCCGGCCGTCCGGGCGTCCCGCAGTGACATTCACCTCGTTCGCCGTGAGCGCCACCGTCGTACCGCTCGCCGAGACGGCCTGCGGCACCCAGCGTCCGGGCAGCTTGACCCGGGTGGAGGTGCGGCCTGTGGCGGTGTCGATCCGCCAGAAGGCGGTGTCGGGGCCTTCGGGTGCGGTCGCGTAGATCGCCAGCCCGTCGGCTGTGGCGACGGAGCGTGGGATCGTCTGCCGGTCCGCACCACGCAGTACGCCGAGCCCGTTGGCGACCTGGACGAGCAGTGGGTCGGGGATGGTGACGGCGCGGGCGGAGTTCGGGCTTCGAGCTGGTTGGCAGCCGACCAGCGCTACGGCGCCGGTACCGGCGAGCACGGTCAGAACGGTGCGACGCGAGAGCGTTGTCGTTGCCATCATGTCCGGGTGACACCGCCAGACCCGCCCGGGTTCCACCCGCCGAATGGAACCCGCACGGCCCGGACGGTGTCATGAGTGTGACTCAACCGGAGGTTCCACTGGACGACGAAGAGCTCGTCACCCGCGCTCGGGCAGGCGACCTGGAGGCGTACGAGCGCCTGGTCGCCCGGCACACCGCGGCCGTGTACCGGACGGCTGTGCTGCTCGGCGCGGGTTCGGATGCTGAGGACGCCATCCAGGAGGCGTTTGTGAAGGGATACCGCAACCTCTCCCGCTATCGGGGAGAGTCGTCCTTCCGCTCGTGGCTCCTCGCGATCGTCGCCAATGAGACCCGCAACCTGCACCGGTCGCGCAATCGGAGGGACGGACTCGTCCTGCGGGCCGTGGCGGCGAACCCGCAGTCGGACATCGCCGAGGATGTCGCAGTCGGCGGCGTCCTCGCCGGGGAACGCCGCGCCACGCTGGTACGGGCCCTGCGACTGCTACCGGTGAAGGACCGTGAGGTGATCGTCTGCCGGTTCTTCCTCGATCTCAGCGAGGACGAGACCGTGACGATGTTGGGATGGCCCCGAGGCACGGTGAAGTCGCGGACGTCCCGGGCACTGGCGAAGCTCCGTGGCCTGCTCGACCTCGAGGAGGTTCGCCATGGATGACCTCGAAAGGGAGCTGCGTGACCTCTCGGCATGGCTGGAGACACCCGCCCCGCCCGACGTGACCGCCCGCGTACGCGCGCAACTCGCCGCACCCGTGCCCGGGCGACGCCGGTGGCGCTACTACCTTGCCGCGGCACTCGTCGCACTGCTCGTTGCCGTGCTCCCGCCGGGGCGGGCCGCCCTCGCCGACGCCGTGGCGGAGCTGCTGCGCTTCGCCGGGATCACCATCGCCACGTCGCCCGCACCGGCACTGCCCACCGGCACTCCGTCGCCGTTGCCGGCGCAGCGGCCCGCCGCCCTGCATGAGGCGCAGCGGAAGGTGCTCTTTCCGATCCGCATTCCGGCGAAGCTGGGCCCGCCCGAACAGGTGCTGGTCGCCGATGTCGATGGCATGGGCACCTATCGAGTGGCGACGCTGCTCTATCGCGGGGGCGCGCTGCGCATCGATGCCTTCGACGGTGGTCTCGACCCGGTCTTCCAGAAGCAGGCCAGCGGACCGGGAGTGGACTGGGTCGAGGTCAACGGCGACTTCGCCGTCTGGATCGGTGGCCCACACGCACTGGCCTATGTGGATCGCGCGGGTACGGTCCGGGTGGAGACGGCGCGGCTCGCCGCCTCGACCCTGATCTGGCAGGAGGCCGGCGTGAGCTACCGGCTCGAAGGTGACCTCACCCAGCTCGAGGCCATCGAGATCGCCAACTCGCTGAATTAGGGGAACAGGCGACCAGACCGCAGGCGCGCTTCGACCTGCCTTCTGACGGCACCGCTGGAACTGACATGCGCCGGGCCCTCCTGCTGGCGGACCGTCAACCGCCCGATCCTGGAGGCTCGGCCAGGAACCCGGAGGGCCCGGCCGGTGTCTTGACAGTGCCAGGCACGAGTCGAGTCGTCGGCAGGCATGACGCTTATCCGGAAGGTGCGAGATGGGTTCATGGGGCAGGTTGTTGCTGGGGTCGGTGGTCCTGCTGGCGGGGTGCACGACCACGGGCCGGTCAGCCGCGCCGGTCGGCGCTCCGGCCATCACGGCCTCGGCGAGCGCGGCGACAGGAGGCTGCGGCTCGCGGGTCGAGACGGGGTCCCTGCCCAACTGGGCGGACGCCGGGTTCAGCGGGGACGCCCGGATCCCGCACGTCTTCGGCGTGAAGGGCGACATCGTGGCGGTGCTGTTCGGTTACCCGCTGGCGCAGGCCAGAGACGACGGCTCCAGCAACAAGATCCTGTGGGTCCCCCGTCGTACCACGACGTCGTCCGACCCGACGTCGCCGGCCACCCTGGCGATCACCGCGACGCTGGACGGCACCGACACGCGGGTGACCCGGGAGGTCACCGGCGGGCCGGGCCCATCGATCATCGACATGCCGCAGGGGGGCTGCTGGCACCTCGAACTCCGCTGGTCCGGGCGCACCGACGCGATGGACCTGGTCTACGCCGACAAGTAGGGGAAGTCTCGTCGGTGAAGTCGCTGCCCGCTTCCAGGCCGGCAGTGGGCTGCCGTCGCGGTTCTTGCGGCACGGACCCCTTGTGGACCGGTCCTGGCCATTCGGGTGAATCGGCCGTTCGCTGGCCGGTGGGCGATCTACGCGCAGCCGGCTGGCGGCCTGGTGACGGCGACGGACATGAGACACTATGGCTCTCACTTCTGCCAGCTCAAGCTCGGATAGGTACGTGAGTCATGACCCCGTCTCGCCGCTTGATCATTTCAGCTGTCGTCGCCACGGTCGCCGTCGGCTCGGGAGCGTTCGTCGTGTTCTGGGCCAACAGCGATCAGCCGTACCGTCCGCCGAGCTCGCACGTGGTCCAGCCGGGCGCGCCGGGCCAGCCGGGCAGATCATTGTCGGGGAATGAGGTGTCTCAGCTCTCGGCGCCCGGGTTCACCGCAGCCGACACGCTGTTCATTCAGGGAATGATCCCGCACCATGCCCAGGCATTGGAGATGACCGCACTCCTGCAGGGCCGCACCACCAACCCGGACCTGACGTTGCTCGCCAAGCGGATCGACGTGTCGCAGCGTGACGAGATCGCGCGGATGCAGCGGTGGCTTGAGGAGCGGAGCGTGCCGAGCATGGGACCGAACGCGGGTCATGCCGCGCACGACAAGCTCATGCCCGGAATGCTCAACAAGGAGCAGCTCGGCCAGCTCAAGCAGGCGCGCGGCGCGGAGTTCGACCGGCTCTTCCTCACGTTCATGATCGGCCACCATCAGGGAGCGCTGGCGATGGTGGAGGAACTCTACGCGACGGGTGGCGGGCTCGAGCCGGCGACCGACCAGTTCGCCCGTGAGGTCAACGCCGACCAGAGCATCGAGATTCAGCGGATGCAGGAGCTACTGGCCAAGATGCGCTGATATCCGCGCGGCCGGCAGACAAAGGCAAAGGGCACCTCGACTCGAAGGCTTCGAGTCGAGGTGCCCTTCAGTCAGGGACAGGTCACAGCGATGCCGACAGGTCCAGGATCGCCTGCTTCAGCTTCTGGTGCTCCGAAGCGGTCAGCTTGCCGGCGATCTCCTGCAACTGCGACACCGCGGCGTCCCGCTGGCCGTCGGCCGCGAACCGCTCGGCCCGCTGCAGGAACTTGTCGACCTGGGACTCCAGTGGGTGACCGATCGCCTTGGCACGCACGACCTGGTCGTAGTGCGCACGCGCAACCGCGATGCTCGGCGTCCAGGTGACCTTCGGCTGGCCCTGGGCGTTGAACTGGCCGAGCTGCACCTCCGAGGCTGCCTGGATCTCCGCCGTCGACAGGTGCTGGCTGGGCGTCAGCTTGAACACGTCGAGGCCGCGGGCGATCTCATTGCCGTAGAGGTTGCCGTTGTACCAGTACGCCGACCAGAACCCCCCGAGCACGAGCGCGTTCGGGTTGACCGCCCCGCGGTCGAAGAACGCGATCTCCTGCGGGTTGGCCGAGTCGGTGAAGTCGAACACGGAGATGCCGCCCTGGTACCAGGCCTGCATCATGATGTCGCGGCCGGGCACCGGGATCAGCGATCCGTTGTGCGCGACGCAGTTCTCCTGCAGCGTCTGGGGAACTGGCAGCTTGTAGTAGCTCGCGAACTTCATCTTCCGGTCGGCGATGTCGAAGATCGCGTTGGCGCCCCACTCCGGCTGGTCGGTGTCACGGCAGCGAGCACCGCCACCGCCGCCCCACTCGTCGGTGAAGATCACCTTGGTGCCGTCGTTGTTGAACGTCGCCGAGTGCCAGTAGGCAAAGTTCGGGTCGGAGACCTCATCGATCCGGCGGGGGTTCGCCGGGTCCGAGATGTCCATCAGGATGCCGTTGCCCTGGCAGGCGCCGGCGGCCAGCCCGATCTCCGGGTACGCGGTGATGTCATGGCAGGCGTTGGTGTTCGGCGTGGGCGACCAGGTCGACCCGGACGGGTGCCGGGGCGTCTGCGGCCCGTTCTGCAGGCCGTCGATCCGGCCGGTCTCCGGATCGGTGAACAGCCGCGGCTGGCTCACGACGGCGGCCTGCTCAGGGGCCGCCACCGGCACCTTGATGACCTCGATCCGCCACCGCGACGGGTCCTCGCCGTTCGCGGCGTTGTTGTTGCAGCCGGCCATCGTCGTGGCCGGTCGCACCGAGGTCGTGCCCGATACGTAGACGTAGACGTTGCTGGGGTCCTTCGGGTCGCTCACCACCGTGTTCGTGTGCGAGCCGCGGCAGAGCTGAACGGCCGCGACCTGCACCGGGTTGAGCACGTTGCTGATGTCGAAGACCCGGACGCCCTGGAACCGGGTGCCGACGCTGGGGTTGGTTCCGCAGTCGACCCGCCCGCGGGTCTCCTCGACCGACATGAAGAGCAGGTTGCCGTGGACCGAGAGGTCACCCTGCCCACCCGGGCACACGACGCTGGTGACAAGCGTCGGGTCGGCGGGCTTGGAGATGTCGACGATGTTGAACCCGTTGTAGTTGCCCAGGAACGCGTACTTGCCGCCGAAGGTGAGGTCCGAGGCGTAGTACCCGCCGTTACCGGGGTTCGCCGGGTCGACGAAACCCGCCGGCTTGTCGCGATGCGCCAAGTGCTCCAGGTTGCTGATCGCGGACTGCGCGTCGAGCCAGCCGGCGCCGAGGCCGATTCGTGGATCGGGCTCCGCTGCCGACGCCGTGCCGGGCAGCACGCCGACGAGGAGCAGCCCTGCGGCCATCAGGCCGAGCGCTTGCCGTCCCCTACGTGATCGAGAACGCAACTGATGTGTCATATGTCGCCTTCCAGTTGAAAGACCTGATGCGACGTCCAGATTGATGGGAAGGGCGTCGTGTAGGTAAGGACCGTACCGTCGATCGGTCATTGGTCAAGATTCCCGCGGGATATGCACATATTTGCGTAGGTGAACGTGGTGCGGCGGCCATCGCTCCGGATGTGGCTGGTTTGGTCGAAAGACGTGACCGGCCGGTACTGGGACCGGCCGGGGCTGCGCCGTCGCCGTCCGCTGCCGTTCGTTCCCGTTTCTGTGGCTCTGTTTCCCGCCCAGGGCTTGCGCGGTCCCCGCTGCCGGGGGGTGTCCACATCGGCTTGACCCGACCGGCTGCGACAGGCGTAGGACGTGCTGGGCGAATGTTTCGCCACTCGTCGGATGATCGGGTGCGGGGTGCGCCGTAGCGTCGGTGCAATTCACCTCGCACGGGCTTGATTACTGAACGTGATGTCCGGGTGGGCGCGGCGGATCGGCGCGGCGGATCGCTGCGGCGGTCGTGGATCGGCGCTGCATGCTGTCTTTTCCGACCCCCGAAGGGAGCAGTTGTGCCCCTGATTCCTCG
>NZ_JBEYTI010000059.1:0-23426 GCF_040642975.1 Micromonospora sp. NPDC047548
ACCACCTCGACAAGGAGCGACAACGAGTCCACGCCGACCGCTACCTCGACGGCGTCATCCCAGCCTGATCATCCCTCCAAGGGAGCCGCACCCATAGCCAAACGTGTGGCTACCGGCCCGGCTGCGGGTGTTGTGGCAGGCACGCTTTTCCGAGAGGCGTTGCGGTCCGTCACGCCCTGCGGCCGGCGGGTATTCGCCCCGTTCTCCTGCTTCCGGTCGTTATTCAGCTACTCGTGCCATGGGGTTCGATCGTCCTCGGTCGTCGAGGATTCCGGGGAACTGAAGCTCACCTGAGGCGTACGCGAGGCAGCGCTCGGTCAGCTCCGCCGCCATGCCGGTGTGCTCGGCGAGAAAGCGAATCCACTCCGGTAGCACTGCGACGAGCTCGGCGGCGAAGTTATCCTTGTAGAAATCCCGCAGGTGCAACACGGTCACCGCGACCTTGTGCGGCGAGCAGAACGGATACAGCGCGGGCTGGTCGCGCGGGGACCATGAGTCGGCCATCTCCGCGGCGAGCTCGTCAGCTCCGGCCGGGCCCTCGTCCGGCCGGTCGCCTGCCGTGCCGTCGTGGTAGCCGATCTGCCGCAGCCGCTGAGCGAACTGTACCTCCGCGTCGGCAGCCGTCAGCCGTACGGAAGTTCGCCCGCGCGCCCGGCGGACCGCCTCCCGGACGGTCCTGCCGAGCCGCCGGCTGCGCAGGAACTCGGCGTACTGTTGCGCGTTCTCCCCGCCGATCCGGATGCCCGCGACCTCGCCGCTCAGCAGGTCGCCGAGCGTTTCCGCGTCGTCCACCGGTATAAGGGCCGCCGCACCGGCCGCCGCCTGCCCGACCGATTCACGCCAGGTGGCCAATGCGGACTCGGCCGAGGGGTAGAAGCCGCTGTGCACGGCGACCACCTCGTAGCCGCACGTATCCACGTCCCACAGGTACCACCGGTCCGGGCCGTCCGCCGACGTGAACGGTGCGACCACCGCCCGACGGCTGCCATAGACGTCGCGCGCCCACAACACCGGGCCCGTCACGATGCGCCCACGCGCAACCTGCTTCGCCGCGCGGGCATCCAGGTGCTCTGCGACCAGATCGCGGGCGGACTCGCTCAGCGGGACCGGCAGCACACCGGCGACAACCGTCAGTAGCCGTTGGAGAACAGCGACGTCCGCGTCAGCCTCGACTGCCTCGTGTAGCCGCTCGTCGATCACTGCCAGCAGGGCGTGGGTGAAGCCTTCCGGGTTGACCATGTCCTCCAGAGCGCCGCCCTCGAACTGCGTCAACGCCGCGCCGTAGCGGACACAGAAATCGTCCTCGAGGTCGTCGTCGGACCGTCCTGGGGCGACCATGATCAGGGCGTCGATCACCGCCCCGGCTGCCTCCCCGGCCAGCGTGGTGCGATGCTCGGCGAGCTTCCGGCGATATTCGAACAGCTCACCGAAGGCATCGGCCAGGGGAGCCCTGCTCGACGTCGGGGCCATCGGCTGACGCGGGGGCCGGCGGCCGGATCCGGACTTCTTCTTCCGCTTACGAGACACGGGCACCGCTGCATCGTACTCAGCGACGAGGCGAACCATCGAGCTGGACCGTGCACAGTCAACCCGCCACCTCGAGCGCAGTCTCCGCGCCCATTGACGCCGTGACGCACAGCGGTCACCGCCTGAGCGCCAAGAAGTTCGCATACTCCACGAGATGGTCGGGGCGATGGCCGTCGGCATGACCAGTCGGGCCCTACCCTTGCCGAAAACCTCATCCGCCCAGGTGGAGCCACTGTAAGCGGATCTTGATGGCGGCCGCAGGAGCCGGGTCCTCTCCCGACTGCCTCTCCCACCCCGACATGATGATCGGCTGTGCTGCTGCGACTGGCTTATCTCGGTGTGCCCGAACGCGTTCGCGTTACTGGGGCTGCTTCCGAGGAGCGACCGGGACAGGGACGTCGAGATCCTGGCGCTGCGCCACCAGGTCACGGTCCTGGAGCGACAGCTGGGCAAGACCCGGCCGCGGTTCTCCCCCAGCGACCGAGCGTTCCTGGCCGCCCTGCTGCACCGGCTTCCGCTCGACGTGCTCATCAGCTCAGGCTGCTGGTGCGCCCGGACACGGTGCTGCGCTGGCACCGCGACCTTCTCACACGCCGCCACGCCGCCAAGTCCCGGCCAAAACGGCCGGGCCGGCCGCGCACCGCCCGCTCCATCCACGCCCTGGTGCTGCGCCTGGCCCGGAAGAACCCCAGCTGGGGCTACCGCCGCCTCCACCGCGTGGGAGAACCTCAACGATACCGGGATCAACCCGGCACGGCCCGGGTCGTGGCCGCGACACAGCCACGCCGATCTCGTCACTCCGGCACGCGGTGGGCCGTGCCTCCGGCGATCTGGACGAGCCGTCCGGCCGGGCCTTTCAGGCGCCCCGGCGCCAGCCACACCGCCCGCAGTTGCCGTCGCAGGTCGAGCCCGTCCACCGGCACGGCCCGCAGTTCGCCGGTGCGCAGCGCCGCCTCGACCGCCAGGACGCTCAGTACGGCAGGCGCGACGCCGGCCGTCACGCTCACCCGTACGGCGGCGTTGCTGTTCAACTCCAGTACTGGCGCGACAGGGTGGTACGCGTCCAGCAGCGCTGCGAGGGTGATCCGGGTGCCGGAGCCGGGCTCGCGCACCACCAACGGGGTGGCGGCCAGCTCGGTGACGGTCAGGGGAGTGCGGCGGCGGGCCCACGGATGCCCGGGATCGACCACCACCACGAGCCGGTCGTGGGCGACGACCGCGCTGCGCAGATCCCGTGGCACGCCGGGCGACTCGACGAAGCCGACGTTGAAGCTGCCCTGCCGGATCCCGGCGAACACGTCGTGGGAGTTGTGCACCTGCAGATGGACCCTGGTGTCGGGCTGCTGGCGCCGGAACTCGCCCAACCAGGCGGGCAGCAGATACTCGGCGACGGTCATGCTGGCGCCAATGTTGATCTGGACGTCCTGTTCGGCGCGCAGCGCCGTGGCGCCTTCGACCAGTTGCCCCGCGGCGTCCAGCACCGCGCGGGCCCACTGGACGACCAGGGCCCCGTGCGCCGTCAGGGTGGACCCTCGGGGCGCCCGGCGGATCAGAGCGAGGCCGAGTTCGTGTTCGAGGCGGGCCAGCGCCCGGCTGGCGTTCGGCTGCGCCATGCCGACCGAACGCGCGCCCGCGCCGAGACTGCCGTGCTCCGCCGTCGCCAGAAGCAGTTCCAGTACGGCCAGGTCAGGCCACCGCGCGGACATATCAAGAGTGTATGGGTGGATGCGGGATCCGGGGCTACCGCGGGTCTCGTGCCCGTGGCAGCGTGGCAGGCGTGTTGAACGAAACCGCTTCACGACAGGCGCCGGTCCCGGTGGGCGCCGACCCGACCCCGCACCCGGCGGAGGAGCCCCGCCCGTCGCGGCGCGAGCGATGGGTGGCGCTCGGGCCGGGGGTGGCCCTGTGCGCCGGCGCTGCGGGGGTCGCGCTCGTCGGCGGCCTGCTCCTACCCACGGTGAGCCCGCTGCTGATCGCGATCGTGCTCGGCGCGGCCCTGTGCAACGTCGTCCGGCTGCCGGCCGTGTTCAGCCCCGGGCTGGCCTTCGCCGCCAAGAGGCTGCTCCGACTCGGAATCGTCCTGCTCGGCCTCCAGCTCGTGCTGTCGGACATCCTCCGACTCGGCTCCGGGATGATCGCCGTCGTGGTGGTCACCGTGCTGGCGGGGCTCGTCGGCACCATGTTCATCGGCCGGCTGCTCGGCATCAGTGTCACGCAGCGGCTGCTGATCGCCTGCGGATTCTCCATCTGCGGAGCGGCCGCCGTCGCCGCCGCCGACGGCGTCGTCGACGCCGAGGAAGAGGAGGTCGTGACAGCCGTCGCGCTGGTGGTGATCTTCGGGA
This sequence comes from Micromonospora sp. NPDC047548, assembly GCF_040642975.1. NCBI lineage: Bacteria > Bacillati > Actinomycetota > Actinomycetes > Micromonosporales > Micromonosporaceae > Micromonospora > Micromonospora sp. NPDC047548. The sequence continues at coordinate 3,870 of NZ_JBEYTI010000059.1, forward strand.
CGCTGATGATCCCGGCGGTCCCGCTGGCCGCCGAGGCGCTGGGCCTGTCCACGACCCAGACGGGCCTGTGGGCCGGTGGCTCGATCCACGAGGTCGCCCAGGTGGTGGCCGTGGGGGGTACGGTCGGCGGTGCCGCCCTCAGCCTGGCGGTGGTCGTGAAGTTGGCCCGCGTACTCCTGCTCGCCCCCGTTATCACGGTGCTCAGCTTGCGCCAGCGCCGGATGCGCACGAGCCTCCCGGCCGGTGGGAAGCGCCCGCCGGTGATCCCGCTGTTCGTGGTCGGCTTCCTGGCGATGGCGGCGCTCCGGACCACCGGACTGCTGCCCGGTGCCGTGCTGACGGGCGCCAGGACCGCCCAGACCGCGCTGCTGGCCGCCGCCATGTTCGCCCTCGGCTGCGGCGTGCGCGTCCAGACCCTCAGCCGCGTCGGCGTCAGGCCGTTCCTGCTCGCGTCCGGTTCGACGGCCGTGGTCGCGGGTGTTTCGCTGGTCGGGGTCCTCGCGGTCACCTGATCCGATCCGACGGTCTCCCGGTCCGGCGGTCTTCCGGTCGCCAACGCGGGTCGGGAAAGTACACCCGTGCTTACGGGAGTCAGCCCGGAATAGCCCACGCCAGCGACCGTGTCCAAGCCGGCCGCGTCCGGCGGGTCGTTGATCGACGAGATCGTGCGTGAGGGTGCGCGGCGGATGCTGGCCGCGGCCCTCGAAGCCGAGGTCGCCGCGTACATCGCCGCGCATGCGGCCGATCTGGATGAGCAGGGTCGCAGGTTGGTGGGCAGCGCCAGTTCGACCTCCCTCGGCGGCGCCTCCCGGCGGTCACGTGAACTCGTACGCCTGCAGCGAGCCGCGTCAGCGACTGCAGGAACACAACGGCCTTCGCTTCGCCCGGATGTCGCGGTAGGCATCCTCGCCAATTCGAGCAGGCCGACGTCGCGGATCTCGACGCCTCGATCTCGCCGAGCGGCGTGAGGTCCCGGACACGGACGACATTCGAGGCGCGGTCGCAGCGTACCGCCCTGGGTGATTCCACCTATTTCACCGGGGTTCATCGCCTGCTCGATGTGGTGTCATCAGCGTTTCCGAGTTGATCTTTTTGATCGGGTGCGGGCGTTGTTGCCTCCGTTTCTTCTCTTGATTCGAGGTTCCTATGAGGTTGATGGTCTTGAACCATCGGTGTGCGAGGCCACTGGTGGTGGCGTTCGCCGCGGCGACCACACTGGCGGTCTTGCCGGCCGCCGCGTACGCGGACGCGAGTCAGCCTGCACCGGTCGTGAGTCAGCCTGCGCCGGTCACTGGCGGAATCCCTCTGATCAACACGGTCGAGAAGCTCGGTCCGGGGATCAACCTGCAGCACGTGAAGGCGCTGGACGAGAAGGGCTGGTACGACGCGCAGTTCCTAACCGTGGACCTGTCCAACAGCGCGGTCAGCACGGACCTGCTGACCTCCGGACCGGTCGCGTCCGCCGGGCCACTCAGCGCGGCCGCCAACAAGGCCGGCGCCGTCGCGGGCGTCAACGGCGAATTCTTCGACATCGGCAACTCCAACGCGGCGCTCGGTGGCGAGATCCAGAACGGCCAGCTCCGTAAGACCGCCGACATCGGCGGCCGCCAGCACGTCGGCGTCAGCAAGGACGGCATCGCCCAGCTCGTGGACCTCACGGTCAACACGACCGCGTACTTCGCGGACGCGGACCACAAGGTTCTGTCGATCAACGCCGCGAACGGCGGCGGGGTCCCTGCAGATGGCCTGATCGTGTTCACGTCCGCGTGGGGCACCTACAGCCGCAACCGCGGCCTGGCGGGCGTGGCCAACGACCAGATCGCCGAGGTCCTGGTCGAGAACGGCTCGGTCGTGTCAGTCACGCCGAATGGTCCCGCGGGCTCGGGGACGATCTCGGACGACGGCTTCGTGCTCGTCGGGCGCGGCGCCGCGGCGACCGCGATCCGCGCGCTGCAGCCCGGCGACCCGGTGAAGCTCAGCTACGCGCTCGCCGACGACGTCGCCAAGACGATGAAGTTCGCGCTCGGCGACGGCGGCACCATCGTCTCCGGCGGCCAGGTCGTCCCCGGCCTCACCACCTCGATCGCCCCGCGCACCGCGCTCGGCTTCAAGGACGGCGGCCACACGCTCGTGCTCGCCACCTGGGACGGTCCGGGCGGTACCGGCAAGGGCGGCGTCGGGATCGACAAGGAGGCGCGTGACCTCGCCGCAATGGGCGTGCAGACCGCGGTCAACCTCGACGGCGGCGGCTCGACCACGATGGTCGCCCGCGCGCTCGGCGACGACAACGCGACCGTCCGCAACGTCCCGTCCGACGGCGCCGAGCGCAACGACCCGAACGGCGTGGGCGTGTTCGTCGCGAAGGGCGACGGCAAGCTGCACCAGCTCCTCATCAAGCCCGCGCCGGATGCGGCGTCGGCCGATGGCGGCGTGAAGGTCTTCCCGGGGCTGCACCGTGCGCTCGTGGCGGAGGGAACCGACAACCACCAGACGCCGGTGACGGTTGACCCGACGTCCGTGCGATGGTCCGGGTCCGGAGCGTCCGTCACGGACGGCATGCTCGCGGCTCCTGACAAGCAGCGCGGCCCGATCAACGTCAAGGCACAGGTGGGCAGCCAGGTGACGCACGAGAAGGTCACGGTCCTCGGCCCGGTCAACAGCGTCGAGCTGTCGTCCAAGCGTATGTCGATCGCCGACGCGACGCCCGCCGCCGCGGTCACCATCTCCGTGACCGGCCGCGACGACCAGGGCTACACGGCCCCGATCGACCCGCAGGACCTCTCGCTCGACTACGACCACAGCGTCGTCGACATCCAGCCCGCCGATGGCAAGCTGAAGATCACCCCGCTCACCAACGCGGGCACGATCCTCACAGTCTCGGTCGCCGGCAAGTCGGTCCAGCTCCCGATCACGATCGGCGTTCAGAACAAGACGGTCTACGACTTCGATGACGACGCGCTCGCCCGCTGGGGCAACAACAGCACCGCGGCGACGAAGTTCTCGGTGGACCCCGACGGCCTGCGGATCGACTTCGATGCGATGCGTAACGTGGGCATCGCGGCGAAATCGGCGGCCCAGCGCGTCCAGGTCCCCGGCCAGCCGCTACGCCTGCGGATGCGGATCAAGTCGAGCATCAACGTGCCGAACGGTCTGACCTACCTGGGCTACTCCGACGCGACCGGTAAGGGCAAGGGCGTGTACGGCACCGCCCTGACCGCGAGCAATGACTGGCAGTACGCGACGTTCACGCTGCCGGCCAACACGGCGTACCCGATCTCGATCTCGAGCTTCCAGGGCATCAACACGAGCGTCGCCCAGCAGAAGGCGGGCACGTTCATCCTGGACCGCATTGAGGCGGACGTCCCGACGTCGATCAACCTGCCCGCCCAGCCCGACCTGCAGCCCGACCCGCTCGTCTCCGACGACGGCTCGCTGCTCCAGGGCCCCGACACGTGGCAGTTCGCCACGCTGTCGGACGTGCAGTTCACCGCCGACAACCCGGCACTGTCCCAGGTCGCCACGGCCGCCATCAAACGGATCCGCACGACCAAGCCGGACCTGATCGTCCTCAACGGTGACATCACCGACCGTGGCCTGCCGCAGGACCTGACGCTTGCCCGCCAGGTGCTCACCGACGCCGGGTGCGACCTCGTCCCGGTCGGCCAGGAGCCGCCGAAGGACAGCACACCGAACCCGACGGCCGACTCGATCCCGTGCTACTACGTGCCGGGCAACCACGAGTCCTACGGCCTCAACAACGTCCAGTCCGACCTCACGAACTTCACGAAGGAGTTCGGCCAGCCGTACCGGACGTTCGACCACAAGGGGACGCGATTCATCCTGCTTGCCAGCTCCCTCGGGTCGCTGCGCGGGACGGCGTGGGACCAGCTCCCGATGATGCAGAAGGCACTCGACGACGCCAGGAACGACGAGTCGGTGCACAACGTCCTGGTGTTCGCCCACCACCCGGTGGATGACCCCGCCGAGACGAAGTCCAGCCAGCTCGGCGACCGCGACGAGGTCGCGCTCATCGAGAAGATGCTCACGGACTTCCGTGACGCCACGGGCAAGGGCGCCGCGATGGTCGGGTCCCACGCCCAGATCGCCAACGTCCACCGCGCCGAGGGCATCCCGTACACGGTGCTGCCGTCGTCGGGCAAGAACCCGTACGGCACGCCGGATCGCGGCGGTTTCACCGGGTGGGTCGACTGGTCTGTCGACTCGCTGCGCAACGCGAACCAGCAGTGGCTCGAGGCAGAGGTGCGCGCCTTCGCGCAGTCCATCACACTCAACACTCCGGACTCGCTCGAGGTGAGCACGACGGCGCAGCTCTCGGGCAGTATCGTACAGCCGGACGGCGTGTCGACGGGTACGCGTGTGGTGCCGCTGCGGTACCCGATGTCGGTCGACTGGAGCGGCTCGTCCAACCTGGCGATCGGCAGCGGGAAGGCGGCCATCGACGCGGCCCGCCGCGAAGGCAGGGTCGCGATCCTCGACCCGCAGACCCGGACGCTCACCGCGCTGCACCCGGGCTCGGTGACCGTATCGGTGACGAATGACTCGATGCGCGCCTACACCGACGACAGCTCGCTCGCGCCGATCACGACCTCGAAGACCATCCAGGTCGTGCCGTTCAACGCCGGCACGAGGTGACGGTCACCAACGCCGGCACGCGGCCGGTACGGACCTACTCCGCCCACCTCGAGGGCACGGGTTCGTCGTGGTCGAAGGTGTTGCAGGTCGCCCCTGACAGGTGCTCGGACCGCGGGTAGCTCCCAGCCAGCCCAGCGGGGCCGTACGACACCGTGAAAGCGCCGGGGTGGACGCCAAGTGCGTCCACCCCGGCGCCGCTTGCCTTGCCGGGCATGCGCCGGCCGACACCTCCTGCGCGGTGCGATGGAGCGTGATGTCACCCACGATCAGCGTCGCGCACGCCGGGCAGCCCGTCCGCCAGGGCCAGCCCGGCCGCGAGCGTGCCGCGCAGCAGCCGGGGCGCGGCGCTCACGACTTCCCGTAGAGCAGGTACGACCGGCGGCGGCCGTCGAAGTCCGCGAGTTCCCCGGTCCAGGCGCCGACCACGTCGTCGACGTCGGCACCGCAACGGACATCAGACGGTTGGGCGACGTTCCTGCGCTCACCGGCCGAGGCCATCATCGCCGCCGACTTCTTCGAAGCCGTCACGCTCACCGGGGCCAGACTGTACGTCCTGGCCGTCATCGAGCACGCCACCCGCCGCGTACGCATCCTCGGCGCCACCGCGACACCGACCGCAGCCTGGGTGACCCAGGCCACCCGCAACCTGATCATGGATGTCGAAGACGCCGGCTGCCGCGTCAAGTACCTCATCCGCGACCGGGACGGCAAGTACCCCCGCCCTGTTCGACGCCATCCTCGCCGACACCGGGATCGAGACCGCGCTCGGCTGCTCGACCGCATGTTGATCTGGAACCAGGCACATCTCACGCAGGCACTACGCGAATACGAACACTTCCACAACGAACATCGACCCCACCGCGGGCAGTCCAACGCCAGACCACTGCACCCGCTACCCAAACCGATCACAGATCCGGAGAAGATCACACAGCTGAACATCCACCGCCGCGATCGACTCGGCGGAGTGCTCCACGAGTACGAGCACGCCGCCTGAGCTGCACGGACGGGGTTTTCGGCACCCGCAACGCCGCCGGCACCACGTCCGGCCAGGTCAACGGGGGTGACGGGATTGTGGAACCCCACAGGGTATCCGCGACGATAACCGAGCTTGGCAAACCGACACCGGCGGAGCCCGTCTGCCGGTATAGCCAGCCCTCTACGTGGGGGTACCGCAGAGCGCCGTACGACCGCACTTCCCGGACATCCACCGTGAAGCTGACGACCCAACGCACCAGCAGGCGGGAACCAGAGGAAAGCATGACGAAGCACTGCTACATGTCCCGTCATGTCCAGTCGTGACGGAGGGCGTACCAGGCGAGTTGCATCCGACTTTGAGCTCCGGCCAGATCCATCAGGTGGCGCAGGCGCCGTTGCAGGGTTCGCAGGGAGAGGTCGAGCTGGGTGGCAACCGCCTGATCGGTGAGTCCGGTCAACAGCAGGGCCAGGATCCTCCGGTCCAGCGCTGTGGGGATGTTGGCGCTTTCGCCGTGGGCATCCTCGGTGGTCGGCTCGCCGAATGCGGAGATGCTGAGCGGATAGGCGTGGCGCCACACCAGCTCGAACAGCGCGTCCATCGCCGTGAGCAGCCCGGCGCGGTGCAGCAGCACGGCACCGGGCTCTTCCCCCGGCTCGACGGCCAACGGCACCAGGCCTAGCTCCACGTCGGCCAGCACGAGCTTGATCGGCAGCGACTCGGCCACCCGCACCTCGACGCCCTTGCGCAGCGAATCGATGGTCTCGGCGACGACGCCGGGCTCGGCGAGCACCGCCCGGTCAACCACGACCCGGTAGCGCACGCCCTGGGCCACCAGCTGCGCCTCCGCCGAGTTTTCGCCTGGCGATACGGCGACGAACGGTGCGGTCACGAAGAAGCGGACCTCTGTGCGGGCGGCGCGCTGCACCTGCGCGAACCGGTGCCGGACCGCCTCGACGCCCGTGACCACCTCGATCAACTCGCTGATGGCGCGGCCCGCCATCGCCCTGCGATGCTCCTCGGCGAGGGTGACGAGCGCCAGCTCAGCGGTGCGCAGAGCTTCCCGCCGTTCGCTGATCATTGACCCGAGCGCGAGTGCGGGCGGGGCTGCGGCGAACTCGCCGTCGGGAGTGGACTTCACCAGACCGCACGCCATCAGCTGCGACAGCGCCGCCTCCACCGCGGGCGCGGGCAGGTGCAGGGCGTCGCTCAACTCAGCCGAGTCGGCCTGGGCGCGTCCGGCGAGCACGCCATAGACCGCCTCGTGTTCGGGGCTCAGACCCAACGCGCCCAGCATCGGCGGCCGCCTCCCCTCCACCTGTCGCTGCGGGGAGAGTATGCGCCACATTGTTGGATCTTGCCCAGACCCAGGTGGGGACGGGAAAGACGGGACGGGCCCCGGGGCGTCGCCGCCCCGGGGCCCTTCGAACGGTCTCACCGAAGGCCGTACGCCCGGATGATCTCCTGCTTGATGCTGAAACCGGCGTCGGTCGTACCGGTGGCCCGCACCGAGACGAAGCCGCCAGGCTGCTTCGCCAGCTTGAGCTCGCCGTTCCACCAGTCGCCGGTGTCCTTGCTCAGGGTCACCTGCTGCCAGGTGGCGCCGTCGTCGTAGGACACCTCGAGGGTCACCGAGGTGACGTTGCCGGTGCTGGGGCCGCCGCCCGCCTGGGGGATCGGCTTGAGGCGGACCCCCTCGGTGCTGCCGGCCTTCACGTCGCCGTGCAGGTCGGTGTCGAGGCGGTACTCCATCTGCAGCAGCGCGAACGGTTCGAACCTGTCCGACTCGTTGGAGCTGGAGACGAAGTCCCACTCGGTGTGCGTACGGGTCGACAGCCGCCACTGTTCGGCCGGGCGGGACGCGTCCAGGACCAGGTGGTAGGGCAGGGTGCCGGCCGGCACCGCCTTCCACTGCAGGTCAGCCCCCCGCTTGTTCTCGTGCAGCAGCCGGTCGCCCTGGTAGAGCTTCATGTTGACCGGCACCGAACCCCAGTCCAGGTATCCGCCGTGCTCCAGCACGTCAGCCGACGGGCTCCACGCCTGGACGTTGATGGTCATGTTGTCGCGCCAGCGGCTGTTCTGCACCGCGAAGGCCCGGTTGAACGCCGGCCGGATCGCCGGGGCGAACCAGTCCAGCCGGGTGGTGCTGCCCTTGGCGTACGCGTGGCGGTTGGCCACGTCCGTCCAGGTGCCCTGCACGTGCGACTCCGCCCAGACCTGGTCCGGGGTGACCCACTCGGTGCGGGTGCTGGGATGCCACTCGCGCTCCGGGAAGCCGAGGGACGGGATGATGGTCATGTCGAACCGGTAGCCACCGCCCTGCATTCCCTTCGTGGGGTTGTAGTAGTGCGCGTCGATCTGGGCGAGGTCCTGCTGGGTCGGGTGGTAGCTGAGCGGCCGGTCCGGCACCTGCCCGGAGTAGCTGCGGGTCAGGTCGTAGACAAAGCTCGCGTACGGCACCTGGTTGGTGATCAGCTGCAGCGTGCCGGTCTTGGCCAGGGCGATCAGCTGCGTCCCGGCGTCGCGGTGCACGGTGGCGACCGGGATCGGTGACGCGCCGACCCACTCGTTGAGGACGCCGACCCCGTCGTTGACGACCAGCAGCAGCTTCGCCCCGGCAGCCACTGCCGCGGCGGTGCGCTCCTGCGCGCTGACCGCGTCGCTGCGGGTCACCACCGCGACCTTGCCCTTGGCGTCGACGTTGGCGTATTCGCCGGCGGCGCCGGTGCCCGCGTAGGCCGCGGGCAGCGTGTCCCGGCCTGCGGTGAGCGTGCTGCCCGGCTGGACCGTGACGTCCACCGGCGGCAGACCAGGGACGTCCACGCTCAGCATCGGCTCGCCCTTGCGCCACCGGGTGGCCATCGTGAACGACCCCTGGCTGACCTTGTCGGTCGGCGTGACGTAGAGGTCGTCGTACTTGATCGGCACCACGAACCCGTCCCGGAAGCTGTCGCCGTTGGCGTACTTCACGGTGTAGTCGAGCTTGCGCTGCCGGTCCTGGCTCCGCTGCGGCGCGGCGGTGTCCAGCAGGCGCGCCTTGCTCGCGTCCAGCACCACCTCGGCTCCGGAGCCGTTGAGCACCGTCTCCGGGTCCACCAGCAGGGCGAGGCCGAGCGAGTCGGCCCGCTCACCCGGAACGTCCAGCGACGACTCCACCGTGTAGGTGCCTGGCGGCATCCGCAGCGTCGTCTCGCCGTCGATGGTGTACACCCAGGGGTAGAACTCGCCGGCCTTCTTGAGCAGAACCCAGGACCTGGCGGGCTTGCCGTCCCGGCCGACCAGCTTGACCTTCAGGTCGTAGTGCTCGTCCTCCTTGAGCAGACCGAGCGAGGTACGGGTGACCGCGGCGCCCGTGGCGGCGTCGGTGCCGACGAGGTAGCCGGTGAACTGGCCGGTGCCAGGCTTGGTCGGGTCGCCGGTGACCGGAACGGTCGCGCTGCCGCCCGCGGGCACCGTCACCGAGGTGGCGCCCAGCGAGAACGGGCCCGAACCGGCGATGGCCAGGTTCAGCGTCACGCCGGTACGGCCCGAGTTGGTGAACGTCACCTGCTTGGTCACCAGAGGGTCGGTGGGCTCGTGCGGCCAGTCGAAGTTACCGAAGAAGACCGAGCCGGCAGCCCGGACGTCCGCGCGTACGGCGGCGGCGACGTCGACCCGGCCGGTGCCCACCTGGTACGCCGTGTACCCGGCGGCCAGGCCCTTCGCGCTGCTCATCAGCGCTTCCTTGAGCTGCGCGCCGGACCAGTCCGGGTGGCGCTGGGCCAGGATCGCCGCGGCGCCCGACACGTGCGGGGTGGCCATCGAGGTGCCGCTGATGCTCCGGTACAGGCCGGTGCCGGAGGTCATCTGCTGCGAGCGGGCGGCGGTGATGGCAACCCCGGGGGCGGTGATGTCCGGCTTGAGCGCGCCGCTGCGCACCAGCGGGCCGGTGCTGGAGAAGGGCGCCAACTTGTCCTGCTTGTCGACCGCGCCGACGGTCAGGGCGCTGGCGGCGGAGCTGGGCGTGCCGATGCTCTGCGGCCCGGCGTTGCCCGAAGCGATGACGAACAGCGTGCCGTACTGCGCGGACAGCGTGTCGACCGCGACCGCCATCGGGTCGGTCCCGTCGGACAGCGTCGGGTCGCTCAGGCTCATGCTGACCACGTCCGCCCCGGACTCGGCCGCCCACTGCATGCCGGCGAGCACCCAGGAGTCCTGACCGAAGCCGTCGTTGCTGAGGACCTTGCCGACGATGAGGTCCGCGCCGGGCGCAACACCCTTGTACGAGCCGCCCGAGGCCGCGCCGGTGCCCACAATGGTCGAGGCGACGTGGGTGCCGTGACCGTTGACGTCGGAGGTGTCCTCGCCCGGCACGAAGCTGACCTTGCCGTCGATCTGGTCGACCAGGTCGGGGTGACTGGCGTCGATACCGGTGTCCAGCACCGCGACCTTCACCCCGTGGCCGTCGTACCCGGCGGCCCACGCCTCGGGAGCGCCGATCTGCGGCACGCTCTCCTTGAGGCTGGCGGTGACCCGACCGTCCAGCCAGAGCTTCGCCACCCCGGCGCCGAGCGTGGGGCTGGACCCGGAGGCGGCCGGCGCGACCGTGGACCAGAAGGTACGGGCCTGCTTCTTGTCGGCCGCCAGCGCGGCGGCACCGGCGGTGGGCAGGCTGCGAACCAGCTTCGTGCCCTGCGGGACGACCGGCTTGGCAGCGCGCGTTGTCGTCGGCGGGTACGTGGCGATCAACGGCATGCTCGCGGTCTTCGCGTCGTCGTACCCCATTTCGATGAGGTCGGTGACGTTGAACAGCCGCCGGTCCAGTTTGTCGGCGGTCAGCAGCGGCATCGCCTCGTCGGGCAGGACGAACAGATCACCGCCGCTCTCCTGCAGGTGAACGCCGCCGGTGGCGTTGTCGGGCCGGTCGACATCGACCGTCTCCTCGCCGTTGGCGGAGGTGGTCACCGTGACCACGTCGCCGGTGATCAGGGTAATGGTGTGCGTGGACTTGGTCGGGGCCTTGGGGGCGGTGGCGGGGTCTGCAGCGGTTGCCGGCGCCTGGATCGCGGCGATTCCGCCGGCGATCAGGCCGGCCGCCGTCACGGCGGCGATCAGCCGCTGCCGGGCCCGGCCAGACATAGAGGGCGGTAGTGGTGATGGCATGTGAAATGTTCTACCGCCGGCGTCGCAGTCGGGTGAATAGCTGGCGCTGGCGGAGTCGCGCCAGGGCGCTACTTCGCCAGCCCGCTGCCGTCGCGGTGCTGGGCCTCGTCGCCGTCCTGTTGCGGCTCTGAACCATCGATCCCGCCGGGCAACCATCGAATCGATCGACTGCGTCCGATCGGACGACCTCCGGGTACCGGCCGGCACCCGAAGCGAAGCTGCGTCCGATCGCCTCGCCGGTACCGCCTGCCGGTGATCTCTTCGCAACCGCACTGCGCGGTTTCGTGCTCGTCTAGCCTCGCAAAGGCTGTTGCCGAGTGGGAGGCTGGCGTGGAGGGGTATCCGGCTATCGACGATCACGGACTTGTCGGCGATCTTCAGACCGCCGCTCTGATCACTCGCGACGGCACGGTGGACTGGTTCTGCGCGCCGCGTTTCGACTCGCCCAGCATCTTCGCCGCACTGTTGGACCACCAGCGCGGCCCCGTCGGCGTTGATGGCCATCGCCGTGCCTCCCCGCATACCGGGCAGGCTGCCGAGGTCCTCGACGGTTCCGTCGGGATGCCACAGCGCCGCGTGCGAGACCCCGTCAACCAGGGAGTGACCCACGACGTACCCGTCGTCGTTGATCGCGAGCGGCTCCGTGTCGCTGGCGTTGGGTCCCAGGTGCGGAAGCCAGCGGAATCCGCCCGTCGCGGTCCATACAAAGGGGTCGTTGTACAGCTGCTGGCGTCCGTCGGCCTCGCGCTGGATGGCGGTTGCGTTGCCCACGACGGTTCCGTGGTCGTTGAGTGCGAAGGCTCGGACGCTGGTGTGCGGACGCCAGTCCGGGAGGCCCAGAAACTCCGGGGTGCCGTCCGGGTTCCACGTGACTGCCTTGGTCTTGCTGGCAGCGGTGACGATCAAGCCCGGCGAGCACCTCGGCTTGCGGGGTGCGCACCTCGTCGACCAGCACCTCTGCTTCGCCGATGACCGCGCCCTCGGCGTTGACCACCGAGACCAGTCCAGCGAGCCCGCTGGAGTTGAGGGGCTCGGCGAAGACCGTCACCGCCACGTCGACACCCAGCTGGTCGCCAGGCTCAAGCCTCGTCGGCGACGCATCGCCGACGGCCACCTTGCCGATGCTGGGCGACAGGATCCGCTCGTGGTAGCCGAACGCGGTGGAACCCGACGGCACGTTGACGGCGGCCACGATGATGACGTAGGTCCCCGGTCGCGGGTTGCGCAGGGTGATCCGCTCCCTGCCCGGGCCGACCCGGTTGGCACTCCACCGCTCCCCCGTCGACGCGGAGATGAGGTAGGCGTCGAGGTCGGCGTCGTCCTGCCACGGGGTGAGCGTCAGGACGAGTCCCGTGGCGTCGCGCGGCACCGGGATCGTGGTGGCGGTCGTCGCGCCGTCGGCGACCGTACTCCACAGGTCGCGCACCCGGCCCAGCTGGCTCTCCGCGGCCCTCGCGGCGACCGGGCCCCAGGTGTTGGTGGCCGTGTAGGACGCGTTTGCCGGCTGGTAGACCGAGAGCGACGGAATCCTGACCTTCGACGGCGACAGCTCGGCGCCCTGCAGGGCGACCCGGGCACGGAGTCGTTGTCCGGGAGAGGCGACGTACGACGTGCCTCCACCTGGAACTCCCAGACACCGGGCGTCGGGGTCGGGTAGGCGCGATCGTCCGGATCGCAACTCGCCGGGTCGGAGTAGTTGGTATAGCAGCGGACCCGCTGGCCGCCCGCCTCCGGCAGGCAGCGGTTGTAGACGCCCGTGCCGGTTCCGGGTGTCGTGAGGTATGCCGACAGGGCGGTACAGACCGGGGCCTGGACGTCGTAGCCGGCGGTGGTGATGCCCCGGGCCAGGAGGTCCCACGCGGCGGAGACGTCGATCAGACCGGCGCCCTGGGCCGCCGTGGGCAGGTCCCCGATCAGCCGGGCGGTGTCCGTCAGCGCGGTGCGCAGGCTCGGGGCCGGCGCGGCGACGCCGGTCGCCTTCGCACCGGACAGCAGCAGCGCGCTGGCACCGGTGACCTGTGGAGCGGCCATCGAGATGCCGTTGTACATGGCGTACCCAGGGGGAAGGTGGTAGCCCGCTTCAGGCAGAGCCTGCCCGTCAAGCCACGCCGGGATCGCCGGGACCGCGGAGCCGGGCGCTGCCACGGTCGGCTTGAGGCTGCCGTCCTCACCCGGGCCGCGCGAGGAGAAACCGAAGATGCTCTGACCAGCGCGCACCTCGGCGCCGTAATTCGACCACCAGGTTCGCTTGCTGACCGAGACGGCGACGCTGATCACGCCGTTCCCGGTGGAAGGCGACGAGACCGTGTTGACGCCGGGTCCGTCGTTGCCCGCGGAGACGACGATCTGGACGCCGTACCGGCGGATCAGCTCGCCGTAGAGCTGGGCGATCGCGTCCGAGTCGTCGTTGAGCGCTCGAAGACCGCCGATCGAGACGTTGACCACGTCGACGTGCCGGTTCACGACCAGGTCGATCATGCCTTCAGTGAGGGCAACCGCCGTGCAGCCGCCGTTCCAGGTGCAGGCGCGGGCGGAGACGATCTGGGCACCTGGGGCTGCGCCGTGCATGCGCCCGCCGAACAGCTTGTTGCCGGCCGGATCGTGCAGGTCAGCTCGCTGACCGGGCAGTTCGCGTGGGCGTCGTCCGGGCTCTACTCGGCCTCGAAGGCGGCCGTCGAGCTGCTCAGCGAGGCGCTCGCCGCGGAAGTGGCCCGGCCGGCGTGCGGGTGACGATCGTCGAACCCGGCACGTTCGCGACCGACTTCGCCAGCACCGCCCACGTCGTCGCGCCCGATGAGGTCTACGCGTCGACCGTGGGCGAGTTTCTCACCGGGTTCGCCGCGCTCCCGCCGTCCGCGTTCGGGGATTCGGCCGACGTGGCCGACGCGATCGTCGCGGGCGCCGGCATGGCGGAGCCGCCGCTGCGCCTGGCCGTCGGGCCGACGCGATCGACGGCATCCGGGCCGCACTCGAATCCCGGCCGGCCGAGCTGGAGAAGTCAGTCCAGCGCGGCCGCCTTGCGCAGCAGCACTGAGCGTTCGCGCTGGTTGGCGCACAGCCGGGCCGCCAGCTCCAGCTCGGCGCGCGCTTCCGGTCGCCGTCCGAGGCGGGCCAGCAGCTCACCGCGTACGGTCGGAACCAAATGCGAACCGGGGAGCCGGTCCAAGGCGATCAGCTCGTCCACCATGGCCAGGGCTTGCGCCGGACCCGAGGCCATGGCCACGGCGACGGCCCGGTTGAGCTCGACCACCGGCGAGGGCGCGACCCGGCCGAGCGCCTCGTAGAGCACCACGATCCGGTCCCAGTCGGTCGCCTCCACCGACGGCGCCGACGCGTGGGCGGCGGCGATCGCAGCCTGCAGGCCGTAGGGGCCGAGCCCGCGAGCCGATGCCTTGGCCAGCGCGGCCAGCCCACGGCGGACCGCCGAGAAGTCCCACCGCCGCCGGTCCTGGTCCGCCAGCAGGATCGGCGAACCATCCGGGCCGGTCCGGGCCGGGAAGCGCGCGGCCGTCAGCTCGCACAACGCGAGCAAACCGTGCACCTCCGGCTCGTCCGGCTGCAGCGCGGCCAGCGTGCGGGCCAGCCGGATCGCCTCGTACGCGACGCCGGGGCGTAGCAGCCGGTCGCCCGACGTGGCCGTCGACCCCTCGGTGAAGATCACGTAGACGACGCTGAGCACGCCGCCCAGCCGTTCCCGGCGCTCACCGGCCGGCGGCAGCTCGAACGGCACCCCGGCCGCCGCGATCGTCTTCTTCGCCCGGGTGATGCGGGCCTGCACGGTCGACACGGGTACCAGGAACGCGCGGGCGATCTCCTCGCTGGACAGGCCGCCGACCACGCGCAGGGTCAGCGCCACCCGGGCCTCGGGGGAGAGCACCGGGTGGCAGCTGACGAACATCAGCGCCAGGACGTCGTCGTCGATCCGGTCGGGGTCGATGTCCTCGTCGACCACCGGGTCAGCCGCCAGCAGGGCGTATCTGTCCTGCAGGGCGGTCCGGCGGCGGATCGCGTCGATCGCCCGCCGCCGGGCCGTGGCCATCAGCCAGCCGGCCGGATTGGCTGGAGAGGTGAGCGGCCACGACACCAGCGCCTCGGCCACCGCCTCCTGGGCGGCATCCTCGGCCAGCCCGAAATCGCCGGTGAACCGGGTCAGCGCGGCGACGATCCGCGCCGACTCGATCCGCCAGACAGCCTCGACGTCGGCCGTACCCATCAGATCCGGCCGGTGCTCTCGCTCCCGACCCGTTCCTCGACGGACCCCTCGTTGTCCTGCGGCATCTCGTCGTCCCCGGCCACCCGCCGGACCTCGATCTTGGACCCGGTGACCGACGGGACCCGCTTGGCCCACTCGACCGCCTCCTGCTTCGAGGCGACATCGAGCAGGAAGTAGCCCCCGAACAGTTCCTTGGTCTCTCCGTACGGCCCGTCCGTGACCACCGGGGTCTCGCCGCTGAAGTCGACCACGACGCCCTGGCCCGCATCGTCCAGCCCTTCGGCCGCGACGAACACGCCGGCCTTGACCAGCTCCTCGATGTAGTGGTATGTCGTGGCCGCCAACTCTTCGAACCCAGCCATCAGGGCCGCGTTCGACTCATCGGTGCCCCGCATGATCAGCATGTACTTCGGCATCGCGTTCTCCTCCTCGGCGGGGCCGCCTCTCGGCCCTCGCACCCCACACGTCGAACGAGCGGCCCGCGGATCGACACGGCCCCGAAGAAATCTCTCGCCGCGACGCAGCCGAATCCGTCCGACCCGCGTTGCGCCCGTCAGACCTGGCCCTGAGCGATGGCTGACGCGGACGCCATGCTGATCAGAAAGCTTAACGTCGCAGCTCTGGAAGCCGGCAACGCTCACACGGATCTGCGGAAACCAGGCGACCAGAGATCGTTAAGCCAGTTGTGAATGTTAGGCGGGACGCTCGATCCGTTTCGGGCGTTGTTCACCGCGGTCGCCGGGTGCGTGGGCCGCCCGTCGACACCGGGGGTGTTCTGGCGGGGACTGCGGACCGTGGCGATCGACGCCACGACGTTGCATGTGCCCGACCGGCCGGCGATCACCGCCGGCTAGCGGAAACGTAGTACCGACAAGCTGACCTTCGGCTATCCGCTGCTGCGGCTCAGCGTGCTGGTCGAGTGCGGCACGAGGGCGATCCTGGCCGCGACGTTCGGGCCGGAGGCCGACGGTGAGACCACCCATGCCCGGCGGCTGCTGCACGCCGTCGGGGCGGGCATGCTCGTGCTGGCCGACGCCGGCTACGACTCCTGGGAGCTGCTGCGGGACATCGCCGCCACCAAGGCCCACTATCTGTGCCGGTCCTGGGCCCGCCGCACCCCGCTGATCCTGACCGAACTCGCGGACGGCTCGTACCTGTCCGTCCTCGGCTACGGCAAGCTCAAGGTCCGCATCATCGAGGCCTGGGTCACCGTCACCTGGGCCGACGGCACCACCAGCCGCGAGCAGTGGCGCCTGGTCACCAGCCTGCTCGACCACCGCCGCTACCCCGCCAGCGAACTGATCGAGCTGTATCACCGCAGATGGCAGGCGGAAACCACCTACCTGTCGATCAAGTCCACCATCCTCGACGGGCGGGTCCTGCGCTCCCAGCACCCGACCGACATCGACCAAGAGGTCTACGCGCTGCTGACCGTATACCAGACGATCATTCGGATCAGCGTGGACGCGGTCGACACCTGCCCCGACGCTCGCCCGGACCGGATCAGCTTCACCGTCGCCCTGCAAACAGCTGCCGATCAGGTCACCGCCGCCGTCGGGATCATCATCCCGGCCGGTGACCGCCTCGTCGGTGTGATCGGCCAGGCCGTCCTCGACGAGCTGCTGCCCCCCACCCGCAACCGGGGCAAGGCCCGCAGCAGAAAGAACCCGACCAGCAAGTACGGCCCGAACGCCGGCACATTCCCCCAGACCAGCCTGAACTACACCATCAACACCAACGTCATGATCATGGAAGAGGGCTTGACGGCACGCTCAAAGCGCTAACTCAACGGTGTTGATACCAGCCTGCGACAATGATCATGGGTGACTGGGTAGGTCATCAGGCGGCTGTGATGTCTGTTGTGGAGGCTGGCAGTTTGGCGGGCTGTGCCTGCCGAGTCGTCGCTGTCGTATGACGGACTGGTTGCGTACGTCGTGGAGTTGACCGCCCGGTTGGAGCAGGCTCTCGCGCGGGTCGCGGATCTGGAAGCCCGGTTGAAGCAGTCGTCGTCGAACTCGTCGAAGCCTCCCTCATCGGACGGGCTGGCCAAGCCGGCGCCGAAGTCGTTACGCGGGCGGTCGGGCCGGGGCCCGGGACGCGTGTGGGCATCACACCCCCGCGCCCGCGCCGCCAGAGGCGTCCGCGCCGGTCGTGCACGGGCCACGTCTGGCCGGGATCGGCGTCTACCTGCTGCACGGGCAGTTCCTGTCGGTGTCACGCACGGCGGCGGCGATCAAGGAACTGTTCGGGGTGCCGGTCGCGGCGGGCACCGTGGCCGGCTGGGTGAAACGCACCGCCCTGGGCATCATCGACCGTGTGCTGCCGGTGATCGCCGGACGCATCGCCGCCGCGCCGGTAGCCCATTTCGACGAGACCGGGATACGCACCGCAGGCCGGCCAGCCTGGCTGCACTCCGCCTCCACCCCCACCGACGTATTGCTGGCCGTGCATCCGAAACGCGGCACCATCGCGATGGACGCGATCGGGATCCTCCCGCGGTTCCGCGGTGTCGCGGTGCATGACGCGTGGGCGCCGTACGACACCTACACCGACGCGGTCCACGCGCTGTGCAGCGCTCACGCGCTCCGCGAGTTGATCTATGTCACCGACACCGCCACCGGCCTGGTCGCCGACCTCGCCGGCCAGGCCATCAACGCCCTGCGGCAGCTGAACCGGCTCGTCGGCACCCCGGATACCGCCGGCGCCACACCTGATGAGGCCGACCTCGCCAGCCACCTGCACCTGCTGCGCAGCGCAGTCGTGCTCGGCGCCCAAGCCACCGCCGAACGCGTAAGCAAACCCCGCAACCGTCCCACCCGAACAGCCGCTATCCTGGCAGCCGCAGCCGCCCCCGATCTTGTTGTCGTCACAAACACATGATCATCAGGGCGGCTGCACCCGTTCACCCACCCGCGATGTTCACCCTGGTCAGACAGCTAATGGCTGCTGCCGTACTAGTCGGGGGTCTCGTGCTGGCGAATCGCACGGTCGATGCGGCGGTCGGGTACGACCCACATGATCGCCACAGCGACGAAACACGCCAGGGCAAGCCCGACTCCGCCATGTCCGCTCCGGTCGACGAGCAGGGCGCTGAGGATCCCCGCGACGTAGAGCACGGGCGAGATCTTGCCCTTGATGTCGGTGCCGATGGCCCGCCTCAGCAGCGACGCCGGTCCCTGCTGCCGAATGATCACTTTCTGGAGCACGAAGTATGCGATGGCCGCGCTGAGCAGGTTCAGACCGTAGATGACGACCGGGGTCGGTTCAAACCTCGAGTCGTCGACCCAGGCCGTCGTTAACGGGAACAGCGACAGGCAGAACAGTAGCGCCAGGTTCGCCCACAGCACTCCGCCACTGACCTGCCGTACCAGGTGGAACATATGGTGATGGTTGTTCCAGTAGATGCCGACATAGACGAAGGTGAGGAGATAGGTCAGCAGCCCGACGCCGGTCGTGTGGACGAGGTCGGAGAGGTCGTGACCTGCCGGTACTTTGAGCTCCAGCACCATGATCGTGATGATGATGGCAAGGACGCCATCACTGAACGCCTCCAGCCGGTTGGTCGGCACCGCGACCCCTCCTTCTTCCTCAGTCACGCGGTCGTGCACCGCGACCTGTTAGGAGACAAGCACAACAGACGCTGCGACGAGGCGCCTGCTGGCTGCCCTGTCTAGATTCGTCCCGTACCGGCGCCCGACGACGCAGAGCGACTCACTCCAGCGCCAGCCCGCTGCCGTCGCGGCAGCCGACAACAGCAGCCCAAAACCGCTCCGCCGGCTCCCAGTCCTCCATTGTCCGGGGTCCGCAACGGCAGCAACTCCCGTGTGGTAAACAGGCCCTCCGTCCCGTGCGAAGCCGCGTTCATCGGCCTCCACGGGACCCTGGCCGCCACCGCTCACCCTGAGTGGTGCGGGCGCTCGGGCTCGGCGCGCTTCGGGTGGGCCCGGCGGTTGGTCCCGGCCTGCCGTGGATGGTTCCCGATCCGGAGCCGCCGCTGGCCTTGCTCCTGAAATCCGGAAACTTCGGCGAACCGGACCTCCTTCACACGGCCTGGACGCTAGCACCCTGATTACCCCGCGCCCGAGGTCTCCCCGCCCGCCACCAACAGACGGCAGACTCCGAGCGCCGCGACCGCGCGGGCGGCTATCTCGCCGGTCGCGGCCTCCAGCAGCTCCGCGGACCGCCCGGGCCCGAGGAGGGATTCGTACCGCGCGACCCGCTCCGGATCGGCCGAGGACGACACGAGTACGGGCTCGTCGGTCGCCCGGTACGCCTCGGCGACGACGGCAACGGTGCCGTCGAAGGCGCCGTGAACCGCATCAAAATAACCAAAAAGAGGTGTACGGCCGAGCCAATTCCGACCGACTCCGCCGCCGGACCCTCCTCGCCGACCGACATGAACAAACGCCGATCACCAAATTCGTGCCAGAGCCGCTTGCCATTTAGTTAGGTTCGCTTACAGTTAGGGAGGTCACTGGTCTCCCCCCGTTACCTTTTTCGTAGCCCCAACCGGGGTTGCAGGCCACCGGCCGCGGCATGACTCAGTCCCCCTGTTGACCATGATCTGGGGGGTGTT
>NZ_JBEYTI010000060.1:0-21822 GCF_040642975.1 Micromonospora sp. NPDC047548
TGGGGGCCAGGTGCGCCGACGATCCGATATTGCCGGCACCAGACACGGTGCCCGACGAGACCGCCGACAGGAAGAGTCTGCGCAGTGAGCGGATGCCTGGTCGGTCCCGTGACGGGGTGCTGAGGGGGCCACGGCGCTACTGTTGGGCTGTGATCGACGATCTGCCGGCAAGCCCGAGCACCGCCACGGACCATGCAGAGATCGAGGGCATCGTGCGGGCGTTCTTCGCTGCATTCACCTCCGGTCCTGACAGTTCCGCCCGACTCGACACGCTTAGGTCGATGTTTCTGCCCCAGGCGGTGATCATCAGGACCTGCGGTATGGAGCCCTTGGTGTACGGAGTGGAGGGATTTATCACTCCTCGTGAGGCTCTGCTGTCTGGCGGCGCGCTGGTCGACTTCAGGGAGTGGGAGTTGTCCGGGTGCACCGACCTGTTCGGCGATATCGCCCACTGGTTCGGCACCTACGCCAAGGCAGGCGTGCAGGATGGGGCGCCGTTCACCGGTCGAGGGATGAAGTCCCTGCAGTTCGTTCGGACCTCGGAAGGGTGGCGTATCAGTGCGGCGGCGTGGGACGACGAGCGGGACGGTCTGACAATCGGGGAAGTGTGAAGGGTCGCCGACAGGACGACACCTGCTCTGGGGCACGGAGGAGAGTCCCAGACTCCGGCGGCCGTGGCGAATCCGTGCAGGCGCTGGTACCCGCCGAGACTGGGCCGCTCAGCGAATTGCTGGCAGGCGATGTCGGTGGCAGCCTCCGGCCGGCCCGCCCGAGCGTGCAGGTCGGCGGCCAGTTCAGCCAGCCGCCCGTCGGGATTGCCGGGGAAAGATGCCGGGCCACGCTGCAGCCAGCCCAGCGCGTCCTCGATCCGCCCTGCCTCAGCCAGGGCGTGGGCGACCCGCCAGAACTGGTACGGCGAGGCCAGGTCATGGGCGATCACCTCGACCAGCGCGTCCACCCCACGGCGGGCGGCCAGCATCTCCTTCAGATAGGTCGGCCGGAACCGGTTGCCCTCCCACCGCTTGTCGTCTCCTGGCTCCAGCCGGCGCAGCGCCGACCACCGTTCGTCGATCACGTCTTCGAATCGGGCTAGGCCGGGCTCACCGAGTACGTCGGAATAGGAGTTGGGGCTGTCAAGGAAGATCTCCCAATCACTGCGCAGTGCCCAGCGGGCCAGCCGCTCGCCCAGCTCCACCGGGTCCGGTCGCGCCTGCTCGCACGCCGCCAGATGGATCTCCTGAGCCCGCCCCGCCAGCGCGCCTACCTCGCCGTTGGAGTCGTCGACCTGGCCGAGCGCGTCTTCCAGCAACGTGAGTGCGTGCTCGGCAGCCCGCCTCCGGGAACCCGGCGTCGATAAGGTTCTGTACCTCGTCGAGTACGCGGTCGATCCCGTGGGCGTACCCGCTGACCGCGGCGTACTCCACATACCAGGAGGGCTGGATGGCGGAGGCAAGCTCGCGTCGTAGGCCGGACAGGTCGACCAGCCCGGCCCGTTCCGCGCCGGATGCCGCCTGCAATCGGGCCGCGACCAGCGGATCGTCCTCGGCGATCCGCAGGAGCTGATCGACCAGCCAGCCCGGATCCTGGCGCACCAGGAACTCACGCACCGTTGCAGTCGACGTCGATGCGGTCTTCGTAGAGCGGGAACGGGCCATGGCACCACATCCTGGCCGACGGCCGACCGGCTACCACCGGGCCGGTCGCCGCCTTGGCACTCGCGCAAACCGTACCGCGGCGGGTGGTGCGGGAGAGCGACGCAGCCTCGCGGCACAATGTGTACACAATCGGGCACACTTTACGTGTGTTGATTGAGACGTTGTCCGTCCGCGAGGCGCGCGAGCAACTACCCAGTGTCCTGGAGCGATTCCGCAAGGGTGACCGTACCCCGGTAGGTGTGGGTTCCCATCGCAAGACCGAGGCTGTCATGGTTCCGGTCGAGGTGTTCGATGAGCTCACCGCCGAGCGAGCTCGGTCGCTAACGCAGGCAGCGGCATCGGTGCACGCCGAAGGGCTCACGGTAGGCGCCGATGTTGAGGCCATCACCGAACGTTGGGCGCGTGGTGAGATCAGCACCGTGCAGATGCGGCAGCTTGTTCGGCAACTGTACGGCGCATCGTGACCGTCGACCCGTACGTGGACCCTGGCAGCGGGGTGCTGCGTAACCGGCTCGGAATCCGTGACCCAGAGCGTCTGCGTGAGGTCGAGGCGGGCTTGACGTTCGCTGCGGTGGCCGACCTTGGTACGCGGACGCTGCCTGGCGGCTACGTCCTGGGCAATCCGGGTGGGCATCACCGGCCCACCCCTGGACGCCCGCCGACGTCCAACCGCGCCTGGACATCGATCCACCGTTGCCACCGGCGGACCACCTCGCCGGCAGCCAGACCGGTCGCGTCGGCGACGTCCGCCAGGTCCGCCCCCGCCCGCCACGCAGCGTGTGCCAGCGAGTCCACCAGGACACCACTCGAATGATGTTCGACAAGAAGCCTCTCCTGCCAAATGAACGCGGCTCGGGTTCTGCCACATCCGGTCCACCGAAACGGATACCCAAACCGAGGGGGCAAGGGGACAGCCGCACGCAACTCAAGCCGGATCGCGCTGATGATCCACACCGTGCGGCACGGTCCCCCGCATGGCGTACCTGTCGCCTCCCGCCGGAGGGGGGCGTCGTAGGTTGGCACTCGCGGCGCTGCGCCGTCTCACCGAGCTCGCCCTGATCTGGCCGTACGCCGACGGCTTCGCGGCGGCACATCTGAGCCCGATGTGGCCGCACCCGCTGAACCTTGGACCCGGCGCCGCTGAGCTGCTCGTCTCCCGGAACATGAACGAGCTGCGCAGGCTGGCGAAGGTGTACGGCATCCCCGTGACGGGCCGCGGCAAGGACGAGTTGATCGTTGCGCTGGTCGGCTGGCTGGCGTGGCCGGAGAACGTGCGCCGGCTCGCGGCGCAGGCCCCCGCCGACGTTCGCGCCCAGCTCGCCGCGCTCGCCTTGCGGCCGGCGCAGCCCTTCGGTGTGCGAGGGATCATGTTCGGCTCGGCCGGGGTGGCGCTGCCGTGGGCCGCCGAGCGTGGTCTCGTCGTCGGCTCCGCATGGGGTGTCGAGGAGATGCCCCGTGAGGTCGCCCTCGCGCTGCGGGAGGGCTACGTCGCTGCGTTCGACCCGCAGCCGCCGGCCGTGCCTACCACCCCGGTCGAGCCAAAGGACGCTGAACGGGAGGCCGCAGCCGCCGCCTCGGACACCCTCGCCACAATCACCGCGATCGGCGGAACCATGAGCGGCGGCCCGGTGCCCCTGCTCAAGACGGGCGGTCTCGGCGTACGCGAGCTCCGTCGGATCGCCAAGTCGTCCGGCCAGGACGAGGCACCTACCCGCCCTTTCGTCTGCGGCGGAGAGCCCTTGCATGCATAATGAATGCATGGTTGCTCTCCAGATCCGCGATGTGCCGGAAGAAGTACGAGACGCCTTGGCGGCCCAGGCCAAGTCGCGTGGGCAGTCACTCCAGGCGTACCTGCTGGAATTGGTGGAGACGCAGGCTCGACGCCTACGCAACACGGCGGTCCTTGACCGTTTCGCCGGCCGGGAGGACGGCGCGCGCTCGCTGCCGGGGGAGAGTGCCGCCGAGTTGACCAACCAGCGGGAGCGGCGTGGGCCATGGGGAGATGCGGCGTGATAGTCGTGGATGCGTCTGTCCTTGCCGACGCCCTGGTCGACGACGGGCCGGTAGGCGACGCGGCGCGGGCGGAGCTGACCGCGGATCCGCACTGGGCTGCGCCCGGCCACCTCCTGGTCGAGGTCATGTCGGTGATCAGGGGCAAGGTCCTCGGCAACAAGCTCGGCCTCGCCCGGGCTCAGGAGGCGGTCGAGACGCTGCCTTCGTTGGTGGTCGACGAGGTTGGCACCCCGTTGCTGCTCGACCGAATGTGGCAACTGCGCGGCAATGTCACGGCGTACGACGCAGCGTATGTGGCGGCTGCCGAGTTGATGGCCTGTCCACTGGTGACCGGTGATGGTCGGCTCGCCAAGGCCAGCGGCGTCCGCTGCGAGATCCGGCTGATCGCCGCCCCCTGACGGCGGCTGTCGCATGTTCATCGGCCTCGGGCCGTTGAGCTGGACCGACCAAGTGGAAGCGGATCACCGGCGATGGTGGCGCCGTGGTTCGCATGGTGGTACCTCCGGCCCAGACAGACGCAGGGCATCAGCGGCCCTGACCGGGGTCGACGAGAGCCACACCAGCGGTTGAGGTCGGATCAGCTCAGGCGGGCGGATCGAGCTGGGCCAGAATCGCCGGGTCGGTGATCTTCTCGTCCTCGTTGAGGAGGAGCACCTTGCTGAGGATGACGCTGGTCATCCGGTCCTCGTCGGCGAACGGCAGGAACAGGCTTCGATGGGCGGTGTCGCCGAACGAGGCTGGTACCACGCACAGGTAGCCACCGGGCTCGACGTGGATGCTGCCGCTGGTGAGGTGCACCCGATAGGTCGCCCGGGAGCCGTGGATCAGGGCCGACGTGCCGTCGACGGTCACCCGGGCCAACCCGAGATCGTCGATCAGGGCGGCCAGCAGCTGAGCCCGGCTCGCCGCGTGCAGCGGTGAGGCGTACCCGTGCGGTTCGGTGCCGGCCACCGACACGACGAGATCCAGATCGCGCATGACCTCGGAGAACGCCACGGGCGGTACCTCTGCCAGGGGGACCGCCGAGCCGGCCGCGAGGAAGCGCAGTTCACCGACGACGACGTCACCACCGCCGAAGTACCCGGGCAGTTCGCAGGCCAGCGCGGCGGTGAGTCCGGCGGTCACCGGGCGGGTCGCCTGGTGTTCGTCGTACTGGTCGTGGGTCGACCAGCCGCGTCCGGACAGCAACTGACCGGCCACCCTGCCGTCGACGGTGTGCCCGGCGAACCGTCGCGACACGTCGACGGCGTCACGCTCGGCCGGAGTCACCAGGTACAACTCGCGGAACGCCTGCTTCACGGGTTGCCGGATCCGCCGCCGGACGATCTCCGCCTGCCAGTGGGCGAGCAGGCCCCGCTTGTACAGCAGGAAGGGATGCGCCGCGGTGACCGGGCCGTCGAGGTCGATCTGATCGAGCAGGCCGACCGTGCCCGTCCGGTCCTGCCAGATCAACGCGGGCAACATCGCCTGCCCGGACGGCAGGCGTCGCAGGCGGAGCAGTTCGTCGGGCGTGAGTGTGCCCCCGGTGGCGACCAGCCGCTCGATCATCCCGGTACGCATCCGACGGGCCTGGTCACGCAGCCGTTCCTGGTGTTCTCGCGTGTGGGTGTACCGCGGGTCGGTGCGGACCGCGGCCGGCACCGACTTCAGCGTCCTGCCTGCCTTGCTGACCGTGACAATCGGATCGGCATCGCGGAGCCGCACCCCGACGGTGTAGTCGCCGACGTGCCAGTCGCCCGGGGCCTCGGCGGCGATGCGGGCCTCGCAGTCCCACTCCAGGCGACCCGCGTCCGGGAAGCCGGCCACCTGCGCCAGGTGATCGAGAGCGACCGCGACCGCGGCGCTGTGGCTGTGCCGGCGGTTCGGGCCGAACTTCGAGCCCCGCTTCGCCACCTCGCGCAGTGCCAGATAACGATCGAGCACTGTCTCGCCGCCGGCGAGCGGCAGCAGGCCGAACGCGGCGATGCCGGACAGCGCGTTGTGCTTGACCCGCTTCTCGACGGCCGCCCGGTTCCAGCCCAGCGCGGCGGCGATCAACTCGCTCGGGCAGAGTTCCAGCAGTCGGCGCGTACCATCGTCGCCGGCCTGGCGCACGGCGGCCAGGATGGCGGCCCGATCCTGCCGCGCCACCTCCGGCGTGGCGGTCGCCCGCACCAGTCGCAGCAACGGCGCCGCGCCCGACAGCCCGAGCACCGGCAACAGCACCGCCGCGTCACCGGCCGGCAGCCGTAGCTCGAAGGCGCGGCGCCGCTCCTCGGCGGCACGGTCCCGCAGGTGTTCCACCAGGGCGGACCGCTCGTCGTCGGTCAGCTCGGCGAGGCCGAAGCGGTCGGCCATCCGGCGATCATGCGGCCGGTCCAAGGCCCGGAGAAGGAACCGCAGGCCACGCGGTACCAGCACCTCGGGCAGGTCCTCCCAGTTGGCCTCGGATGGCGAGGTCAGGCGCCAGGCCAACTCGTCGAAGTAGTCGCGGACAACCGCCGCGCAGGCGGCGGGCGCCGACGTCACGGCGCTGCCCGTCAGAGAGTGCCCGCCGATGGCCCTGCCCAGATACGCGTCGTCGGCGAATGCCCGCTCGATGACCTTGACGTCGAGCGCGTCCGCCACCTGCAGGGCGTCCAGAATCCGTACCACAGTGTCCCGACCCGCCCGGCCCAACGGAGTGAGCACCAACAGCCGGAGCAGCCGCACATCGTTGGCGGCGATCGCCCGCTCGGCCAGCGGTTCTAGCGGCGGCTTCGGCCAGCCCACATGGTCCACGGCAGCGGCCAGCAGCGCCGTACGGCGGACGGTGGGCCACGGGGCGTCCAGCACCTCTGCCGGGTCATCCGGGCTCCGTACCGGGAACGCCTCGTCGTACGCCTCGTCCAGTGCGGCGCTGATGTCCCCCACGTGTGAGCCCAGGTGCCCACCGGTGCGGTCGAGGTCGTTGCCGGCCGCCAGCCGCCGCCGGATCTCCTTGGCGAGAGCCCGCATTCCCGCCAGATCATCGACTTTCGCCAGGCCCCGGGCCTCGTCGACCAGCCGCCACAGCGCCTCCCGCTCGGCGCGGACCGCGTCGGCGTACATCTCGGGCACGTCAACCATGGATCACCCACCCGCCAACGCGGTCAGCCTCAGGAAGACGACGGGTTCATCGGGACGCAACACGATCTCGTCGTCGAGCCGGTCGACCTGGCGTCCGCCCACGAAGACGACGAACACGTTCCGCTCGAACGCCCGATGCGCCCGGGCCACCGCCGCGGTGACGTCCGGAAGGGCGAGCGGTGGAGTGGGCAGCCGAATCACACCGCTGGCTGCCTGCACCCGTATCTCTTCCGCCAGAAGATACTGGCGATCGTGTATGTCGCGGCGCCGCCCGAGGTCGACGCCCAGCAGCCGGATCTGCTCCGTAACGGCCCTCCGGATCAGCTCCCGCACCGTCGTACGGTCGCTTTCCAGGTCGACCAGCACGTCACACCCGCCAGGCCGAGCCGGGCCGGACACCGTTTCCCGGACCTTGACCTGCAACACCGACACACGCCCGTCCCGCCTGCCGCAACCCGATCATTGGTTCGTCGACCATACCCATGTTGACCGACCAGCGGGAGCAGTGCGGGCCCCGGCGGTCTCCGACCTGTTTGGTTTCCTCGCTCCGAGGGCTAGGCGCAGGTGCCGCTGACGGTGAACCAGCAGGCCGTGTGTGGGGAGGTCTTGAAGAAGCGGAGCAGCATGCTTGCCACCTTCTGCCGCCCGGTGTTGGCCGGATGCGTCCCGTCGGCGCATAGGATGGCGCCCTGCTGAGCCACGAGCAGATACGCGTCGGCGGGTCGTGACCGTTCCTGGCCTGTCGGCGCTGGCATCCGCGGCCCCCGCCCTTTCCCGGTGTGCCGGCCGTGGCCCGGGCGGCCACCCGCCGCGCGTGACCGCGTGACGCGACACCCGCCCGTATCGTTTTCCGCCTGGTGGCAGGGGCCTGCGCCCGGCTACGTCAGCTCGCTCGCCGAGCCCGACCGGGTCGCCTGCGCGAGTTGCTGCGCGCCCGCGTGCCGACCGGCCCCGACGGGTCGATCCGACTCGTCGCTCGTGCCTGGGCGGTCCGGGGGACCACACCGGCACAGCGATCGTGAGTACGGGTGCTCAAGCGCGATGGAGTCCGTACCGGAAGGATCGGGTTGTGAACAGGATGACGCGCGCCCTTCTCGCCGCTCTGGTCCTCGCCGTGGCGGCCGTCGCCACCTGGTGGGCCTGGTTGGGGTGGAACACCGGCTACACCACCGACCCCGAGACCGGCGCGATCAGCGGGCCGTACCAACCGTGGCAGGTTGCCGGCTGCGTGCTCACCCTCGCGCTGGTCGCCGCCGTCGCCGGCTGGCGGCTCGGCCCGTGGCTGGTCGCCCCGGTGCTGACGGTCGCCTTCACCGCCGCTTGGACAGTGCACGCCGCCTCGACCGACGGCAGCGGGCTCTGGGCGGTGGGGGCCGCGCTGGTCCTGGTCGGGACCGGGATCGGGACCACGGTGGTGAGCGGGGTCGCCCACCTGCTCAGGCGACGCCGGGGATGAGGACCGAGGCCACCACGGCGACCAGGCCGTACGTGTGAGGCAGCCGCCCCCGGAGTGATCCCGCTCGCCCGGTGGGCGCTCGCGGCGCGGGCCCCGCCCGGCGGGCCGCTACCCTCGCCGGACCAGCGACGGCGACGGGAAGCGAGGCGGCGATGAGCGGGATCCGGTGGGGCGTGGTGCTGCCCCAGGGCTGGCGGTCGGACCTCACCCACCTGCCCGACCCGGTGGCGCAGTTCGAGGCGATGGTCGGGGTGGCCCGCGAGGCCGACGAGCTGGGCTACGACTCGGTCTGGCTCTACGACCACCTCCAGGCGGTCTCGGGCGAGCCGGAGACCACCTTCGAGTGTTGGACCAGCCTCGCCGCCATCGCCCGGGAGACCCGCCGGGTGCGGCTGGGGCAGATCGTCACCTGCAACAGCTTCCGCAACCCGGCGCTGCTGGCCAAGATGGCCGCCACCCTGGACGTGGCCAGCGGCGGCCGGGCGTTCCTCGGTCTCGGCGCCGGCTGGGACCAGCGGGAGTACGACGCGTACGGCTTCCCGCAGCCGTACCCGTCGACGGGGGAGCGGCTGACCCGGCTGGACGAGGCGGCCCAGGTGGTGACCGCGATGCTGCGCCGGCCGGTCGCCACCGTCGAGGGCCGCCACCACCGGGTACGCGACGCGCAGAACGTGCCGGTCGGGGTGCAGCGGCCGTACGTGCCGCTGATGGTCGGCGGCGCCGGCGAGAAGCGGACCCTGCGGACGGTGGCCCGGTACGCCGACGCCTGCAACCTGACCGACCACACCGACCCGGCCTTCTACCGGCACAAGCTGGACGTGCTCGCCGGGCACTGCGCCGAGGTGGGCCGCGACTACGACAGCATCCTGAAGACCGCCGCCCTGTCCGTCTTCACCGGCGCGACCGACGCCGCGGTGACCGCCCGGCTGGCCCCGCACCTGGGCGACCGCGACCGGGCGGAGGTGGCGGCGGGCAGCGCCGTCGGCACCCCCGGCGAGCTGGTCGACCTCTTCGGCGGCCTGGCCGACGCCGGCATCGGGTACGTGATGCTCTACTTCCACGAGCCGACCGACCTGGAGTCGATGCGGCTCTTCGCCCGCGAGGTGATCCCGCAGCTGCGCTGACTGCGGCCTCGGGCCGGGGCTGTGTCCCCGGCCCGAGGCCGACCCCCCTGTCGACCCCGAACCCCCCCAGGTCCCCCCGGGGTCGCTCCGCCCGCCGGCCGCCCGGAGGAGGCGATGGCCGGCGGGCGGAGGTCAGTACGCCAGCTCCACCGGCCGCCCGAGCAGGCGGGCGCCGTTGTTGCCCAGCCAGCCCTCGGCCGCCGCGGCGTGCTGGGCGAAGGTGTGGATGTCGCGGAAGCGCCGCTGCACCGGCGACGAGTTCCGGGCCGCCGCGCCGCCGGCCGCCCGGTAGCAGGTGTCCACCGCCGCGCCGCACACCTCGGTCACCCACGGCAGCGCCGCCGAGATGGTCGGGTGCAGCGCGGCGATCGCGGCCGGGTCGCCCGCGCAGGCCGCCCAGAGCTCGTCGGCGAGCGCGTGCAGCAGCGCCCGGGCGGCCCGCACGTTGAGGTCGGCCCGGCCGAGCCGTTCCCGCACCGCCGGCGAGTCGGCCAGCGGCGTCCGGGCGTAGAGGCGCTGCCGCCCGTCGGCGAGCAGCGCGGTCATGTCGTCCAGGGCCCCCTGGGCGATCCCCACCGCGACCGCGCCCAGGTGCAGGACGAAGTGCACCAGCGGCGCGACGAAGCCCGGCCCGGGCACGCACGGCGTGCCGGTGAACAGGTCGAAGCTCTCCTCGGCCGGGCAGAACAGCCCGTCGACCACCACGTCGTCGCTGCCGGTGCCGCGCAGCCCCAGCGTGTGCCAGGTGTCCAGCACGGTCACCCGCCCGGCCGGGAAGAGCATCGACCGGGTCTCCGGCGGCTGCCCGGCGGGACCGGGCAGCGGCTGGCCGTCCCCGGTGAGCACACAGTTGCCGAAGATCCAGTCGGCGTGCCGGGCGCCGCTGGCGAAGGCCCAGCGCCCGCTGACCAGGTAGCCGCCGTCGGCCAGCTCGGCCCGGCCCTGCGGGGCGAAGCCACCGGCCACCACCACGTCCGGGCCGTCGGCGTAGACCTTGTCGAACCGGTCGCGGGAGAGCATCGCCAGCAGGTGCGGGGTCTCCGCGCCGATCATCACCGTCCAGCCGGTGGAGCCGTCGGCCCGGGCCAGCGCCTCCAGCACCGTCATCCCGGTGCGCAGGTCGGCCTCGTACCCGCCGTGGCCGCGCGGGACGAACATCCGGAAGCAGCCGGCCGCGCGGAGCCGGTCGAGCAGATCGGCGGGGATCTCCCGGGCCTGCTCGATCTCGTCGGCCCGGGCGGCCAGCTCGGGCGCCAGGTCGCGTACGGCGCGGATCAGGTCGTCGCGGTGCCGCTCGTCCATCGGGGCCTCCTGCTCGGTGACGGTGTGCCGGTTCCACAGTGGTGGCGGAGGTGTCCCGACGGCCAGGGACATCGGCACCGCCCGGCCGGGACGAACGCGGCCGCCCGGCCGGTCGGGACGCCCGGTCCCATGCGCCCGGGACGCCGGGACGGTGACGCTCGGCGGGCGGCGGTCCGCCCGCACCCGAGCCTCCGAGGAGGAACCATGTCCGTCCCGACCAGTGCCGCGCCCGGCGTCACCGCCCCCGGCGGGACGGCCACCCGACGCCGGCGGGGCTGGGCCCTCGCCGGCGCGGCCGGCGGCCTCACCGGGCTGGTGCTCTTCCAGGTCAACCCGGCCCTGACCCAGGTGGACCAGGCGCTGTACGCCGACAATGCCCGCTACGTCGCCGCGCTGGCCGGCCGGGAGGCGTACGTCTGGGTGTTCCAGGCGCTGACCGCCCTCGGCGCCGGCTGCCTGGCGGTCTTCGCGGCCGGGCTGCGGCGCCGGCTCGCCGCGCGGGAACCGGCCGGCGGGCTGTTGCCCGACGTCGCCGCCGGCGGCCTGCTGCTGGTGGCCGCGATGCTGCTGGTCGGCGGCGGCGTGTCCACCGAGCTGTACTGGGACCTGCGGCACCTGTCGGAGACCGACGCGGACACGGTGGCCGCGCTGGCCACCGGCTACGGCACCTTCGCCTGGGTCTGGGCCGGCGCCGCGCTCAGCGCCGGGGCGCTGGCCGTGGCCGGGCTGCGGCGGCGCTCGGTGAACCGTCCACTGGCGGTGTTCAGCCTGGTCATGGCACTGCTGATCGGGGTCACCCAGGCGGTGCCGTTGCAGTACCTGGCGCTGCTGCCGGCCGCCGTCTGGGCCACTGTCGCGGGACTGACATTCGCCTTCGAGCGCCGGGGCCTCGGCAACTGACCCGGCGACTGCCAGGATCTGGTCATGCCCGCCGACCGGACCTCCGCGCCGCCCGACCCGGCGGTGGCCGCCGACCATCGCCGGCCGGTCGCCGCCTGGGCGGTCGCCGCCACCTGCGCGCTGCTGGCCACCGGTACGGCGATCTGCTGGCTGCTGGCCCGCCGGCCGTGGGGTCTGTCCCAGCTCTACTTCCTCGTCGACTTCACCGACTGCCTGGTCTACGGCACGGTCGCCGCGCTGGTCCTGCTGCGTCGGGGGCATCCGGTGGCCTGGCTGCTCGCCGCCACCGGGGTCGGCGGCGGGCTGTCGGCGTTCAGCGCCGTCTACGTCGACCTGCTCCGGGTGCACCCCGGGCTGCCCGACCCGGTGCTGCTCACCTCGGCCCGGCACTGGGCGTGGGCACCCGGCATGCTCTCACTCATCGTCGTGCTGCCCTGGCTGGTCCGGGAGGGCCGGCTGCCGGTGCGGGCGCGGCTGGCGGTGGGGGCCGGCGCGCTGGTGGTCGCCGCGATCGAGGTGTGCCAGTTGACCTGGCCGGGCACGCCGGCGCACCCGTCCGGGGCGCCGCTGCCGATCCGCAGCGCCGCCTGGACGGAGCTGATCGTGCGCGCCGAGCCGTGGCTGTTCGCGGTGGTACCGGCGCTCGGGCTGCTCACCGCCGCCGGGCTGGTCCGGCGGTGGCGGGCCGGGCCGGCCGGGGAGCGGGTGGGGCTCGGCTGGCTGGCCGTCGGCACCGGGCTGCTGGCGCTGAGCTTCGCGCCGGTCGGGTTCCCCGCCGACTGGGCCGGGCGGGTCCCGGACTGGCTCGCCCCGACCGCCATGCTCGCCTCCCAGGCGTTCTTTCCGGCCGCCGTGCTGGCCGTGGTGCTGCGGCAACGGCTCTGGGGGATCGAGTTCGCGGTCCGCCGCACCCTGGTCTGGTTCCTGCTGACGTTCCTGCTGGTCGCCGCGTACGTGCTCGGGGTGACCGGGCTGGGCGCGCTGCTGCCGGCGCCGCCGGCCGTACCGGGGGCGCTGGTCACCGCGCTGGTCGCGGTCGGCGTCCACCCCGTCCGCGCCCGGGTGCAGCGCGGGGTCGACCGGCTGATCCACGGCGAGGCGGTCGAGCCGCTCGGGGTGGTACGCGGCGTCGGGCACCGGATCAGCGCCGCCGAGGACGCCGCCGACGCGCTGACCGGGGTGGCGCAGAGCCTCACCGACCTGCTCCGGCTCGGCGCCTGCGACATCGAGGTGGACGGCCCGGAGGCGGGCACCACCCACGGTGCCGCCACCGGGCCGGTGGGCGCGCCCCTGGTGCTGCCGCTGCGCCGGGGCGAGCGGGAGATCGGCCGGCTGGTCGCCTGGGCGCGGGCGGGGGAGCGGCTGGACGGCCGTACCCGGACCGCCCTGGTGGACCTGCTGCCGCTGGTGTCGGCCGCGGCCAGCCTCGCCGCCACCGGCCGGGCGCTGGCCGGCTCGCGCACCCGGCTCGCCGAGGCGCGCGAGGAGGAGCGGCGCAAGCTGCGCCGCGACCTGCATGACGGCCTGGGGCCGGCGCTGGCCGGGGTGGCGCTGGGTCTCCAGGCGGCCCGCAACCTGCTCACCAGCGACCCGGCCGCGGCCGGGCAGTTGCTGGACCGGCTGCGAGAGGAGACCGACCAGCGCGTGGAACAGGTCCGTGACCTGGCTCGGGGGTTGCTGCCACCGGTGCTGGGCGAGCGCGGCCTGACCCCGGCGTTGCACGAGCTGGCCCGCCGGTACGACGGCTCGGGGCTGGCGGTGCTGGTGGAGGCCGCGCCGCTGTCGTTGCCGGAGCCGGTCGCCACCGCCGTCTACGGCATCGTCTCCGAGGCGGTCCGCAACGCGCACCGGCACTCCGGCGCGGCGCTGTGCCGGGTGGGCCTGGTGCGCGACGCCGACGGGCTCACCGTGCGGGTGACCGACGAGGGGCGGGGTGTGGCGCCGGGGACGCCCGCCGGGGTGGGCATGGTTTCCATGCGGGAACGGGCCGAGGGGATCGGCGGGGTGTGCGTGGTCGAGCCGGGCGAGGGCGGCGGCACCCACGTCACCGTGCGGGTGCCGGCCGACCGCCTCCCGCCGGCCGAGCCGGCCGCCGAGCCCGACGCGCCCGCCGGGGATCCGGTCGCCTCCGCGCCCCGGGGCGTCCCGACCCCGCACGGCGAACCGATTCCGCCTGGCGGGGTCCCAGCTCCGCAGGGCGGTGAACCGGCCCCGCGCGGCGGTGAACCGGCCGCCGTCGGGGAACCGGTGTCCGCAGTGGTGGCTCCGGCCGGGCTCGAGGCTGGCGAGGCGCGTCCGCTGGCGGTGGGGCCGTGACCGGGGAGGTGATCCGGGTCGCCGTGGTGGACGACCACCCGGTGTTCCGGCTCGGCATGACGGCGCTGCTGGCCTCCACGCCCGGGCTGGAGGTGGTCGGCGAGGCCGCCGACGCCGACGGGGCGCTCCGCCTGGCCGACCTGCACCGGCCGGACGTGGTGGTGATGGACCTGCACCTGGGCGGGCGGTCCGGGGTGGAGGCCACCCGGGAGATCGTCGCCCGGCACCCGGGCACCGGCGTGCTGGTGGTGACCATGCTGGACGACGACGACTGGGTCTTCGCCGCGCTGCGCGCCGGCGCACGGGGCTACCTGCTCAAGGGTGCCGCCCCGGCCGAGGTGGACCGGGCCGTCCGGGCGGTTGCCAACGGCGAGGTGCTGCTCGGCCCGGTGGTCGCCGCCCGGGCGGTCGGTTTCCTCGCCGGGGCGCGCTCCGGCGCGGCGGCGCCGTTCCCAGGACTGACCGACCGGGAGCGGGAGGTGCTGGACCTGGTCGCCCAGGGGCTGAGCAATGTCATCATCGCCCGGCGGCTGACGCTGAGCGCGAAGACCGTGCGCAACCACCTGTCCAACGTGCTCACCAAGCTCCAGGTAGCCGACCGCAGCCAGGCCATCGTCCGGGCCCGGGAGGCCGGGCTGGGCCAGCCCTGAGCCCGGCCGATCCGCGCCGGTGCCCGCTCAGGTGGTGAACTCGGCGGTGATGGTGCGCAGCGCGCGGGTCAGGTCGGCGGCGGACGGGACGCGGTCCGGGTCGACCAGCCACTGGGCCGCCAGTCCGCCGAGCAGCGTCTGGTAGAAGGCGCCGAGGGTGAGGGCCTGTGCCTCGTCGGCCACCGGGTCGAACTGGTGGAACACCTCGGCCAGCCCGATCCGGGCCTGGTGGTTGGCGGTGGCGAACGCCTCCCGCAGCTCCGGCGACCGGTCCATCTGCGCGATCAGCTCGAACTGGATGGCCCAGAGCGGTCGGAGTCGGGCGAAGGACTCGATGACCCTGGTCCAGGCCGCCTCGAACCGCTCCTGGGGGCTGACGTCCGGCCCGACCTCCACCGCGAGCGTGCGTCGCAGTTCGTTGCCCCAGTCCGCCATCGCCTCGACCAGGGCCTCGTCGAGCAGCGCCTTCGTGGTGCGGAAGTGGTAGCCGATGGCGGCCAGGCTCGTGCCGGAAGCGGCAGCGATGTCCCGGGCGGTGGTGCCCGAATACCCCTTCTCCGTCAGGCAGCGCCTGGCACCGGCGAGCAGGTCTTCCCGATTGCCCATGCCGGCAGCCTAGGGCACCAGCCTCGGCCTGGTCGGGGCGTACGTGCTGGCCACGGCCCTGGCCGAAGCGGGCGGCGAGCCGGCCGTCGGGTTTGCCGACTACGAGCGGCGGATGCGCCCCTTCGTCGAGGTGAACCAGCGGCTCGCCGACCGCAACCTCCGGGGGATGGTGCTCGGCTCGGCGGCGCAGATCCGGTTCCAGCTGCTGATGCTCCGGTTGATGCCACACCTGCCCGGCCGGGAGCGCATGATCCGGCGGGTGGCCGAGCCGATCCGCCGGGCCGCGAACGCGATCACCCTGCCGGATCCCGCCCCGGCGCCGGGCGGCGCCTGAGGCCGGGGGTTGCGGCACTCAAGGCCGGCAGTTCCTGAGCTATGGGGACGGGCCGCATCTTAAACCGTAGCGTCGTTCGAGCACCAGCGCGGGCCTTCGGGCGTCGTGCGCCCTGACCCGGGATTCCCCTCACACGTCCTGTACTCGGCAGAAGCGGATGCGGAGCGACTGGCGGACGGGCGGGCGGTCGTGCCCCCACATCGCCTAGCCACGAGCCGCGGCGTACCGATCCGCAGCCGGACGAACTCGCGCGGTCCCGGACCCGGGATCTCGACCGGCATGTGAAACGGCCAGCGGACCGTCTCGGGCGAGGGCGGGTGCCAGGACCGGCCGGCGATGGGTCGAGGCGACTGACACCACGGTGATCCGGAGGCCGGATCAGTGGCCCGCAGGTCGGCCAGCAGCGTCGGACCTGTCGCTGTTGTTCTGGACACGCCACCGCCTGGCGATCATCGACGCCAAGGCCGACACCGCCTGGTCATAGTCTTTCTCCGAGATCGGCGCCGTCCTCGGCGGCAGCACCTTGACCGGTCTCGTCCTACGCCTCGTACCGATCACCGTCCCGATCACTGTGCCGGCTTGAGGCTCACATCTGGTGCCCGGCACGCGGCGCTCCTTCGCCGCGGTGCCGGGCGGTCGGACGCTTGGTTCAGGCGATGCGGAGGGCCTCGGTGGGTTGCATGCGGGCCGCGCGGAGCGCGGGGAGCAGTCCGGCGATGGCGCCGATGGCGATGGCCGCGCCGAGTCCTCCTGCCCAGGCGAGCGGCGGAACTACCGTGGCCCAGCCTTTGACGCCGGCGTAGATCGCGGTGGCCGTTGTGCCCATCGCCACTCCGGCGGCGCCGCCGAACATGGAGAGCAGGATCGCCTCGGACAGGAACTGGAGGCGGATGTGGCCCTTGGTGGCACCGAGCGCGCGCCGGAGTCCGATCTCGGAACGGCGTTCGAGGACGGAGATGACCATGGTGTTAGCGACTCCGATACCACCGACGAGCAGGGCCACCGCCCCGAGCCCGAGGAACAGGCCGTTGAGCGCGGACTGGGCGGCGGCGCGGGCGACGAGAGCGGCCGAGGGCTGGCTGACGCTGACCTCGTTGGCGTGCCCCGGGTTGGCGGTCGCGGCTAGCACCTTTTGGACGTTGTTGACCTGGTCGGTCTGGGCCCGTACGTAGACTGTGGAGGGGTGGCCGTCGAAGTGCAGGTACTTCTGCGCGGCCGGGAAACCGACCAGCACCGAGGAGTCGAGTTCCGGGGTCAGGGCCGCGGGGTTGAGGATCCCCGCGACGTAGAACCACTGCCCGCCGACCCAGATACGTTCGTCTGGGTGGATCTGGGCGATGCCCAGTCGGGCGGCGGCGGTCGAGCCGAGCACGGCGACCGGCAGCTCGGCGGTGGCGGCGTTGAGGTACCTGCCCTGGGCGACGGTCGTGCGTACCGCGGCGGGCAGGTCCAGGCTCGCGGCGTTGACTGTGAGCGAGTTGGTGTTGATGCTCGGGATGTACGGGCTGCGGTAGGCGTTGGCGTGGATCTTGCCGGTGCTCTGGGCCATCTGGACCGGGCCGATCCGGGCGATCATCGCCGGAGCATCGAGGGGGAGTTTCGCGTCGCCGCCTCCCATTGTCTGGCCCGGGGTGACCGTGAGCAGATTGGTGCCCAGTTTGTCGATCTCCGCCAGCAGCCCGGCCTGGGACGAGGCGGACAAGCCCATCACCGCCACCATCGCCGCGACGCCGATGGCGATGCCCAGCGCTGACAGTACGGCCCGCATCCGCCTGGTACGCAGTCCCACGCTGGCGGTCCGGGCGAGGTCGGCCGGGTGCAGCCGGCCGACAGCCGTGGCTGTCATGACAGGTGCCTTTCGGTGGACAGCGGCTGCTCCGCCGAACTGACGTCGGCGACGATCTGGCCGTCGAGGACCTCGATACGGCGCGGGAGCCGTGCGGCCAGTTCACGGTCGTGGGTGATCATGATGATGGTGGCGCCGTCGGCGTTGAGCTCTGTGAGCAGCTTGAAGATCGCGGCTCCGGAGACGCTGTCGAGGTTGCCGGTGGGTTCGTCGGCCAGCACGATCGCCGGGTTGCCGACCAGGGCCCGGGCGATCGCGACCCGCTGCCGCTCGCCTCCCGACAGTTGCGGCGGGCGGTGGTCGAGCCGGTGGCCGAGGCCGACCCGGGCCAGTGCCTCGGCTGCGGCCTGCATCCGCGCACGGTGCCTGGTGCCCGAATACAGCAACCCGTCGGCGACGTTCTCCATGGCGGTGGCGTGCTGGGCGAGGAAGAACTGCTGGAAGACGAACCCGATCCGGGTGGCCCGTAGTCCCGCCAAAGCCCGGTCCGACATCGTGGCGACGTCGTCGCCGACGATCCGGACCGCCCCCGAAGTGGGACGGTCCAGGGTGCCCATCACCTGCAACAGCGTCGACTTCCCCGAACCCGACGGGCCCACGATCGCCACCAGGTCGCCGCGGTGGATGGTGAAGCTTGCGTTGTCCAACGCCACCACCGGCGTCGCTCCGGGGTAAATCTTGGTCACCTCGTCCAACTGCAGGACCGGCCAACCGGTGTGCCGACCACCGGCCACCCTTGTTTTCGCGTCTGCACCGGGCATCGCGTCCACACCGGTCATGAAGCCGGCACCACGACGTCCTGGCCCGCCGCGAGGCCGTCCCCGGTGACCTCGACCTTCCCGACACTGGTGTCGAACAGGCCCGTTGTCACCGGGATCAGGCGATGTGCCTCACCGGCCTCGACAACCTCGACGGCGTACCCGCCGCCGGCCAGCGCCAGCAGCGCGTTCACCGGCACCGACAACACGTCCTCCACCGTCTCGGAAATGATGGACACCAGGACCGGCGCCTGATCGAGTTGACCGGTATCCGCCGGCTTCGATGGCGTGATATAGACGTCCACGGTGGTTTTGTCGTCCCCCTTCGTCGCCACCCTGCCGACCGACGAGACCACACCCGGCGTGGTCTTGCCGCTGGGCAGCGAGATGGTGACCTTGTCGCCGACCTTGACGTCGGACTGCTGGCTCGCGTTCAGCAAGACGGCCACCTGCCGCTGGGTCGAGGAGGCTCGCAGGACCGCTGCGCCCGGCGCTGCCGAACCACCCCGCACCGCGGTCACCTTGGTGACCCTGATCTCCTTGGCCGGCACGAACACCGCCTGCCCGACCGGCAGTCGTCCGGTCTCGTCGAGGCCCACCTCGTCTTGCAGCTTCTTGAGCGCGTTGTAGGTCTGCCGACCGAAGTAGTCCGAATCAGGGTCGATCTTGTCCTTGGTGGCGTACCTGAGGGCGACGAGCGCGGCGTTCAACTGCCGAACGTCAGCACCCTCCGTGCCCCAGTCCAGGTCCCGGTATGCCGGCACGCCGCCCTGCAGCAGGATCACCGGCTTACCGTCGACCAGGTAGAGCGCCTTGCCCTGACCGACCACGTCGCCAACGTTCGGCAGCCTGGTGACCGTGCCACTGGCGTTGTTGACCACCTGGTAGTCACCCCCGTAGCCCAGCGTCCCGTTCTCCTGGGTACGGGCCGACAGGGTTCCCTTGGTCACCTGCGCCAGCCCGGTCGAGGCGGTGCCCTCGGTCGACGTGTCCTTCGTCCGGGCACCGAACGGATCGGTGACGACAATCCCCGCAGCGACCGCGACCAGGACCACCACGACGACCGCTACCACCCATCCACGCCGCCAACGGCGTCCGGGGCGCGGACGCCGGCCCTTCCCATCGGCCGGGTCGACGTCCGCGTCTGCCACCGAGGTCTGCGTCACACTCACGACCCGCCGCCCGGCTTTTTGGTTGCCTGGTTCCGCATGCTCTCCGGCTGGTACTTCGCGCAGGCGGTCTCCGCCGCCTTGAACTGCGGCGAGTTGGGGTCGGCGTCGGTGGCGAGTCTGAAGCCGCCGTCCGCGGCGGGGTCCGGAAAACTCGGCACACCGTTCTCCCGCATGCACTGGGCGTACTTGAGCTTGTCCGACGAGGACCACGGACCCTGGTCGCCCGCCGGCGGACCACCACCCGGCATGAGCTGCCTACAGGCGTTCATCGCGTTTTTGAATGCTTCGGAGTTGACGTCGACCCCGTCTCCCATGCCCTTTCCGGGCTGCGGGTCGGGAA
Source organism: Micromonospora sp. NPDC047548 (assembly GCF_040642975.1). Lineage (NCBI taxonomy): Bacteria > Bacillati > Actinomycetota > Actinomycetes > Micromonosporales > Micromonosporaceae > Micromonospora > Micromonospora sp. NPDC047548. Next base: position 19,560 of record NZ_JBEYTI010000060.1, read on the forward strand.
AGTCTGGCAGGCCGTTCTCACGCATGCACGCGGCAAAGGGCACGGCGTCGGACGCCGAACCGGCCCTGGACGCCCCGGGCGTCACCGTGTTGCCCGAGTCATCGCTGCTGGAACAGGCCGCGCCAGCCAGCGCGACGATCGTCAGCAGGACGATCGACGCGCTGGCCCGGCGCAACCGCCGCGTCCGGTCCGGAATCCGGCCGGCGATGCCCAACATGTCGTCGTCCATCACGTTGGCGAGTGCCGGCTTCGGTGGGTGAGTGGCCGTCGTTGTGGTCATGGCGAACAGACTGGCGGTAGGGGCGTTGCCCGGGCATGAACGGAAGCGTTAACGCTGCTGTTGCGGCTGGTCTGGTACGACTTGACCTATGCGAGTGCTGGTAGCGGAGGATGAGCGGGATCTGGCCGATCTGGTGGCCGTGGGGCTGCGCCGGAACGCCATGGCGGTCGACGTGGCCTACGACGGCGCTGCCGCGGCGGAACGGCTGGCAGTCAACGACTACGACGTGCTGGTGCTGGACCGGGACCTGCCCGAGGTACACGGCGATGTGATCTGCCGGGACCTGGTGCGGGCCGGGGCCCGTACCCGCATCCTGATGCTGACCGCGGCCGCGTCGGTCCCTGAGCGGGTCGCCGGCCTCGGCCTGGGCGCCGACGACTACCTACCCAAACCCTTCGACTACACCGAATTGGTGGCGCGAGTGCAGGCCCTGGGGCGGCGCAGCGAGGCGTTGCAGCCGCCAACGCTGGAGCGGCACGGCATCGTGCTGGACACCTACCGTCTGCAGGCGTCCCGTGACGGCCGCTTCCTGCGGCTGTCACTGAAGGAATACGCGGTACTGGAGGTATTGATGCGGGCAAACGGAGCCGTCGTGAGCACCGAGACACTGATGGAGTCGGCGTGGGACGAACACGCCGACCCGTTCTCCAGCGTGGTGCGCGTCATCGTCAGCCGGCTGCGTGCCAAGCTCGGCGACCCACCCTGCATTCGGACCGTGCCAGGCGCCGGATACCTGCTGTGACCGGTCGCACATGGCAACGTTTGGTGCCCCCGCTCGGCACGATGCGGATGCGCCTCACCATCCTGTACACCGGCCTGTTCCTGGTCACCACGACGATTGTGCTCACCGTGGTGAACCTGCTGCTCAGGAACATGCTGGACCGTCAGATCGTCGTCACGGGATCCCGCGCGCTTCCCGCGATACCTCCCGACGCGCCACCGGATTCGGGAAATTACTACGCGACGGACGTCCTCAGCCGTCTGCCTGATACGGTGCTGCACTTTCAATGGACTGTCACGGCCATCACGATCGCCGTGCTCACCGTCGTCTCGGTGGCAGCAGGGTGGTGGCTGGCCGGACGGTTGCTGCGCCCACTGCGGCACATCACCGCCACCGCGCACCGGCTCTCCCTGTCCAACCTGCACGAGCGGATCGCCCTGACCGGCCCCCGCGACGAACTCAGAGACCTCGCCGACACCTTCGATGCGATGCTGGAACGGCTGGAACGATCAGTGGACAGCCAACGGCGCTTCATCGCGAACGCCGCCCACGAACTGCGCACCCCCCTGGCCACTCAGCGGGCAGCGATCCAGATCGGGCTGGACGACCGGCTACCGGACCACCTCATCGAGGTACGGCAGAAACTGCTGACCGCCAACCAACGCACCGAACAGCTGATCGACTCGCTACTGCTCCTCGCCCAGGCCGAACACGGTCTGGACACCACCCAACCGGTAGCCCTCGACCTGCTGACCCGTCAAGCGGCCAACGAGACGGTGCCGGACGGCGTCATCCTCATCCTGGACACCCAGCCGGCCACCGTCCCGGGCGACCCGGTGCTGCTCCACCGGCTCCTGACCAACCTTCTCCAGAACGCGGTGAAATACAACCACCCCGACGGAACCGTCCACGTCAATCTCACCGCGATGGGCACGCTGACCGTCCGCAATACCGGCCCCGACATACCAGCGGACCGGATCGCCGACCTGTTCCAACCGTTCCGCAGACTCCACACCCGCACCCGAGCCACTGACGGCGCCGGACTCGGGCTGTCCATCGTCGCCTCGATCGCCGAAGCCCACCACGCCACCCTCGACGCCCGGCCCAATCCCGGCGGTGGACTCGAACTGGCCGTACGGTTCCCCGCCCTCGCCGCAACAGGAACGGCTCAGCTTGTCGTTTAAGTGCGCCACGAGCGCGGAGAGTGAGGTCGATGTAGGGGATCTCACTTGATGCGGTGCTGTGCAGGAGATGAAGGTTTT
>NZ_JBEYTI010000061.1:0-21685 GCF_040642975.1 Micromonospora sp. NPDC047548
GCGACCTACACGACCGCAGCGACGTCTTCGCCGTCTACGGCATCTAACAAACCATGATCAAACCGGACACTCCCGAACAACGCCGGGGCCGTGGGCGGGACGTAGCACCCCTTGAGAAACATTGAAGTGACCAGATCGAGCGGTACGAGTTCGACGCGCCGCTCGACGGCGCCGGTTGAACGGCGGGTGGCCCGGGAGTCCCGAGCCACCCGCTGCTCAGGTGCGGATGCTGGGGAGGTTGACCCCGCAGGCGCGTTCCACGAACTCGCCCACCTTGACGGTGATCTCCTGAAACTCTTCGGCGGAGACGTGCGAGTGCGGCTCGGACTCGGGGACCAGATCGTCGACGAGTACACGCAGCTCGTCCCGCAGCGCCTCGGGCGAGGACTGCTCCATGGCCCGTGCCGCCGCGAGGCGTTCCTCGCCGGTGAGGTGGTCCTGGTTGGCCACCTCGAACGTTTTCGCCTGGGCGCAGAAGCTCGCCTTGTCGGGCCACTCCGTCGGCAGGCTCTCCGGCCGGAGCAGCCAGCCCCCGACGGCGACGAGAACGACCGCCGCTGGCACGCCGACGGCCAGACGCCTAGAAGAGCTGGTTGACAGCATCGATGTCATGGGTGTCGAGGTACCTGGGCCAGATATCCTCCTGCATGCACGAGTTGTCGTTGGTGTCCGTGCTGTGCCAGCGGTGGCCGAGCCCGCCCGAGTGCCCGAACTCGTGGCACCCCAGGCTCTGCCACTTGGAGGTACTCGCCCCGCTCATCCTCCGGGTGTTGAACTTGATGTCCATGTGGTCGCACTTCCAGTTGATCCAGTTGCGATCCGTGCACGTGGTCTGCCCGTACCAGGACGCCTCATAGCTTGCGTCGTAGACGTGCAGGTCGGAGCCACCGGTGCTCATAGTGATGGCGGTCCGGTCCAGCTGCGCCCGGCCGTGCGAGTAGGCCGCCGTCCCGCCGGTGGTCAACTTGTTCGTCTGGACGTCCTGCTGGGCGTTGTCCGGCGGGCCCGCGTTGGCCTTGTTGCCGTGGCTGGCTGCCGCAGGTGACGCCGCGACGGCGATCGTCAGGATCGCGGTGGCGACGGCGATGATGGTGCGCCTCATGCGCCTGCTCCTTCCGTGGAATCGGGCTGCGAGCCGACGGTGTCCGACGAGCCGAGCAATCCGGAGGCGTAGTCCTGGCTTGCTTTGTAGACGTCGAGGACGAACATGTCGGGCTGGGTCGTAGTGATCTGGCCGGCCAGTTCACGCTCGATGTTGCTCGGGACCAGCGCGCCGTCCTTGCTGAGCACGCGACCATCCGAGCTGGTCAGTGAGTAGGTGTTGGTGCCGAACGAGTGCTGCAGGAAAAAGTAGCCGGTGTCGCCGACCTCGCTCCACGCGACGCCGTTGACGATGTAGCCGCGGCCCTGCGAATCCCAGCCTTCCTCCTCGAGCGTGATGCTCGGCGGAATGGGCTTCAACTTGGGGTTGTGCAGCACGTCGGAGATGGCGATCGTCACGTTGCGCAGGCGGATCTGGCTGGTGGTGGATCCGTCTTCATCGGCGCCCGTGAAGCGGCCTTCGCCGACCGCGCTCACGGTGCCGTAGACGACCAGGTGCGAGGTGGCGACCATGCTGTCGACGCTGCTGAAGTAGTACATCTCCTTGCTGTGTGCAACCGATTCGGGCTGCGCGTCGTACTGCACTTCGCGCTCGCCGCCGAACCCGACGGTCAGCGCCAGCACGGCAGCGGTCGCCAGACCGATGCCAGCCAGGCGCAACCACCGCCCGCTCATCTTTCTCATGTCGTCTCCGATTCACGAAAGGGCCTGATCACCCAAGGCTCCTGTTTGCCGCTGTCATATAGTCGACGGATCGCCGACGGGTGGCCGAGGGCCAGTGGCCCTAACGGCGGGCCCGGTGAGATCAACGCGGTACGGTTTGGGTACGGGAGCGGGCACGATGGCGGGCGATGCGCAGGGCGGTCCGTCCCCATTGAGCAACTACATCCGTGGGCGACGTCGGAGTGCCGGGCTCAGCCAGGCGGCGCTCGCGGCTCGCGCCGACATCAGCCTCGCCGGGCTGCGCGATGTGGAGCAGGGGCGGGTGCTCTGGCCCCGGCCGGCCACGCTTCGCCGCCTGGCCGCGGCGCTCGGCCTGTCGACGATGGAGACGACGGACCTGATCCGCTTTGCCCGCGACGACTCCCACAACCCGCAGGACATCCGGATACAACTGCTCGGGCCACTTCAGATCGCCGCTGGACCGGCCATGGTCGACCTCGGCTCGCCCAAGCGGCGCGAACTGCTTGCCCTGCTTGCGCTGTCACCTGGCGTTCCGGTGCCTCGGGATCAGCTCGTCGACCTTTTGTGGGGTACGCCGAACGCGGCGCAGCTCCTGCAGAGTCACGTCTCCCGGCTGCGGGCTCGGCTGGGCGCATACCCGGTGCAGGTCGTCGCGGCCGGTGGCGGCTATCTGCTGGACGTAACCGTGGACCAACTGGACCTGCTGACCTTCCGGCAGATCCTGGCGCGTGCCCGCAGGCTGATGGCGTGTGGTGAGCGGGAGGAAGCCGTGCGGCGTTATCGGGAGGCCGTCGCGATGTGGCGCGGCGAGCCGCTGGCCGACCTGCCCGCGCTGCAGGCACATCCGGCCCTGATCGCACTCGGCCGCGAGAAGCGTGCCTGCATCATCGAGTATGCCGACGCGGGCGCACCGCACGACGAGACGCTGACGGTGCTGCGCCCGCTCGCCGAGGCCGATCCCTTGGACGAGGCCGTGGGCCTGCGCCTGATGGCGGCGTTGGTCGGCACCGGGCAGCGGGCTGCTGCGCTCGCCGCATACCATGCGATGCGCCGCAGGTTGCGCGAGGATCTCGGCGTCGACCCGGCCCCCGAACTGGAAAGGCTCTATCGGGAGCTGCTGGGTGTAACAGCCGATTCGGCGGCGCAAGTCCTGGAACAGCTTCCGCTCGCGCCGCGGGGGTTTTCGGGCCGTGCCGGCAAGCTCGCCGGCTTGGACGGGCTGCTGGCCGGCTGGACCGGCGCCACGCCGTTGATCTGCGCGATCTCGGGCATGGCGGGTGTTGGCAAGTCGGCGTTGGCCGTCCACTGGGCACACGCGGTCAAGGAGTCGTTCTCCGACGGTCAACTCTACGTCGACCTGCGCGGCTTCGACCCCGCCCGGCCTGTCATGAGCTCAGGTGAGGTGGTGCGGCTGTTCCTGGAGGCGCTGCAACCGAGCGAGCGCATGGCGACGACCCCGCATGCCCAGGTGGCCCGCTATCGCAGCCTGATGGCCGGGCGGCGGATGCTGATCGTGCTCGACAACGCTCGCGACGCCGAGCAGGTGCGGCCGATCCTTCCTGCCGCACCGGGCAGCATGGTGCTGGTGACCAGCCGCGATCAGCTCGCCGGGCTTGCGGCGGCCGAGGGCGCGCACCTGCTCAACCTCGATGTCTTGGCCGTGGACGAGGCGCACGTGTTCCTGGCGTCTCGCCTCGGCACGCAGCGGGTCGCCGCTGAGGGGCAGGCGGCAGCGGAGATCATTGAGCGGTGCGGGAGGCTGCCACTCGCGCTCGCCGTTGTCGCCGCGCGGGCCGCGGCGCACCCCGGGTTCCTGCTCGCCGCACTCGCCGCGGAGCTACGTGGCGCGCACGCCGTGCTGTCCGCATTGGAGGTCGACGACCGAGCTGCCGACGTTCGCGAGGCGTTCGCATACTCCTACCTGAACCTCGGCGAGGCGAGTGCCAGGATGTTCCGGCTGCTTGCGCTGCATCCAGGCCCCGAGATCTCAGTGGCCGCCGCCGCTTCTCTCACCGGCATGCCGATGGCGGTCGGGCGTCGGCGCCTGCGCGAACTCGCGGGTGCGCACCTTCTGGAGGAGCCGTCGCCCGGTCGGTTCCGCTTCCATGACCTGCTCCGGGCGTACGCGCACGAGCTGGTCCGCGCCTCGGAGAGCGAGATGGAGCAGGCGTCGGCATTGCAGCGCATGTTCGGGCACTACCTGCATGCCGCTGTGAAGGGCTCGCTGCTGCTCGCGCCGCGCCGGGACCGCATCGCGCTCGCTCCCGGTGCGACCGAGGAGCTGTTGGCCGATCATCGGGATGCGCTCGCGTGGTTCGAGGTCGAGTATCCCGTGCTGCTGGCGATTATCGACATCGCCACCGACCCGTATCGGTGGCAGCTCGGCTGGGCGCTGACCACCTACCAGGACCGGGCGGGTCACTGGCAGGACTGGGCCGAGGTGCAGGAGAAGGCGCTGCGTGCAGCCGAGCGGTCCCGCGATCGGCTCGGTGTCGCGCACAGCCAACGCGGGTACGGGCGCGCGCTCGCCTGGCTGAGGCGTCCGGACGCCGCGCTGGCTGCCCTCCGGCGCGCGATCGAGCTCTTCACCGAGTTCGACGATCCGGCGACGCTCGGTCATTTGGAGCTGGACCTGTCCGATGCATACGAGCAGGACGGCCGCCCGGATCTGGCTCTCGACCACGCTGAGCGGAGCGTCGCGTTCTACGAACGAGCCGGGCACCAGACCGGCCTGGCAAACGCGTTGAACAAGATCTGTTTCCTGCTTGCGGCCGTGGGACGTCATGGCGAGGGTGTCCGCGTTGGTGAACGCGCTTGACGCTCCTGTGCGATCTCGGCGACCGCCGGGGCGAGGCGGCCACTCACGACAGCCTGGGCGTCACCTACCTGCAGCTCGGCGAGCACGTACGGGCATTGGCCAGCTTCGACCGCGCTTACCGTCTGTTTGAGGAGATCGGGGACCGTCCGGGGTGCGGGGACGTGCTCCTGCACCTCGGCGACTGCCACCTGTCGGCCGAGTCGAGCGGCGATGCCGAGTCGGCGTGGCTGGCGGCGTTGGCGATCTTCGAGGAGCTGGGTCTCGGGGAGGCGGAGAAGGCGCTCAGACGACTCGGCATTCCCGCGAAATGAATGGGGTCCGCTGCCGCCACCCCGGCCTCACCGGCCGCGCGGGGCAGCGGCACCCCGCCGTCCGGGGTGTTCGTCGGGCTCGGTGCCAGACCCACCGACCCGAGGAAGTGCGAAGCGTTTCCCCCGGATTGGCTGATTCGCATCAGATCCGACCAGAGCTGCGCGAGGTCACGTCGCTTCCAGCTGTAGCGGCGTTGGTACAGCGGTACGACCTACTGGTGCTCACCCTGCAGCAGACTGCGGACGGTCGTCTCGTTGGCCTTCAACGGCTTCCCCCGGTCGCGATCGCGTGGTCACTATGGCGCGCAGCTAATTGTCCGTTGTGGAGCCGGCCAGCCGGCGGCTTGACCGTGCGTACCCGGATTTCGAGAACGGCCAGAGCGGGGGTCGTATCGGGGCGGGCTGCCGGACAGGGCCCCCGATCGGTAGCGTCAAGGGATGACCGACACCACCCATGAGGACCTGCTGGCGGGCTTCACCGTCACCCGCCCGTACACGATGGATGTCGTCGCGGACGCACCCCGCGCGGCCGGCGTGCACGTGGTCGTCGCGGGGGACACGGTCATCTACGTGGGGCAGACCGGGAACCTGCGGGACCAGCTGCGCCAGCACCTGACCGGCAATCGAGCCTCGTCCGTGCTGCACGACCAGGTCGGCCAGCTGCTCGACCGCTCCGGGCCGGTGGCGTCGGCGAGCGACATCGCGAGCTGGCTCCGCCGGTGCATCGTCCGCTGGCGGGAGAGCGACAACCCGCAGGCCGACGAGGAGGCCCTGGCGCTGGCGTTGTCGCCGCGCTTCAACCGGCAGGTCCCCAAGCCCCGCTTCTGAGGGCTCACGTCCTGTTCGACTCAAAGGTCTACAAGGGACTCCTGACGCCACCCCCGGAGAATGGCGGCCCGTCAGACGAAGCCCTCCGCGACCAGGTCGACGCCGCCCACGGTGATCTCGTGCCGCTGCCCCGACCCGCCGACCACCCGCGACCAGCTCTCCGTCGTCAGGCGCGCCCGACCGTCCTCGACGGCCAGGGTGAAGCTGAAGCCGCCGTACATGCCGGGAACGGAGAAGCCCGAGCCGCCGCCGGGCGTCTCCAGCAGCACCTCCAGCTCCGGCAGCCGCAGCCGGTGCTCGTCGACCAGCTTGCCGGCCCGGTGGCAGATCAAGCCGTGGAAGTGCTCCTGGACCCGGCGCAGTTCGTCGTCGGGCACGTCGACCAGCCGGGGCGGTTCCAGCGGCTCCCGCAGGTGGTGGTGTCCCTGGCGCCGGGCGATGTCCACCGGCCGTTCCCCGTCGGCGGTGCGTAGGGCCCGCCAGGCGCCCACCTCGATGAGGCGCCGGGCGACCTCGACGGGCGCGCCGCCGTACGCGGCCTGGTGCAACGGGGCGTACCAGGAGCGGCCACCGGGACGGGCGGCGTTGGCCCACTCCGCGTACCTCGGCTCGCCCAGCAGGTCGAACACCGCGGCCCAGTCGTACGCGCGGGCCCGGTCGGCCAGCTCGTGCCGGGCCGTCGCCGCCCACTCCGACAGCGATTCGCTTCGCGTGATCCCGTCCCACCGATACGTCACGGGGATCATTCTGGGCCGCGCCCCCGCGCCGATCAGGCCGGGGTCCGCCGGGCCCGTCGCAGCCGGAGCAGCACCAGCGCGAGCACCACCGCCGGCAGCACGAGCATCGTCCACGCCGGCACCACCCGAACTGCCACTGTTCGCCCTGGTCCGGAAAGTTTGCCGTACCGGGTGGACAGGGCCCGGTTGCGTTTGAGCTGGCTGATCCCGCACTCGACCGCGTGGCGCTGCCGGTAGATGTGCGGGTCGAAGGTCGATGGCCGGCCGCCCTTGGAGCCCTTCTTTCGGCGGCTCGCGGCCTGGTCGACCTCGATCGGGATGGTCGCGGCGATGCCCCTGCCGGCCAGGTGCTGCCGGTTGGCCTTGGAGCTGTAGGCCTATCGGCCAGGACCCGGTCCGGTCGCGTGCGAGGCCGGCCACCGTCGGGCATGGGGACGGCCCTCAGTTCGTCCCGGTCCTGGCCGGTATCCGGGTTCCCCCCCCGCCGGGCGGCGGCAGCGGGTACGCCGGCGCGAGGGCCACGCCCACGAGTGCGGCGGCGACGCTCGCCAGCAGGATGCCGTTGCGGACGATGTGGCGCCGGCCAAGCGGCCGCTGGGTGGCCCCGAAGCAGGCGCAGCGTGCCCCGGCGCGGTGCGCCGTCTCAGCTGTCGGTCGTGGTGCAGGTCTCCACGATCGGGCCGGTGTCACGGGTGAGGGCAAGCAGCAGGTCACGGGTGTCGGCGATCTCCTGCGGGCTGAGGCGCTGCCCGTAGAGCGACGCTGTCAACACACCGTCGCACCCCCGTAGGATGAGTGTGACGCGTTGGGCGTCGAGGCCGTCCCGGGCGAAGCGCTCGTCCCAGCGCTTACCCTCCGCCTGGGTGCGGTGCACCGCCTCGGGAACGGTGCCGAGGAGTCCGACCAGGGTAGCGCGCTCGTGGGCGATTCGCTGGTCGGAGAGGTCGTCGAAGGTGGCGCGTATCCATGCGCGCGCGAAGCTGCCGGGTGCGGTGTCGGTGGGGTCGGCCGCCCGGGCGAGAGCTGTGTCGAACTCTTCGAACTGGTGCGTGACGAGGTCGAGCAGCAGCGTCTCGCGGGACGGGAAGTGGTGGAGCAATCCGCCCTTGGAGGCGCCCGCTTCGCGGGCGATGAGGTCCAGGCTCACACCCGTGCCGTGTCGGGCGAGCATGCGGGCCGCGGTGGTCAGCAACGTGCGTCGGGTGCGGGTGGCATCGCGCTGTGGTCCGGGCATTCGCCCTCCCTTCTGTGACTGATCATACCCGGCTTCACCTGACTAACCAACCGTCTGGCCGGTAGGTTAGCTGTTCATGTGGAACGATCAGCTACGCGATGTCACGACGCGGCGGGCTACGTCCCGGCAGTGGGCGGCGCTGGGTGTGCTGGTGCTCGCCGTGGTGTTGCTGGCGGTCGACGCAACCGTGCTGTCCCTGGCGGTGCCCGCGTTGTCGCGGGACCTCGGTCCGAGCGCGACCGAACTGCTGTGGATCGGTGACGTGTACTCGTTCGCGCTGGCTGGCCTGCTGGTGACGATGGGAACCCTCGCGGACCGGATCGGACGCAAGAAGCTGCTGCTGACGGGGTCGGCGGCCTTCGGCGCCGCATCGGTGCTGGCAGCGCTGGCCCCGAACGCTGGCACGCTGATCGCGGCTCGGCTGCTGCTCGGCGTTGCCGGGGCGACCCTCATGCCATCGACGCTGTCGATCATCCGCAACATCTTCACCGACCCGCGGCAACGCACCTCGGCGATCGCCGTCTGGTCCGCGGGCGCCGGCGGTGGGGCCGCGATCGGTCCACTGGTCGGCGGCGTGTTGCTCTCGCACTTCTGGTGGGGCTCGGTGTTCCTGATCAACGTGCCGGTGATGGTGGTCCTGATCGTCGCGGGATTCTTCCTGATCCCGGAGTCGCGCGATCCCGCTCCGGGCCGTTTCGACCTGCCCTCCGCGCTGCTGTCGATGCTCGCGATCATCCCGCTGGTCTACGCGGTCAAGCAGACGGCGACCCATGGCATCGGCGCCGTCCAGGTCGTTGCTGCCGTGGTCGCCGTGGTGTCCGGGGTGGTGTTCGTACGCCGTCAGAGCCGACTCACCGCTCCACTCATCGACGTGACCCTGTTCCGGCGGCCGGCGTTCAGCGGGGCCGTCACGACCAACTTCATCGCGATCTTCGCGTTCAGTGGACTGCTGTTCTTCTTCTCGCAGTACCTTCAACTCGTCCGCGGGTACAGCCCGCTGCGGGCAGGGCTCGGTGAGCTGCCCGCCACCATCGCCTCGATCGTGGTCGTCGGCATCGCCAGCCTCGCCGTCAGCCGGTACGGGCGCGGCCGCGCGCTGGCCGCCGGACTCGCCCTGACCTCGCTGGGCCTGGCGCTGCTCGCCCTGGTCGCGGGAGCGGACAACTACGGATGGCTGGCACTGGCCCTCGTGCCGGTGGGGCTCGGAGTCGGGCTGGCCCTGACCCTGACCACCGACGCAGTCGTGTCGTCCGTACCATCCAAGCGGGCCGGGGCGGCGTCGGCCATCTCGGAAACCGCCTACGAGTTGGGCGTCGCGCTCGGCATCGCCTTGCTGGGCACGATGCTGACCATCGTCTACCGCGGCAACATCGTGCTGCCCACGGGCGTACCTGCTGACACCGAGGCGGCCGTGCGCGACTCACTCGCCTCAGCGGCGGCGGCCCTCCCGCCGGATTCCGAACTGCTCGTCGCGGCCCGGGAGGCGTTCGTCCACGCCATGCAAGCCGTGTCGATCGCCGCCGCGGTCATCGTCGTCGTCTCGGCCGTCGTCGCATGGCGAGTGGTCCCCAGTGACCGCACAGAAGGCCGTCACTAGACCCGTGGGTTCGAGGATCGACCCGGCTCGGCCTGGGATGGCCTACAGTCCCGAGCGCCCTTGCTCTCGCGCATTGTGCGCCGCTCGATCGCGGAGCGGCACAACCTGCTGTGGGCCGTGCACCGCTGATTCTCAAGGGTCGTGCATCCGGCGTACCGGCGGCGGGCTGGGGAGGCACCGCGGTCGGGTACCGGATCGGCGGCGAGGCGGGCCGCAGAGCGCGGCCCGCCCGTCGGTGCCTAGCTGCCGAGCTTGACGATGCCCGGCAGGGCCGCCTCGGCCAGGTAGGTGTCGGTGAAGTAGTCCCAGCAGTGACCGCTGGTGTTGGTGCTGCCGCCGCTGAGGATGCCCCGGGCCCTGACCGTACCGTCGCTCTTGATGTTGTAGATCGGCGCCCCCGAGTCACCGCCCAGGGTGCACTTGCCGTAGCGGTAGCCCTCCGTGGCGTTGCGCAGGACCTCGCCGTCCTTGTATCGCACGCTCATGAACGTGCCGTACACCTTGAAGCCGCACATCTCGCCGGTGACCTGACCGCCGACGCAGTAGGTGTCCCCGAACCAGGAGCGCCCGGTTTCCCGACTGGTGACCGCCCGCGCGCTGGTCGACGTGGACGACCCCTTGTAGATGCGGCCGTAGGAGGTCTCCGTCAGCTTGATGGTGGACGCGTCGCCCGAGTAGTAGTCCTTGCCGTTGACCTTCACCGAACCGGTGGTGTTGTTCCAGTTGTCGGCTGAGACCGTGCCGAGGGTCCGGTCCCGGTTGTACGCCTTTCCGTTCAGCGCGGTGCAGTGGCCGGCTGTGAGCATGTAGTGCGCGCCCTGATGGGTCCAGGCGAAGGCGGTCGAGCATGTGTTGACCGAGGTGTAGAAGTACGCGCCGCCGTAGTACGGTGCGGTGTCCCACTGCCGCCCGAGCTTCGGCGACGGCACCGTCATCCCGGGCACCAACTGAAGAGCGACCCGGCTGGCGCCGTATCGCGCGGCCAGCGCCTCGCGCATCTCCTGCGTCACCGTGGCGGCCTTGATGACGACCCGGTTGTTCACCGGGTCGATCGCGGCCGTGCGCAGGTTGGCCGCGCCGGCCAGCTGGTCGGCGGTGAGGGTGAGCACCTCGTCCTGGGCGCCGGTCAGCTGGTCCATCGTGAAGGGCACCCGCTCCACCATCGGCTCGATGATGACCTCGGCCCCCATCGGCCCGAAGATCCCACTCTTCGTGCTCGTGGTGGTGCTCGTCGTGGTGGTCGTGAGCGTGCCCTTGTCGAGATCCGTGCTGGGGGTGTTCGGGTCGTCGGTGATCGTCTCGCTCGACGCCGGCGTGACGGGCATGTCGGCCGACGCGGTGGCGATCGTCTCCGCCGACGCGGTCTGTGACACCGGTACGATGAGCTGGTCGTCTTCCACATAGGGCATCGAGTACTCGGTCGGGCTCGCGTAGGCCCGCTCCACCGCGATGTCCAGGGCCTCGGCGTACCCGGGCTGGAGGGTCTGGTCGGACGTCGGCTGGGTGGTCGTCACGGCCACCGCGGTGCTGGTGGCTGGCTGGTCCGTGGTGATCTCGGCCTGGGCGGGCGAGGAGAGCCAGACGGTTCCGCCGACGGCGGTGAGGGTGAGGACGAGACATCGACCCATGATTCTTTTGCTCATCCGGCCATTGTGTTCGTCCTAAGTAGACTGATCAAGTGTTGAGGGCCACCGTAATTGGCGGGTCACCGGCTGCTGGCCCGCCTTCGCTTCGATCGTGGCATCGACACCCGGTTGTCTCTGCTGACTGGTACCACCGCGCGAAGCCCAGCGGTGGGCCGTCGTCGTGCAGCGGCCGGAAGCCGCCGCCCTCGGCGGTGTCGTCGGCCCACATCGTGCCGCGGGCCGGGCCGGTGACGACCAGCGCCTCCCGCAGCGCGCACCCCAGGTGACACAGGTAGAGCAGGCCGACCGAGTGCGCCGGGTCGAAGACGATGTTGTCGTGCCGCTCCCACCAGCCGTCCTCGGCCTCGTTGAACGCCTCCACCGAGTCGTAGTCGTCCTCGTCGGGCTGGTCGGGCAGGCCGTCCGCCGGGTTGAACGCCTCGGTGTGCGGGAACGGCTGGGCCAGTGTGTCGTGGCAGGTGAGGTCCGCTCCGTCGCCCTCCCACGTCCACCGGCCGCCGACCCGGCGCAGCGGGAACAGCCCGTACGTCGGGCCTGCTCCGCCGCGACCTGCCTGAAGCAGGAACGGTCGGTCGGCGCCTCCACCCCCTGATTCGTTCACGTCATCAGCTGTAGCGTCCGCGACGCCCTCCCGCCCCTCCGGATGAGCAACCGGGGAGGTTGCGGCATCGCCGCCGCCAGCTCCTCCAACCGCTCGTCTACGAGGGTGAACGCCGTCCCGCCCCCCGGCCGTCGGTGTGCCAGATCCGGAACCGGCCGCCGACCCGCGGCTCGACCTCGACCCGTTCATCCGATTCGTTAAATGTTCGAGGCACCGTGACCCCGCACCGTCGGTGGCGGTTGCTTGAACGGACGCCCACGACGGACGGGGGAGACGGATGACCGAGGTGCGCATCGCGCCGTGGGACGAGGACGACCTGGACCTGCTGCGCCGCCTCAACGCGCCGGAGGTCCGGCACCACACCGGCGGCCCGGAGACCGGCGAGCAGGTGCGCGCCCGGCACGAGCGGTACGTGCACTTCGGCGGCACCGGCAACGGCTGCATGTTCACGGTGGCGCTGCCCGACGGGGTGAAGGTCGGCAGCGTCGGCTACTGGGAACGTGTTTGGCACGACGAGCCGGTCTCCGAGATGGGCTGGGCGATCCTCCCCCAGCACCAGGGGCGGGGCCTGGCCACCGAGGCGGTCCGCGCCGTGGTGGCCGAGGCCCACACCCAGGGCCGGCACCGGTGGGCGCACGCGTACCCGTCGGTGGACAACCCGGCCTCGAACGCGGTCTGCCGCAAGGCCGGGTTCACTCTGCTCGGCGAGACCGACTTCGAGTACCAGCCCGGTCACCTGATGCGCTCCAACGACTGGCGACTGGACTTGGCCGGGTAGGGCCGGCGCGACGGCCCCGGCGGCCGTCGCGCCCGTGGCGGGGTCAGCGGGTACAGGGGCGGCGGCTGTGGATCGTCGGGGCGAGCGGGAGCAGGGCCAGGCCGGCGATGAGCAACCTGTTGATCATCGTCGTGATTGCGGTTGACAGCACCGAGATCGTCTTGGCAATCTTCGTGGCACCCACGCGCTGGGCGTGGACATGGTGGATGAGGGGATGAAGCCTGTGATCTGGATGCGCCAAGCGACCGCCTCGGAGTCTGCCGCGCGACCGGATGACCGCCGCGCAGGCTAGATCACCGTTCGGGCGGTCCAACGCTTTCTCCGCCCACGAACGCTTCTTCCCCATGTCTAGAGGTTCACGTTGACCATGGATGCCCGCATCCAGCAGTCCGTCGTCGCCAACCTGTCCAGCCGGCCCACGCCCATCGTGGTCGGGCCCTTCGTGATCGGGCTGGATCCCAGCACCACCAGTCCCAACATCAATTACGCAACGCCGCGCCCGGGCGCCCCGATCACCGTGGCCGACGTCGCCGCCCTGGTGGCGGCCTTCCGCGAGGCCGACCGCACACCCCGCTTGGAATACGTCACCAGTTGTGCGCCCACCCTCGAAGCACTTCTGCTCGCCGCCGGTTTCACGGTGGAGGCGCGGCATGACTACCTGGTCTGCCTGCCCGAGACGGTGAAGGCACCGCCCACGCCCGACGGCTTTCACCTCCGTGAACCGGCCACCGGGGACCAGCGCGCCGCTTTGGTCAGCGCACAAAACGAGGCATTCGGTGGCGAGCCGGTGGCCGCCGAAGAGGACATCGCGCGGCTTCGACGCCTGCAGTCCAGCGGCGGCGTCGCTGTCATGGCCGTCGCCGAGGACACCACCTGCGCTGGGGGCGGCCAGGCGGTTCCGCCGAACGGCACGGTGAGTGAGGTGGGCGGCATCGCCGTCCGCACGCCATACCGCCGACGGGGACTCGCAGGCGCGATCACCGCCGGGATAACGGAGCGGCTGTTCGCCGGCGGCGCGGAGATCGCCTGGTTGGAGGCCTCCGGCGAGGACTCGTGGCGGGTGTACGAACGCGTCGGCTACCGCCCCGCCGGCAAGCGGCTCTACATCGCTTTGACCTGACGTCGGCGTCGGCGCCCGGGCTGAGGTCCACGACCAACGCCCGGGCCCATCCCTGCTGAACGCAGCGGAGCCTCCGCCCTGGTCCCGAGGTCGGTTGTGCCGCTCACGTCGGGCTGCTCGGAGGGAGAGCCTGCAACCGTTCCCGCTGCGCGGCGGTCAGCTCCAGCTCCACCGCTTCCAGGCTCTCGTCGAGCTGAGCCACCGAGGAGGCGCCGACCAGCGGGATCGCCGGCGTCTCGCCGCCCATCAGCCAGGCCAGCACCACCTGGTTGACCGTCGCCCCCGTCTCGGCGGCCACCTCCCGCAGCGCGGCCAGCCGCCCCGGCGCACTCGGCAGGTCGTACTCCGGGCCCAACGGCTTGTCCGCCCGGGTGTAGCCGCCCTTCACCAGCGGCGAGTACGCGACCAGGGTCAGCCCCGGCTCGGCCCGCAGGTAGCTGGCCACGTCACCACCGAGCGAGCCGGGATCGCCGTCCGGGTCCAGCTCGCTGGGCAGGTCGGTGTGGCGCCCCAGGTAGGTGTGGTGGTACTGGAGCACCTCGTACCCGGGCAGGCCGGCCGCGGCGGCCAGCGCGCGGGCCCGCTCCACCCGCCACGCCCGGTGGTTGCTCGCCCCCAGCAGACCCACCGCGCCCTCGGCGACCAGCCCGGTTGAGCGTGGACAAGCTCGGTGGGGTCGGCGAGCCGGAGTCGCTGACCTGCCTGAAGGCGACCACGGAGGCGATGCTCCCCAGGATCGACCTGCCGGACCTGTTGTTCGAGGCGCACTCCTGGACCGGGTTCCTCGATGCCTTCAAGCACGTGTCCGCCCGGCCCACGCGGATGGACGGGCTGCTGGTCAGCCTGGTGGCTCTGCTCGTGTCCGAGGCGTGCAACATCGGGCTTACCCCGGTGAGCGACCCGGACGAGCGGGCGCTGACCGCCTCTCCCGAGGCAGGGAATGGCCAACGCCAGGACGGGACGAGACGGGGTCAGGCAGCTGCGCGCCGTATGTGCAGATGACCATCAAGAGGGTAGGAGGGCGGCGCCGACGGCAGGATCCTGTCGAACTCGTAGCCGCTCTTCTCCGCGACGCGGCAGGATGCCAGGTTGTCCACCTGATGGAGAAGTTCGAGACTTTCCAGGCCATCGGTCCGGAAGGTGTCGAGGGACCAAACGGTGAGAATCTCCAGGGCGCGGGAAGCCACGCCTCGCCCGCGCGCTCGTGCTGCCGTCCAGTAGCCGACCTCGGCGGAGGGCTTGCCGGATGCGACTTCCTTGAGCACCACGTTGCCCACCAACCGCAGCGGCGCCGCCCCAGGGGCCGCTTCAAGGACGGCGAAACCGAACCGATCACCCGCTGCCCAACCCCGCTCCTGAGCCCGCACCCACCGCAGTCCGTCGGCCTCGCTCTCCATCGGAGAGCTCGTCCAACGGCGCAGATCGGGATCCCGGTACAGCTCAACCAGCGCGACAACGTCTTCCATGCGCCAGGGGCGAAGGACGAGAGCGGGAGCGGTCGGCGTTGCGGCAACCTTGAGTGTGATGGGGGCGCTCACTGGCCGATCATATGCAGCAGCGCTTTCATCGTCGTTGTAGGTGTGGCGGTAGGTGTCAGCGGCGTGGCAGACCAAGGTGGCGATGCTGCCCGTCTCGCCGCCTTCGCGCATCCGATGGGCCATGCGTGGGGCACCCCCAGACGTTGGTGTCGGCGGACGGGTCGCGGGCGACCGCTGACGGATTCGTGCCAGCGGCGTTCATCGACAGAAGCTGGCGGATACCCACCAACCACTTGGTTGACAGTCCGCCTCGCGGATGCTTGGCTATCAACCAACCACTTGGTTGGGGGGAGATCGGGGATGACTGAACAGCTCGACCGCCGGCAGGCGCTTGTCCATGCGGCGTTCTCTGCGATCGCCGAGCGAGGCTTCGAGGGGTTCCGGCTGCGACCGATCGCCGTGGCCGCGGGCATCGACCACTCCACCCTGCACCACTACTTCCGGACCAAGGCCGATCTGATCGCCGCGGTGCTTGAGCACGTGACCAGCCAATTCGAGGGGACCATGCAAAACGACCTGGAGCCCGCCGCCCGGTTGCGGGCTCACCTCGGCGAGATCGCCATGGCCGTTGCGGAACGGCCCGAGTTGTTCATCGTGCTCGACGAGCTCGATCTTCACGCGCGCCGTGACGAGTCCATGGCGGCCGACATCAGGCATGACGAACAGGGCTGGCGGGACGCACTTGCGACGATCTTCAACGAAGGCATCAAGCAACGCATCTGGTCGGTCGACCTCGATGTCGATGCCAGTGTCGAGCTGGTGATCGCCACCGTCAAAGGCATCCGCCTGCGTCCCGACACGGCCGAGTCGGTCGTCAACCAGCTGTGCGACCTCTTCTCACCACGGAGCCTGACTCATGATTGACGTTCTCATCGTCGGTGGCGGCATCGGCGGCCTCGCTCTCGCCCAAGGCCTGCACAAGCACGGCGTCAACGTCGCCGTGTACGAACGCGAACGGCGCCGCGACGACCGGGTGGACCGCTATCGGCTCGCGATCAACCCCGCGGGGAGCCGGTCGTTGCGTGCCTGCCTGCCTGACCAGCGCTGGCAGGCATTCGTGGACACGGCAGGCCGGCCCGGCGGCGGCTTCGGCTTCCTAGGCACGGACCTGCGCGAGCTGGTCCTCGTCGAGGACGCGATCATGTACCCGGACGATCCCGACCCCGCCGAGCGGGCTTACCCGGTCGACCGCCACACGCTGCGCGGCATCCTCCTCGACGGGCTCGACGACGCCGTCCACTACAACAAGGCATTCGAACGCTACGAGCTCGCTGCTGACGGTCGCCCCACCGCCCACTTCGCCGACGGCACCTCCGCCACCGGTGACGTCCTGGTCGGCGCCGACGGGATCAACTCCCGTCTGCGCGCGCAGTACCTGCCCACCGCCACCCGCCGAGAAACCGGCGCGGTAGGCGTCGGGCTCAAACTGCCACTGAACGACACGACCAGAGCCTGGTTGCCCGCACGGCTGGCTCAGGGCATGAACCTCGTCCTGACCGGCGCGCCGCACTTCCTGTTCACCTCCGTGTTCGAACGCCACGAGCCCGCCGGGGACGACTACCTGCTGTGCGCATTTGTCGCCCACAACGACCTGCTCCCCCCGCATCCGGAACGCCTCGACGGCGCGCAGTTGAAGGCCCACATCGCCGGGCTGATCACGGGGTGGCACCCCTCGCTACGTCAGCTGATCGACCAATGTCCATTAAGCGAGGTGAGCGCATTCCCGTTCCAGGCGTCCGACCGTCCAGCACCCTGGACACCCTCGCGGGTCACCGTGCTCGGCGACGCCGTGCACGGCATGCCACCGGCCGGCGGCAACGGTGCCAACGCTGCCCTGCGCGACGCCGCCCTGCTCACCCGCCAATTGTCTCAGGCCGCCGGCGGCCAGCTGCCGCTCCTGGACGCGATCGGCGGGTACGAGACCGAGATGCGCGCGTACGGCTTCCAAGCCGTCGAGCTGGCCATGAAGACCCTCCAGCAGGGACTGATGAGCAACCCGGTCAACGTGTTCTTCAGCCGTAGCTGGTTTCGCCTCTGCAGCATCACGCCACCGCTGCGCCGGATGACTTTCGGCACCAGCTGGGCCAAGGTCAGCGCCCCCCGCCAGTGGGAGCGGGCCGCCATCACGCCATAACCTGAGTTTCTCGTGTAGGTGCCGAGCGGCAGCCCAGGCAGCCACTCCGATCGGCGAAGCCGAGCTTGGCCGGGGACGAGTTCGACATGGGCTTCGGCGGTACGGGAAGATCGAGCAACGTCTGGTCCGGTGGAGGGTCACACCGCAGCAGGCATCCGCTCATCAAGCAGATCAGGATGCTGTCCGAACTCAGAGGTCAGCTACCGAGCGTGATGGCGCATCGCCCACCGCGCGCACGATCGGCCAGATGAGGATGCTGCTCGGAGGCGTACCGATTCCATGGACGCTCAGGGCGATCGGCGACGGGCGGCAAGACGTGGGTAGGCGGCGAGCAGAGTAGCGGTGCTGTCCTTGACGGGCGGGTCGGGCAATTCGCCGAGCATCTCGACGATGTCCTCGTCGATCGGCACCTCCTCGCCGCTCAACTCCTCGTAGACCTCGTCGGGGACGGCCGCGAACGTCTCGCCGTGGCAGAAGAGATCATGACAGCCGTCCATCGGCAGGTCGATGATCGTGTCTGGATCGGTGACGGCGGTTTCGAAGGGGTGCCGTCCTCGGCTGATTAGCCAGCTACGGAAGTCGGTGAAGCTGTCGTCGCTGAGCTCGATGTCGCCGTTCGGGCCGCTGTGCAGCAAGGCGGCGGCGAGCCACATCCGCCGGGTGTATGCCCTGCGGTGGGCCGCGATGAACTCGCGGCGAAAGCCCAAGACGTCGTTGGCGTTCAGGCCAGCAAGCGCCTCGGTCAGCAGTTCAGCCTGGCGACACGGGTCAACCAAGGTGCGTTCAACGATCATCCAGAAGCGGGCCGCATCCACGTCAAGGACGATACTAGCCAGCTCGCCAGGCAAGTGCCCGGGTCGGCACGACCGCGCACCGGACGCTGCCGCTCACACGTCACGTACCGTGGCGCCCGGTCGGCGGCAGATCAGGACACCTGATCTTGAAGGGCGGTCACCCAGCGAGCCGGCGGCACGCACCCCGGCTGTGCGGTAATCCGGCCTGCTTGAAGACGAGCCCGCAGCTTCCGTTCATCGGGTCCCAGAGCGTGTCGTTCGCGACCAGCGCCCGAAGCAGGGCACGCTGCGGATCGGTCAGCGGGCGCTTCCCGTACGGCTTGAGGAAAGCGAAGCGCACCAACGCGCCCCAGCCGTCGTCGAAGCCAGCCCAACTGTCCCGACTGATCACCCGGCAAGAAGCCGCAGCGATCTCGTTGAAGTCAGCGGCGACGCGGATCGCCGCGGCGACGAGCTCGAATTGATGCAGGCCCGGGGGCGGCACCTCCGCCAGCGCTGCCAAAATCAGCTCCCGGCACCGCGGATCATCCTCGTGGGCCAACGCGGCCCGGAGCCGGATCCCCGGGTCCGGATCGGTGAGCCGGTCGCGGAGGTCGACACCGAGCCGGCCGAGGCAGCCCATCCACTCCGCCTGGAACCCGGTGCCTCGCTCCGACCACTCCAGGACGACAACAGCCAGTTCCTCCCGCCGGTCCGCCAGGGACGGCATCTGCGCAATCGCCACCAGATTCTCCGCGCGGAACAGGGCCCGGTCCGGCGGGGATGCCGTGAGCAGCGGAAGCACCACCGGGTACGCCTGCGCCACGGCGTCGGCGAGGTCCGGCAGTATCTCGGCGAAGTAGCGATCGTCAGCGAGGTGGGTCACGCTCAGTGCGGCATCGCCGAGGAACTCCAGGAGCCCTTCGACGCTGTCCGGGTGGGCCCGCCCCTCGGCGAGCATCGCGGTCACGGCCCGGACGGCCGGCGCGGTCGCCGTCTCGGGGAAACCCTGATGCAGCACCGCGATGTCGAGGTGGTCCAGCGCGGCGGCCCGGGCCTCGGCGTCGCCGAACTCCAGCGCGTCCAAATGGGCCGGGGTATCGGTCGCCTGGCCGTACGCGTGCCCGAGTCGACCCCAGTCAACCGTCATCACGGCGTCGTCCGCAGTCCGCGAGCCGGCGTGAAGTAGAGACTTTGCTCTCGCCGGATGTCCGCACCGCCGGCAGACAGCGGCAGGTCGACGCGGTCCGCCGGCAGTATGGCGAGCGGCATGGTGCCGCCGGGGAGGTGAGCAACGATTATCAGCTTCACTCCGGCGACTCTACGGTGGCCAACATGTACGCCTACCCATGGCGTGAACCGTTGTCGGCACGCGCTGGATCGGGACTGTCAGTCTTCGCTCTTCACCCCGCGGTGACTGAGAAACGAGCACGGACACCCGCTATGAGACTGCGTAGGTCACGGCCAGGCATCTGGCCGTGAGCGCAGAAGGTGCTGTCCGTTGGGGGATTCGCGTGCGGATCAGACGAGGCCGGATAGCAGCGCGGCAACCTCATCGGCGAGCGCGGCGTCGGGAGTCCCTGGCCGGGAGAACGCCGATTCGACCGTGGCCGAAAGCAACCGCGCCCGCTCGTCACGCGTACCGGTTGAACCGACCGTGCGCTCGGCGTAGATGAAGCCCTCGAACACGGACTGGAAGGCGTAGGTCAGCTCTGGCGTCGCCAGATCCGCACGTACCAACCCTCGTGCGGCCAGAACGTTCACATAGGACGCCATTACCGTGTTGTGCCGGCCCCCGTCGTAGCCGGCCTCGGAGCCGACGAGCTTGCCCCACATCTGCACGTCGCCGATCACCATGCCGTACAGCAGTGGGCGGCTCAGGATCGCCAGGAAGAACTCCGCAGCGAAACGGTGCAGCAGCGCGACGGCGGGGTCGGCGCGCAGCGCGGTCACCATGTCGCCGACCGCGCCGCGTACCTCGCGGGCGAACACGGCGCCGAACAGCTCCTCGCGCGTCTTCCAATGCAGGTAGACAGTGCCCTTGCCGATGCCTGCGGCGCCGGCGACGTCGTCGATGGTGACGCGGCGGTAGCCGTGCCGGACCAGCATGTCGGCAGCGACATCGACGATTTTCGTCTCGCGATCGGTGCGTGCAGTCACACCGACACTTTAACACTTGACCAGATTTCAAATCTGGTCATACAGTCAAGATATGACCGCGAAGACCGTACTCATCTCCGGCGCCGGCGTGGCCGGCCCGACCCTCGCGTACTGGCTCACCCGCAACGGATTCGCGCCGACGATCGTCGAGCGCGCCGCCGGCCAACGCTCCAGCGGCAACCCCGTCGACGTACGCGGACCGGCATTCCCCATCGCCGAGGAGATGGGCCTGCTCCCCCGGCTGCGTGCTGCCGCGACGGCGACCACCGGCCTCGCCTTCGTCGACGCACAGGGACGGCGCAAGAGCCGCGTCGACCTGTCGGTCAACCGGGCCACCGAGGTCGAGGTACCCCGGGCTGACCTGGCCGCGATCATCACCGACGCCGTGGCCGGTAGCGCGGAGTTGATCTACGGCGACTCGATCTCAGCCCTCACCCAGGACGGTAGCGGTGTCAACGTCACCTTCGAACGAGGTGCACCGCGCCGGTTCGACCTGGTCATCGGCACCGACGGGCAGCATTCGATGGTCCGAAGGCTCGCTTGGGGACCGGAGACGGACTTCGTCACGCACCGCGGGTTCTACGTGGCCACCTTGCCCGTCGAGCGCGAGCTCAATCCGACGACCGACGTGCTGCTCTACGGCATGCCTGGCCGCCTCGCCTCCGTCCATCCGGTGCGTGGCGACGGCGGCATCGCGGCGTTCATCTGGCGCAGCAAACCCCTGCCCGGCTACGACTACCGCGACACCGCCCAGCACAAGCGCATCGTCGAGCAGGCGTACGCCGGCGGCGGCTGGATCGTCCCCGAGCTGACCGAGCGCGTACGCGATGCCGGAGACCTCTACTTTGATGCCGTCAGCCAGGTACGCCTCGACACCTGGTCCCAGGGGCGCATAGGGCTGCTCGGCGACGCCGCCTCCTCGGTGTCACTGTTCGGCGACGGGTCGAGCCTGGCGATGGCGGGGGCGTACACGCTCGCACGGACCCTGGCCGAGCACCGCAACGACCTCGGGCTAGGCCTCAATGCCTACGAGTACGAGCACCGCAAGCTCGTTGCACCCAAGCAGAACGGGTTCGCCACGGCCGCGACGCTCATGGTGCCGGCCACCCGATTCGGGGTGGCCTTCCGCGACAATGGCGCCCGCCTGGTCACGGGCTGGCAGCGACTGAAGGCCAGCGCAAGGTAAGATCAATTCACGGCGCACCCGCTGTTCGAAGACCGTTTGATCAAAGACACCGCCAACAAGAGATCGCGAAGTGACGCGGGCCGTGACGTTGTCAGGTCACCGTTCCCTCAACGGGCACCCGATCGCCGACTCCGCCCCTCAGTCCACGGCACCAGGACGAAATGGGTGGCCTCGCCGGCCCGTCCCGCCCTACCTTGTAGCTGGATCTTCTTCTCCGACCTCACTCACGAGAGGACTTCACCCCGCGTGACGCCGCCTGCTCTTTAGACCTGACACCTTCCCCGTGCATCGGTCGCCGACGTCGCCGTCGGCTCTTTTCCCATGCCTTTCGTCAGGTCTTCAGAGGGCGGAGTCAAACGGTCATCGCGACACCAAGGTAGGATGATCTTGGATGTCGAGTGATTGGGTGATGAATGAGCGGGTCTTCTCCGTTGACGGT
>NZ_JBEYTI010000062.1:0-20488 GCF_040642975.1 Micromonospora sp. NPDC047548
TGCTCCGTGACAAGCAGCCCTACCAGCAACCCAGCACCAAAAACCCCGAAAACCTCGCCGTTACCGGTTGACAAAGACCATAGAGACACCCCCCGCCACTGGAGAAGGCGCTGCTGCTGACGACCGGCGCCGAGTCGAACGAGGCGGCCATCCGCATGGCCAAGCTCGTCACGGGCAAACACGAGATCGTCGCCTTCGCCAAGTCGTGGCACGGCATGACGCACGCCGCGGCCGCCGCAACATACAGCGCCGGCCACCGGGGCTACGGGCCTACGCCGCCGGGAAACTTCGCGATCCCCACGCCCAACCCGTACCGCCCCGACTTCACCACCTCCGACGGCGAATTGGACTGGCAGCGGCAGCTCGACTACGGCTTCGCCCTCGTCGATGCCCAGTCGTCGGGGAGTCTCGCGGCGTGCATCGTCGAGCCGATCCTCAGCTCTGGCGGCATCATCGAGCCACCGCCGGGCTACTTCGCCGCTCTGGCGCGCAAGTGCCGGGAGCGCGGCATGCTGCTGATCGTCGACGAGGCGCAGACCGGTCTGTGCCGCACCGGCACGTGGTACGCCTTTCAACGTGACGGCATCGTGCCCGACATCCTCACGCTGTCCAAGACGCTGGGCGCCGGCCTACCGCTCGCCGCGATGATCACGACCGAAGAGATCGAACAACGGGCACACGAGCTGGGTTACCTCTTCTACACCACACACGTGTCCGACCCCCTCGTCGCCGCCGTCGGCAACACCGTGCTCGACGTCCTCCAACAGGAGCAGATGGACGTACGGACGCGGGAGCTCGGCGAATTCCTGCGCGCCGGCCTGCTTGAGATCAGAAACCGGCACGACGTGGTGGGAGACGTGCGGGGGCGCGGCCTGATGCAGGGAATCGAACTCGTCCTCGACCGGGAGACGCGAGAAGGCTCGGACGCCCTTGGCGCCCACGTCACCCGCCGCTGCCTCGAACTCGGCCTCCACATGAACGTCGTGCAACTGCCAGGCATGGGAAGCGTCTTCCGGATCGCACCACCCCTCACCACGACGCGAGAGGAACTGGCCCTCGGTCTGGAAATCCTGGACGAGGCCATCGGCGAGGCGGCGCTGAGCTTCCCCCGGTAACGGGCAGGGCTTGGCCCGGCCGCTGATGCGGTGATCGCTTCTACGACCACAACGGCCGCGCAACGTCTACATCCACGAAGCCAAGCGGCCGTTGTCGTCCACGCACGGCGATGTGGTGTCACCGGCGACGCGGCGTGATCAGACCCGACTCGTACGCCCACACGACCAGCTGGGCACGGTCGCGGCAGTGCAGCTTCGTCATCGCACGATTGACGTGCGTCTTGGCGGTCAACGGACTGATCACCATGCGCTCGGCAATCTCGTAGTTGCTCAGCCCCCGGGCGACGAGCTCGACGATCTCCTGTTCGCGTGCGGTCAGCACGTCACGTCCGGCCGTCGTGTCGGCCGGCGGTCCAGCGACGAACTCGCTGATGAGCGTACGCGTGACCGCCGGGGCGAGCAGCGCATCGCCGCGAGCCACGACGGCGACGGCCTGCAGCAGGTCGGCGGGGTCGGAGTCCTTGAGGAGGAACCCGCTGGCGCCCGCACGGAGCGCGGCGAAGACGTACGAGTCGAGCCCGTAGTTGGTGAGGATGAGGACGCGGACCACGGCGAGGTCGGGGTCGGCGGCGATGTGTCGGGTGGCTTCGATGCCGTCGAGTCCCGGCATCTGCACGTCCATCAGCACGACGTCCGGCCGCAGGCGGCGCGACAGCTCGACGGCCGAAGCGCCGTCGGCGGCCTCGCCGACGACCTCCAGGTCCTCCTCGGCGTCGAGCAGGGCCCGGAATCCGGCCCGCATCAGAGCCTGGTCGTCGGCGAGCAGGACCCGGATCATGCCGGACCGTCCAGCGGGAACGTGGCCCGTACCGCGAACCCGCCGCCGTCGCGGGCGGCGGCGTGCAGCGCGCCGCCCAGTCCGGTGACCCGTTCCCGCATGCCGCGCAGGCCCACGCCTGGGGTCACCGGCCGGACCGGCGACGCCTGGCCGTCGTCGGTCACCGAGACGGCCAGCTGTGCCGGGTCGTACTCGATGTGGATCTGGGCGGTGGCGGGGCCGGCGTGGCGGGCCACGTTGGTCAGGGCCTCCTGGACGACGCGATACCCGGCCTGGTCGACCTCGGCGGGCAGGTCCCGGGGCTGGCCGGTGAGGGTCACGTGCACCGATACGCCGGTCGCGCGGGTCCGCTCGGCTAGCTCGTCCAGCCGGGCCAGCCCGACGCAGTCCCCGTCGGCGGGTGAGCGCAGGACGTCCAGCGTCGCCCGCAGTTCTCGCATGGCGGCGCTGCTGGCCTCCCGGATCGCCAGCAGCGCGGCCGACGGTTCCTCGCCGTGCTTGCGGGCCAGGTGCACGGCGATCCCGGCCTGCACCTTGATCACGGAGATGCTGTGGGTCAGCGAGTCGTGCAGGTCCCGGGCGATGCGCAGGCGCTCCTCCCCGGCGCGGCGCAACGCCATCTCCTCGCGGGTACGTTCGGCCTCGACCGCCCGCTGCTCGACCTGTTCCAGGTACGCCCGGCGTTGTCGTGAGACGAGCCCGGCGACGTTGGCCGCCATAAACCAGCCCAGCAGCAGGGCGGTCCGCTCGGCGATCTGCTGGCCGGGTCGGCCAGCGGGCGCGACCGAGATGTCGTGGGTGAGGAAGCCGCCGAGGAAGACGAGGCTGGCCAGGACGGGGGCGAATCGGTGCCCTCGCCAGGCGGCGATGTAGACCGTGCCGAGGACGGGGAACGCTGCGGACACCCCGGGGTGTACCCGGATGTGGAGGGCCAGCATGGCGGCGGTCACCAGGCTCAGCGCCACCACCGGGTACCGCCGGCACACCGCCAGGGCCGCCGCCATGGCCAGGACCAGGGCGACGTCGATCGCCCGCACCGGTGTGGCGTCCGGCGCGAGTGCGGCGTTGCCGAGCAGCAGGACGCCAAGTGCGAGGCCGCTGAGGGCGTACGGCAGATCGAGGCGCATGACCGCACTGTAGAACGGCCGTCGCCAGGTGGCATCCCGCGTTTGCGGTAGATGAGGCGTACTACGGACGCGGTATCGGCGGCCGGGCAAGTGTCTGCGGCGGCACGACGCTTTCGCGGCCCGCCGAGGCAAACATCGAGACCATGACATACCGCTTCTTCACCCCCGGTCCGGCTGAGTCGGCAACCGGTCTCACCGCAGAGGTCTACCGGCAGCTGCGGGACGAGTTCCTCGGGCCGGTGCCCACCTTCCAGGCACT
This sequence comes from Micromonospora sp. NPDC047548, assembly GCF_040642975.1. NCBI lineage: Bacteria > Bacillati > Actinomycetota > Actinomycetes > Micromonosporales > Micromonosporaceae > Micromonospora > Micromonospora sp. NPDC047548. The sequence continues at coordinate 3,280 of NZ_JBEYTI010000062.1, forward strand.
CTCGGCCGTGCCGGAGGTGCTGGCCGCGGCCTGGGCGCTGATGCGCGAGGCCCTGCTCGCCGGCGACGCGTCCCGGGTCGACCGCGAGCTCGTCGCGTCGGCGGTGTCCCGGGCCAACCGCTGCCGATTCTGCGTCGACGCCCACGTGATGCTGCTGCACGCACTCGGCGAGCACGAGCTGGCCGAGGTCATCGCCCGGGGCGAGACGCCACCGGAGCCGAGGCACGCCAAGCTCGCCGCCTGGGCCGAGGCCAGCCGCACCCCCGTAGCCGCCGACTGGAGCAGCCCGTACCGCCCTGAGGTCACCGGCACCCTGCTCGCCTTCCACTTCATCAACCGGATCGTCTCGGCGCTGCTCGACCCGGATCTGCTGCCCGGCGGTCTGCAGCGCTCTGCGGTGGTGCGGTCGGTCGGGGGCCGGCTCTACGCCAGGACGGCCCGGGAGCCGAAGGATCCCGGCCGGGCCCTGTCGCTCCTCGACGCCGGCAGGACGGCGCCACCGCCCTGGGCTGGGGACAGCCCGGTCGGCGTCGCGTACGCGTCGCTGAGGAAGGTCGCCACGCAAGGCGGCAAGCTCCTGGGCGACGCGGCGCGCCAGACCGTCACGGCCACCGTGCGCTGGGAGGACGGACGGCACCCGGCCGGGCCCGCGGAGTGGGCCGCCGATCTGATCCGGGACCTGCCCGGCACGGACCGCGTCGGGACGCGGATCGCGCTGCTGGCGGCGTTCGCGCCCAGCGCGATCCGCACTGGCGACGTCACCCTGTGGCGGGTGTCTCATCCGGACGACGCCGACCTCGTGCGGCTGGTCGCGTACGGGGCAATCGCGGCCACCGATCACGTCGCCCAGGCCCTGTCCCCGGCTCATCTCTAGGAGATCACCATGCGCAAAGCCCTCGTCATCGTCACCACTGTGCTTCTCGTCGCGTTCGTCCTGCAGTTCGCCTTCGCCGCCGTGGGCGCATTCACCAAACCCGCGAGTGAGGGCGCATATGCCCTGCACAGCGTCACCGGGATGGCGGTCATCCCCGTTCTCATCCTGCTCACCGCCCTGTTCGCCGTGTTGGCCAAGGCGCCGGGCCGGCTCATCGGACTGGCGATCCTGCCGCTCGGTCTCGTCGTCCTGCAGGCGCTCATCGCCATGCTCGCGAACGCGTCCACCGACGCCGCCGGCGCCAGTACCCCCGTCGGCCTGACCATCGCCGGGCTGCACGCGCTCAACGGAATCATCGCGGTGCACGTCGTGGTCAGCGTCCATCAGGCAGCGCGGAAGCTGGCCCGCCCGGCGCCGGCCGGCGCCACCCAGGTGACCGTCCGGGAAGGGGAGCCGGCATGACCGTCGGCTCGCTGCTCGCGGCCGACCTCGTGATCGCGGTCCTCGCGGCCGCCGGGTGGCTGGGCGGCGGCGCCGCCTCGGCCGCCCGGCGCCGGAGGCTCGCGCTGGGACTGGCCGCCTTCGCGCTGCTCGCCACGTTCGCCCGCGCGATCACGATCACCACGCTCGCCCGGGCCGGCTGGTGGTTCGCGGCGGAGAAGATCCTCATCGCCGCCCCACTGTCGCTCGCGGCGGTGGTCGTCGCCGGGCCGCGGCTGCTGCGGGCCCCGGTCGACATCCGGTCCGTCGCGGTCCCGCTTCTCTTCGCCGGGTACGCCGAGAGCAGTGCCCTGCTCGTGACGATCCTGCACGGCTATCCGGCGTCGGCGGGGGCGGGACTGCTCGCGGTCGCCGGGGTCGTCGCGGCGACCGCGGTCTCGTGGCGGGCCCTCGGCGCGCGCCCGTCCCGGATGGTGTCCCGGGGGGCCGTCGTGGTGGCGGTCGCGGCGCTGGTGACCGGAACCGGGCTGGCCGCCGTCCCGGGCGCTGCTCCCGCCGTACCACATGATCACCGACATGGGGATGCGCGGACCGTGGGCGAACCCACCAGGCGGTTCACCCTGACGGCCGGGACCGCCACGGTGAGCGTGAGCGGCCGTGACGTCGCGGCGTGGGCGTTCAACGGGCAGGTTCCCGGGCCGGAGCTGACCGCCACCGTCGGCGACGTCCTGGAGGTGACGCTACGCAACCGGGACATCGCGCGGGGCGTCACGCTGCACTGGCACGGGTACGACGTGCCGAACAGCCAGGACGGGGTGCCCGGCGTGACGCAGGCAGCCGTGCTGCCCGGACAGGAGTTCGTCTATCGGTTCCGCGCCGATCAGGCCGGCACGTACTGGTACCACACGCATTCGGTATCTGACCTCGGCGTGCGGATGGGGCTCTACGGTGTCCTGGTGGTGCGCCCGGCACCGGTGACCGGCGTCGACGTCACGGTGCCGGTGCACACGCTGGCCGGCCTTCCGCTGCCCGCACCGAAAACGGAGCCCGTCGAGGCCGGGGCGCCCGTGCGGCTACGGCTGATCAACACCGACAGCACGACCCACCGGTACGCCCTGGCCGGGACCCCGTTCCGGGTTGCCGCGATCGACGGCTCCGACCTGCAGGGCCCGACGCCGCTTGTGGACACCGCCGTGCTGATCCCGGCCGGGGGGCGCTACGACCTGGTGTTCACCGCACCCGTCACGCCGGTGGCGCTGTTCGTCGACGCACGGGTGGTCTATTCGACCGGACCGATGTCAGCGGCGACCGGCGCGTGGCCGGTGTTGGATCCGCTCACCTACGGCGTCGCCTCTCCGGTGCCGTGGTCCCGGTTCGACCGGGCGTTCACCCTCGTTCTCGACCGCGGCCTCGACCTGCACGGACTGCTTCCGCGGTACGCCCACACCGTCAACGGCGCGGCCGACCCGGACATCCCGCCTCAGGTCGTACGCCACGGCGACATCGTCAAGTTCACGATCGCGAACCGATCGCTCGTGGTGCACCCGTGGCATCTGCACGGCCATCACGTCTTGGTGCTGTCCCGCAACGGAAGGCCGGCGACCGGGAGCCCATTGTGGTTGGACTCCTTCGACGTACGCCCCGGCGACGTCTGGGAGGTGGCGTTCCCAGCTGACAACCCCGGAATGTGGGCCAACCACTGCCACAACCTGGCACACGCCGATGCCGGGATGACGCTGCACCTGATGTACGCGTGAGCGTCCGTCATGAACACGGGTGACCCTGGCTCGCTCGTCGACGCGGGACGACGCAGAAAGCCGCATGGAGCGTGATCGGATTTCTGACCGGAGATCCGCCGACTCATGGTGAGGGGGCGCGTTTGGCTGGAACTGGGCTCCGGCCCGTGCCGCTACGGCTCGCCATCGATTCGTCGGTCCCGGTCAGCGCTTGTCCAAAGCTGCTCAGCGGAGATCTGGTGCGCGACTGTCAACGCGCGTCGTGCGCCACTCGCGACACGTCCGGCCCGGCTAATCACCTTGTTGTCCTGCTGGCCCGTGTCTACTGTGCGGTGATGATCCCGCGACCGCTGACGGTGACCTTCGATGCGCACGACCCGGCCCGCCTGGCGCAGTTCTGGGCCGGCATGCTCGGCCGGGAGTTCGTCGAGGACGCCGGTGGTGCACTCCTGCCCGGCGAAGACGGCCAGCTCAGCCTCCGGTTCGTCCCGAGCCGCGCGGAGAAGGTGGGGCCAAACCGCCGCATGCACCTTCACCTGACCAGCGCCAGCCACGCCGACCAGCAGCACACGGTGGCGACGGCGCTGGGGCTCGGCGCCGACCACCTCGACGTCGGGCAGCGCCCCGAGGAGGGGCACGTCGTCCTGGCCGACCCCGAGGGCAACGAGTTCTGCGTCATCGAGCCGGGCAACAACTTCCTCGCCGGGTGCGGCCTGCTCGGGGAACTCGCCTGCGACGGCACCCGGGAGGTCGGCCTCTTCTGGAGCGAGGCGCTGGGCTGGCCGCTGGTGTGGGACCAGGACCAGGAGACCGCGATCCAGTCCCCGCACGGCGGCACGAAGGTCGCGTGGGGAGGCCCGCCCGTGGCCCCGAAAGAGGCGAGGAACCGGCAGCGCTTCGACCTCGCCCCGGCCGGCGGCGACCAGCAGGCGGAGGTCGACCGGCTGGTCTCCCTCGGGGCCACCCGGCTCGAAGTCGGTGCGGACGGCGCCGTCGTGCTGGCCGATCCCGACGGCAACGAGTTCTGCGTGAAAGGACACTGACCACAGCGCGGCCTGTGGGGTTCCACAATTTCGTCGTCCCCGTTGACCTGGGCGGACGTGGTGCCTGCGGCGTGCCGGGGCATGATCGGCCTTCGTGTCGTCACGCCTGACCTACCTGTGCTCTGCCGTGCGGGAGTACCGGATCTTGGCAGCGGTCGCTCGAGCCCGTGTCCTCGCGCGGCTGGCGATGGCCGCGAGCCGCCGGACGCGGTCCTGCGCACCGAGGTCATCACTACCGTCGTCGGGGGCGAAGTCCCGCTGGCAACGGGCCCCGGGGCCGTGGTTTCGTCCAGCTAGGATGCCGATCATGACCCCGAACTGGCGCCGCCCGGCTCTGCTGCAGCCGTTCCGGGCCTGGGGACCGCTACTGGTGCTGCTCGTACTGGTGGTCCTGGCCGTGGCGATCGTGGCCGCCGGTCTGCGCCCGGCCCCCACCTCACCGGCCCGGCCGGTGCTGGTCTCGACCGGCGACTGGGCGCCGTTCGTCGGCCCGGAACTGCCCGACGGCGGGCCGGTCACGAAGTTGGTCGTCGAGGTGCTGAACCGGGCCGGCTACTCCCCCGAGGTCAGATACACGTCGTGGTCTCTGGCCGAGGACCAGGTCCGGTCCGGCACCACTGTCGGGGCGTTCCCGCTGGTGGGCAGCGCGTCGCGGCGGAAGGACCTGCTCCTCTCCGACCCGCTCATCGACTTCGAATATGTGCTCTTCTACGACCGACGCAAGGGCGAGCCGCGGGTCACCACCACCGCCGCGGACCTGCGCGCCCTTCGCGTCGGCGGCATCAGCGGGTACGACTACTGGAACGACCTGGAGTCCGCGGCCCCCCGGATGGTGGAGTTCGGCTCGACCCTGGAAGGCTTCCAGGCCCTGGCGGACGGCCGGATTGACGTACTCGCCGAAGGGTTGCTCCCCGGCCAGGCGGCGCTGGCCGACCCGTCCTTCGCCGGGGACGCCCGCGACTTCGGCTACCTGCAAGGCGACAATCCGCTGGTGCACTCGATGCAGGGCGTGTACTTCATGATGGCCAAAACCCCTGAGGCCGTGCCCGTGCTGGAGAAGTTCAACCGGGTGCTGGCGGAGCTCCGCCGGAGCACAGAATACGAGCAGTTCGTCGAGGGCCTCCAGCCGTCCGCTTTCCGGGACGTCACCCTGGCCCCGGTGGGTGAGACGGGGCTGGTGGAGCTGCTCGACGACAAGGGCAACCTGGTGCTGGTCGCGCCGCAGGGCACGCGGGCCCAGGTGCTCACCTGGCCCGAGCAGTTCGTCCGCTCCGCCGGCACACCCCGCGGGCGGATTCTCGTTCGGGTAAAGATCACCAACGGCCCGGCGCGAGGGCGCGTTCTGCACGTCGATGCCCGCGCCCTGCTGCTCGAAACAAAGGCGTCATGACCCAGCTGCGGATCCTCGCTCCGGTTGTGGTGGACTACTACGCCGTGCCCGGCGCCTCGCTGCGCGAGCCCCTCGGGTACGCGCGGTTCTGGGCCGCGCAGCAGCCGGCAGTCGACGAGCTGATGAGCGTTCTCTCCCCCGCTTCCACGGACGAGCCCGGGCCACCGCCCCCGGCCGTCGTGTTGGAGCACACCCGGGCCACGAGCTCGCTGAACCTCTACCGCACCATCGACCACCACGCAGTCGAGCGCACCTTGCACATCCTCACCGGCACGCTGCGCCCGGAGCACCTGCCGGACGAGTTCACCGGCGCCACCGACACCCTGCACCGCGGGGTCACCGAGATCAGCTTCCGCCTGTTCGACCACGGCCTGATGCTGCTGGAGATACTGACGGACGTGGGGCCGCTCGCCGAGCACACCGACGGACTCGAAGCGCACCTCGACGGCATCCAGGCCCGGGCGGTGACAATGGGTGAGCAGGTGGCGCGCGAGGCCGTCCGCCGGTATGTGGACCCGGTGCTGGACCTGTTGCGCCGGGCCGACCGGGAGGAACGGTTGGTCGTCGCGGCGACCCCGGCCGGCGACCCGGTAACGGTGGAGTTCGGCGAGGCGCTCTGGGTCACCCGCAGTCTCGTGGTCGACCCGTCCGAGCCGGGCGCCGAGCGGGCGGTGCGGCACTGGGTCAAGGACGTGGTAGCGCCCGGGGATGACGGCGATCCGGCGGACCGACTGCTGAACTCCGACCTCCATCACCTCGTCCGCTGGCTGAACTACGTCTTCGTCGACCGGACCGACGCGGGCGGCCGGATGCTGCCCGGTGACCCGTTCCGCGACCAGTGGGACGCGCTGCGGTACGCGCAGGTCTTCTACGGGGTGCTGGACCGGATCGACAGCCGGCTGTCGAAGATCCTCGCGGACTCGGCGGCGGCGGGCTCGCGGTGGGAACTCGAACGGCTCAAGGGGCATCTGATGAGCCTGAGCCAACGGGCCGAGCTGATCATCATGGAGCGTTGGGAGCTGTCGAAGTACCTCAAGCGCGCCGTACGTGCGGAGATGGACGCGATCCTGGAATTCTGGGACTACGAGAACCTGCTCGAACAGCCGGTGCGGTTCAAGATCGGGATCTGCGAGCGCCAACTGGCGGAGCTCGCCGCCCGGCGTACGGCCCGTTCGTCGATGTTCACCGACCTCATCCTGTTGGGCATCGCGGTGACCTCGATCCTCGGCACGGCGTTGACGGTGACCGAGTTCGGTCGGTCGATCGCCAACGACCCTGAAATGGCAGCCTACGACCTGGGCAGGTCCTCCATCGTGGAATGGATCGCCGCGCAACCGGCCGACGCGATCGTCGTCTCCTCCGGGGTGGTGTCCGTGCTGCTGGTGATCCTCTACCTGTTCTTCCGGCGCGACAAAAGCGCATGAGAACAGCTCTGCGAAGTCGCCCGATCCGCATCTTCGCGATCACCCAGTTCCTGCTCGAGGTGCAGTTCTGGTTCCCGGTCTGGCTGATCTACCTGCTGGATCTGGGCTTTCCGCTGACGACGGCGGTGCTGGCCGACGGCGTGTTCCGGATCATCGTGGTGGTGTGCGAACTTCCCGTCGGGGTGGCCGCCGACCTGATCGGGCGACGCCGCACCTACCTGACCCTGGCCGCCGGCACGGTGCTGACCTTCGCCGCGATCACCCAGATCCACTCCGTGGAGATGCTGTTCGGGGCGTGGGTGCTCTGGGGCGTGCTCTGGGCGCTGACCTCCGGCGCGGCCAGCACCTACCTGTACGAACTGTGCGACCAGGACGAATTGGAAATCAGCCCGGCCAAGGCCTTCGGGCTGGTGCGGGCGGTGGGCAACGCATCCGTACTGCTCTCGCTCCTCGCGGCCGGTCACCTGTACGAGGTGGACCCCCGGTTGCCATTCGCCGTCACCGCCGCACTGGCTACGGTGGCGTTCCTGCTCGCGCTCACGCTGCCGGAGATCCGCGGGCCCCGGGTGGTCTCCTCGTTGTCATCGGTGGTGGCGGACATCCGTCGCGCGGCAACCGATGCCCGGATACGCCGGGCCGCGTGGCTGGGCGTCCTCCTGCTGCTGTTCGGATGGAGTGCCCGCATCCTGTTCCAGCCGCTGGCGCTCGAACTGGACCTGCACGCGGAACTGACCGGATCGATGTACGCGGCGTTCGCCGCGGCCTCCGTGCTCGGTGGGTTGACGGCCGGGTACGCGGGGCGGTCGCACCGCCGGCCCGCCCTGGCCGCGGCGTTCCTGCTCGTCCTCGCCGCCCTGGTGGCCACAGGTCAGGTGCCGTGGCTGGGCCCGTTTCTGTTCCTGCCGTTGATGGGGTTCGGCTACGCACTGGGCACGACCGTTTTGGAGGTACTGACCAACGAGGTCACCCCGCCGGCAGTGCGGGCCCTGACGTTCGGCGTGATCAGTTGCCTGGGCGGGCTGGGCATCGCCGTGGCCCGCCCCGCGCTCGGGATCCTGGCGGCGGACCACTCCACGTCGTTCGCGTTCCTGACGTGGGCCGGCGTCGGGGTGCTGTTGGTGGGCCTGGCGGTGCCGGGAATCCGCCGGCTGCACCCGGCGGCGGACATGCCCCTCGGTGGCCCGCCCGGCGGAGCCGGGCGTACCCAGCAGCGATTCCTCGGCCGCCCCGACCCACCACATCGGTCTTCGCCTCGCCGGCGAACCCAGCAGCCATCCTCTTGACCATCCGGCCTGAACCACCCCGAGACATACCCGGTCCGGTGACCAGCGCCTCACCTACACCGGCCAGTTCTCACTTCACGGCCACGTGCATCCATCGTCCGCAGCGTGGCTGCCGGCCCGGCTGCGGGCGTTGTGGCAGGCACGCTTTCCCGAACTGACCACGCCGCCCCAGGCGCTGGCCGGGTAGAAGTGCGGCCTCGGAGTCGGCCCGGGCACGACGCGCGGCGGCTGAGGCGGTGGTGGCCGACTGGGCTGCCGCGTTGGCGCTGGCCTGCGCGGAGTTGGCCGCGTTGCGGGCCGTGACGGCGGCCTGCGCCGCCTGGTCGGCCGATGCCTTGGCCTCCAGCGCGGACTGGTGCGCCTGATTGGCGTACGTCTGTGCCTGCTGGGCGGAGGCCGCCGCCTGCTGTGTGTAGGTGTTGGCCTCAGCCGCCTTACTGGCCGCCAGAGCGGCCAAGGCGCGAGCAGGATGGCGCAACACATCGCGAGCTTCAGGGCAAGGTTGTCGGCACCCGGCGCGGGTTTCATGGTCCATCGACCACCGAGAGTCCCGGCACGTCCGTGCAAGTTCCCAGACGTCCGAGCAGCCACCGCGCAGCCACGGATCGTCGCTCACGCCGCCGTGGCCGGCCGGCGGGAATCTGGGAGCGGCCGGCGTTGTGGGCGCAGTCGCCATCATGCTTGGTGATGGCCATATCTGCACATGGCTACGTCTGGCGCAGTCGGTGGGCGTCATCGACGCTCACCGACGGTTCCTCGTCAGCGTCGCAGGTCCCGGTGCGCTGGCGCTGCCGTGGGCACTCGTCTGCCTGCAGGGTCGGCCAGGTCAGCCGCAGGCCGTGGCTGGCTAGAAGCCACTCAGCCAGCAGCAGCGCCACCATCGCCCCGGCGACCAGGCTGAGGGCCGCCAGCGGCGAGAGCATCGCCACCAGAGGCACGGCCACCAGCAGGATCACGGCCGTCCACAATCTTGACCACCGCCAGCCGCCGATGACTCTGCGGGCGAACAGGGCGGTGCTGGCGAGGTACCCGGCCACGCCACCGGCGAGCGTTCCAGAGCCCAGCAGGCCAAAGGTGCCCTCCTGCCCGATGTGAACCATGGCGGACTCAACCCCGACCGCGGCGAGGACGATACCGGCGATGATGGGGAAGTGCAGGTAGGTGTACCCGTCGCGGGCGGTCGTCGCGCGTCGCCGGTCCCGCTGGCGGGCGAGCGTAAGCCCGGCAGTGCGCGCGAGGCGGGCGAAGTACGCCCACCACATGGCAACGGCGATCAGGATCGCAAGGATCACCCCAGCGAGGATCGGCAGGCTGATCGGTCCGATGCTGGCGCCGAATCCGATTGCGGTGATTGATTCGCCCAGAGCGAGCATGACGACGAGCCCGTGGCGCTCGGCGAAGTGCGCGGCCGAGTTGACGCGTCCCTGCAGGCGCCGGGTCGTGACATAGGCGACGGCCGGTTCGATGGCGGCCGCTGCGAACACACACCACACCTGCCGCGGCGAGCCGAGCAGCGCACCGGTCATGAGCAGGATGCTGGACGGCAGCATGGATACCAGCACCGTCAGCACGACTTCACGCCGGGCCCGTTCCTCGCCGACGGCCGCCAGTAAGTACACAGCGCCATGGGTGCACCGGGCGACCAGGTAGGCGCACACGAACACCATCGGCCCGAACAGTCCTCCGTCGCGGTCGTGATAGGCCTCTGGCACGGTCAATCCGACAGCGAAGACGGCCATCGTTGCGACGATCATCGCGATGCGGACCAGGCCTCTGTCCGCGTGGGCCTGATTGGCCAGCCAGCTGTACGCCGTCCAGGACCACCACAGCAGCCCGAGGACGGCCAGCCCTTGCAGGATGCCGATAGCGTCGTGTTGCTCGATCATGAGCATGCTCACCTGGACGAAAGCGAAGACGTATGCGAGGTCGAAGAACAGCTCCAGCGTCGTGACCCGGTCGCCTTCGGCGCTCATGACGACATGTCTTCCGCGGTGCCGGGCCTTAACACCTTTGGAAGTGGAAGCACGGCTACGCATGGTGTCCCCCATTGTTTGGTCGGGCGAGAGCGACGGGGCCACGCGAGGTTGACGCGCGGCCCCGTCTCCGGTTAGCGGTTCGGTGGTCGGGTAATCTGCAGCGTCCGTGTCGGCCGATGCCACGACAGGTGCTGAGCCAGCCCGGCCGTCACCCGGCGCGCTGGCATGTGCGGCCTGCGGCAGAAGTAGACGAACGCGGGTGGCATGTTCGCCCAGACCGTCCGGCCGCGTACCACTTCCTCGAACCGTTCACCGAGGCTGCGCCGGAGCCGCCGGGCCGGCGGCATCCAGCGCGTGTAGGCGTACGCGAAGGTGGTGAAGACGCCGTGCGGGGCGAGGACTGCGGTGACCGCGGTGAGTAGGTCGTCCTGCCGCCCCGGTGTGAAGGCCGCCCACGGGAGCCCGCTGACGATGACGTCGGCGTGGTCGAGCCCGCGTACCGCCAGTATCTCGCGCAGGTTGCGGGCGTCGGCGATGGCGAGGTCGACGCCCGGAAAGCGCGCAGCGAGCAGATCAGCGAACCGTTCGTTGATCTCAACGGCCAGGTGGTGGCCTCGGCCGGCCAGCCGCCGCTGGATGGCCTGCGTGAACGCTCCGGTGCCGGGTCCAAGCTCCACCACGATGGGGTCGCCGGTGAGCGGCACCGGTGCGACGACCGCGTCGGCGAGTGCCTGGCTGCTCGGCGCGACCGACGCGACCGTGAGCGGATCGCGGAGGAACTCACGTAGGAACTGGCTGCGGTAGTCGACGGTCATTGCCTGCCTCCGCGTTCGGCGGACGCGCCGTCCAAGGCGCGGGCCAACCATTCCGTACGGGCCCGCCGGGCGATAGCACCGATGCGCGTCTGTGGGAAGAGCGCGTCAAACCCGTGGACGCCACCCGCCCAGACGTGCAGTTCGGCCTGGCCGCCGGCAGCCCAGATCCGGCTGGCGTAGGCGACGGCTTCGTCGCGGAAGACCTCGGCGGTTCCGGCGTCGATGTAGGTGGTCGGCAGGTGGGACAGATCCTCGGCGAGCGCCGGCGAGATGTACGCGGAAACGCCAGCGGGCCGGTCGCCGAGGACCGATCGCCACGCGAACTCGTTTGTCTGCCCCGTCCAGACACCGGATACGCCGGTAAACTGGCGGCTGGAGGCCGTGCTGTTGCGATGGTCGAGCATCGGGCAGATCAAGATCTGCGCGGCGATCGGGGCGGTGCCCTGGTCGCGGGCCAGCAGCGTCACTCCGGCCGCCAGACCGCCGCCCGCACTGGCGCCGGCGACGATGATGCGGCTCGGATCGACGCCGAGCGCGTCGGCGTGCTCGGCCGTCCACAACAGGCCTCGGTAGCAGTCCTCGACCAGTGTCGGGCCGTGAGCCTCGGGGGCCAGCCGGTACTCGACGCTGACGACCACGGCACCGAACCGGTCGAGCCATTCCAGCGGGATGTCGATGTTGGCGAACCGGTCACCCATGATCATGCCACCGCCGTGAATCCAGTAGATGCACGGCGCGAGTGCGGTGCGATCACCGGCCGGGCGGAAGACCGACAGCGCGATCTCCGCGCCGTCGTCAGCGCGGGCGACGAACTCAGTGCGGCCGATGGGACGGCCGTCCAGCAGTGGCTCGACCGGAGCCGAGGAGTATGGGCGTACCTGCGCGAGGGCGTCGGCGTTCAGGATGGATGTCAGCGGCATCTCGGCGAGCAGCGCCGCCAGTTCGGGATCGACGCCGGGACGCGATGTAGTGGTGATCACGATGGTTCGTCCTCTCGGAAGGCGGCCTTGCCACCGACGGGGATCTCGTCGGTGTAGGCCGACTCGGCGGCCAGCAGCGCCTGGAGCCGGGCGACCAGGGTCTGCGCGGGCTCACTGGTGAAGAAGCCGCGGTGGGCCTCGGGGCTGGTCCAGCCCTCTGTGACGAAGATCGTGTCCGGGTCGACCGCGGACCGGCCGACCAGGAACACGACGCAGTCATCGTTGGCGAGCGACGGCGCGTGGAGCAGGAGGTCGATGACCTCGTCCCCCTTGCCGGGCCTGGCGGTCATCGTGGCGTGGAAGCCGTGTCCGATGGTCATGAAGTGTGCCCCTTGGTGGGTCGTGCTCGTTCAGGACGAGAACCAATCTCGTCGCAGCGACAGGCGCGGCACATCTGTCATACGACCTCAGGGTCATCGCCTGGCTGTGGCCGGTTACCTAGCCGCCGATGACGTAATGGCAACCGCAGCCTTCTGGACGACAGCCGCGCGGAGACCGGCGACGCGGCCGCCGGACCACGCTTCAGCGGCGACCGTTAGGTCATTTGACAGATGTGTCCGGCGGGCAGCTGACCGACCATGGGTGTATGCCAGGACAACCGGGATTGCGCAGGCGCGAGGTACACGACCGTGCAGTGTGCGACCCGGACGACGGGCCGGTCACGCCGTCGAACCGGGCCGACCTGAGCGCGGTGGCGCGTCTGCTCAACGTCTTGCTGCCGAGCATGATCGTGTCGTCGCTGCAGTACGAACACCACGCCCTGTTGGTGCGGGGCGTGTCGGCGCAGCCGGTCGCCAACTATCTGCTCACCTGCGCCGACGATGACCGAGCCGAGGCCCGTGCGCTGGCAGCCCGCATCCGGGACCTCGGGTTCGCCGCCGACTACGATCCACGGCACCTTGCTGGACGGTCACGGATCAGCTTTCAGAGCTTCGCCGCCGGCGACCTCATCGGGATCGTGACGCAGAATCTCGTGGCGGCTCGGATCCTCGTCCAGACCCTGCAGGAGGCCGTGCGCTGGGTGGGCGACGCCGACCCGACTACCCGCCGCCTGCTGGAACGGCTGCTCGAAGCGAAGGAGGCGCAGGCTCACGTGCTCGCTGCCGAGTCTGCTCCGGACCGTCCGGACCAGCGGATCACTGAGGATCAGGAGGTGACGAGAGGGCATCCCTGAGACCGGCCCGGGACGTCACACCGAGTTTGGGAAAGATCCGATACAGGTGCGCGCCGACGGTGCGGTGCGAAAGGAACAAACGGAGGGCGATCTCCTTGTTGGTCAGGCCGCTGGCGGCCAGCTGAGCGATCTGCGCCTCCTGCGCGGTCAACGCGGCCACACCGGGGGCGGGAGCGTCGGCCAGCCGGTGCTTCGCAGCGCGCAACTCGCCGTGCACGCGGTCAAGCCACAGCCCGGCTGCCATCGCGGCGAACCCGTCACGCGCGGCGAGCAAGTGGACGCGGGCCTGCGTGACACGTCCGGCTCGCCGGAGCTTTTCGCCATACGCCAGCCGTACGCGGGACGCGTCGAACAGCCACCGGTCGACAGCGGTGTCGCCGAGCAACTGCTCAAGCCTCTCCGCGGGCTCAAGACCGTCGGCAACCAGGGCCTCGGCACCCGCTTGGATGAGCGCCATCCGGCTGGATAGCCGCGACACTCCGGCCATGCGCATCGCCTCGACGTGTGCCCGCGCTTCCACCGTCCGCCCAGTCCGCACAGCCGCCTCGACCAGGTCGAAAGCAACCCAGGTGCAGTGGGGCACGTACGGGGCGAACGTCCCCGGCGGGCTCATCGCAGCGGCGTGAACATACGCGGCGTCGAAGTCCCCGGCCGCGGCGGCGGCAAGGGTACGCGGATGGTGGGCGAACAGGACTCCAGCCGATACCCCACGAGGATGCGCCCAGTTGGTGATCTCGTCGGCCAGCTTGTACGCCTCGTCGGCGTGGCCCCGCCCGGCGGCCACGATCGCCCTGTTATACCAGAAATACCATGAAAAAAATGGAAAGCCGCCAGTGTCGCAGATCCGCTGGCCCTCCCATGCCAGCTCTTGCGCTTCGTCCCATCGGCCGATGAGAAAGTCGTCCAGGCACAGGTGCATCAGCGCACCGATATGCCTGCGAGCCGCCGCTCCATCGCGTCCTTGATGCACAAGCCGCCACGACCCTTCGCGGACGTCACCGAGCCGGTCCAGATACACCGATGCGGTGCCGATCCGCATGACACGCGTGGCGTCGGTCTCCTCGGCGAGGGCGCCCAGTATCGTTTCCGCGTCGGCGAGGGCGGACACGCCAGTGCGTACGGGGTCGGGAAAGGTCCTGCTCGCCAGGGCGAGGATCTGCGGCGGTTCTGGCCGCAGCCGCCGCAGCGCGCGGAAGAACGGCTCCCAATACTGCGGTGCGCTGCCGTACCAGCTCAACAGCAGCAGGGTGTGCATTGCCTCGATCAACGCCGGATCGTCGGCGCGGTACCCGTGATCGCCGGTCTCGATGGCGCCGACGAGCAGGCGATGCGCGGTGTTCACATCACCCTCGCCGTTGAGCATCAGGAACGCGGCGGCGTTGGCCGCGTGCAGCGACCCAGTCGAGTCCGGCACCGCGCGGCGGGCATCGGCCAGCAGTGTGCGTGCGTCCGCGGTCGTTCCGCCCGCCTCCGCGCCGATGTAGGCGGCCTCGGCAAGCCGCCGGCCCCGGTCGGCGCTGGTCACGCTCAGTTCAGCAGCGCGTACCAGGGTTGCGATCGCTGCGACCACGTCGCCGCGCAGCATGACACGGTGCGCGGCGGTTTCGAGCAGTTGCGCAACGCCCTCATCCGGGGCCACCGCGGCTGCGGCCAGATGCCACGCCCGGCGCTCCTCGTCGTCGACCAACACCTGGGCCAGGGCGACGTGCGCGGTACGCCGCTCTTCGTGCGTCGACATCGCCACGATCGCCGATCGGATGAGCGGATGCCGGAATGCGATCCGGGCGGTCGCGTCGTCGACATACACCAGCTGCGTCCGCTCAGCGGGAGCCAGGTCGGCCAACCCGCCACGGTCGGCACAGGCAGCATGCAGCACCCGCACGTCACCAGTGCCCTCATAGACGGCCAGTAGTAGCAGCCGGCGGGTCGGCTCCGGCAGTTCCGCGATGCGCGCCGCGAACAACGCCTGCAGCCGGTCGTTGAGCGGAACAACCTCGGGCTGAGCCGCCACCCGCTGGACGGCACCCGACAAGGTAGACGGCAACTCCATCAATGCCAGCGGATTGCCTTGGGCGAGATCAAGCAGCCGCCGCCGGATACGCGACGGCAGTTGGGGAAAGGTTGCAGCCACCAATTGCTCCGCGGCGGCCTCGTCCAACGGCGCCACCACGACCTCGGCCAGCCAATGCCGGTCGAGGTAACTGGCCGCACCTGTTCGCGTCGACACCAGCAGACCGGCTCGGCAGCCCGTCAGGCGACGAGCCACGAAGCCGAGAACGACAGCGCTGGCACGATCGATCCAATGAACGTCGTCGACCAGAAGCACTACCGGCGCCTCGGCGGCAAGACTTTGCACGAGCAGAAGGGTGGCGTTGCAGACCAACAGGACGTCCGGTGCCGCACCGACCCCGAATCCCAACGCCACCTCCAGCGCCTCCCGCGGGCCGGTGGGAAGCCGCGAAATGCCGCCTTGAACGGAAAGCAGCAACTGGTTGAGGGCCGAGTAGCTGACATCGGCCTCGAACTCAGACCCCGAAGCCCGCAGCACCTGCACGCCCTCCGCGATGGCACGTTCCGCCGCAGCGGCCATCAGCGAGGACTTGCCCACACCGGGCTCACCCGTCAGCAGCCGTGCGGCGCCTCCGCGCCCCGCCTGGCCCAGAAACGTCGAAAGCTGCTCTAGTTCAGTATCTCGACCGTAAAACCCGATATCACCCACACGCACCTCACGTTGCCCGCTCCATAGACAAACACGATCAAGCATGTGAGTGGAAGCAACAATCCTCTTGCGTTCTTGCCTAATCCGCTCGCGCCCCCGGACGGGGGGAGGCGATGCCACACTGAACCGCCGCCAGGCCGGGTTCGGGGCGGTTCATCAGGAAAGCGACGCCGGCACAGGCTGTTGCAGGCGCGCCGCGTCGACTCTCGGCGGCACACCGAACTGGCGACGATACTCGCGGCTGAACTGCGACGGGCTGTCGTAACCCACAAGGCGGCTGGTTCCGGCGATGTCCGTGGCGTCGCAGGCAAGCAGAAGCCGTGCCTGATGAAGCCGGATCTGCTTCTGATATTGGATCGGGCTCAGCGACGTGAGCGCCTGGAAGTTGCGGTGGAAAGCCGAGACGCTCATTCCCGCCCGCCGTGCCGCCATCTCTACCCGGAACGACTCGCGGTAGTTATCGCGTATCCAGCGGACAGCGCGAGTGATGTGGCTCAAAGTGCTGTCAGGTTGCCCGAGCTGCCGGATGATCAGGCCCTGTTCGCTGGTAATCAGCCGCCAGAGAATCTCGCGCTTGATCATCGGCGCTAGCACGGGGATGTCGCGTGGGGTGTCAAGCAGCCGCAACAGCCGCAACACCGCGTCGAGCATGTCGGCGGAGGCCGTGCTGATGGCCAGCCCGGAAGGCGCGCTCTCGTCGCAGTCGCGCAAGATTTCGGCCGGTGCTTGCAGCAGCAGATCAGCGATGACAGTGGGATCGAGCGTCAACCCCACGCCGAGCCCTGGCTTGTCCGCGCTCGCGGCGCTGAAGTGCGCCGTGACCGGCAGATCCACCGACACGACGAGGTACTGCCCTGCCCGGTACTCGTAAATCTGGTCGCCGAGTCCGAAGCGCTTCGTCCCTTGAGCGACGAATGCAAAGGTCTTCCCATATGTGGTTGGCTTAGGGGGAAACGGCTTGTCGGCTTTGAAAATCAGCACCTCATCGATGGCCGTCCGAAGATCGGGCCTGACGTGCCGGGCGATCAGGTCGCGTACCTCGTCAAGGGACATGAGCCGATTGTCCCACCGACCGCAGACTTGCAGTCGCGGCGCGGCCGGCAGCACACCGACCCGGCCCGCTCGACGCCGCCGACGATCTTCTCGGTCAATCGGAGGTAGGCCGCTGGAACCCGCTGCAACCGCAGGTGATCACCCGCGACGTGGCGCATCCGCCGCTGATCAGCGAACACGACTTCGTCGCGCCACATATAGCCAAAGGGTGCGGCTCGCTTGGAGGGACGGTCTGATGTGGCCTGACGTGCGTTGTTTCCGTTGCGGCGCAGGTTGAAGGGCTCCTTCTCGCTATGTTCTT